>JAEYPE010000084.1 GCA_023411035.1 Pseudomonadota bacterium
GGGCCGCACCGGGCGTCGGAGCCCCGCTGGCGCCCGGACCCGGCGCCGGCTTGGTGGTGGCCGGGCGGGGTGTGTCCGGGTTGCGCAGGGCGCCGCGCAGGTCGCTCTCGCGGCGGCGGATCAGACCCTGGTCGGTCTCCTCCACGCGGGCCGGATGCACCTCGATGTCCGGGGTGATGCCCAGCGCCTGGATCGACTTGCCGGATGGCGTGTAGTAGCGCGCCGTGGTCAGGCGCATGGCGCCGTGGCCGGGCAGCGGGATGATCGTCTGAACCGAGCCCTTGCCGAAGGACTGGGTGCCCAGGACCAGCGCCCGCTTGTGGTCCTGAAGCGCGCCCGCGACGATCTCGGAGGCCGAGGCCGACCCGCCGTTGACCAGCACCACGACCGGCAGGCCCTTGGCGAGGTCGCCGGGCTTGGCGTTGTAGCGGGTCCCTTCCTCCGCCTTGCGGCCGCGGGTGGAGACGATCTCCCCCTTCTCCAGGAAGGTGTCGGAGACGGACACCGCCTGATCGAGCAGGCCGCCGGGGTTGTTGCGCAGGTCGAGGACATAACCCTTCAGCTTGTCGCCCAACTGCTGCTGGATGGAGGCGATGGCCTTCTCCAGCCCCTGCTGCGTCTGCTCGTTGAAGCTGGTGATGCGGATGTAGCCGATCTCACCCTCGGTGCGGAAGCGGACCGACTGCACCTTGATGACGGCGCGGGTCAGGGTGACCTCGAACGGCTCCCCGGCTTCGCCGCGGCGCACGGTCACCTTGATGTCGCTGCCCACCGGGCCGCGCATCTTTTCCACGGCCTCGTTCAGCGACAGGCCCATCACCGCCTCGCCGTTGAGCTGGATGATCAGGTCGCCCGGCTGCAAGCCGGCGCGGAAGGCCGGGGTGTCGTCGATGGGGGACACGACCTTGATCAGGCCGTTCTCCATCGTCACCTCGATGCCCAGCCCGCCGAACTCGCCGCGGGTCTGCACCTGCATGTCCTGGAAGCTCTTGCGGTTCAGATAGCTGGAATGCGGGTCGAGCGAGGTCAGCATTCCGTTGATGGCGGATTCGATGAGCTGCTCGTCCGTCGTCGACTCGACATACTCGGCGCGCACGCGCTCGAAGACATCGCCGAACAGGTTGAGCTGGCGATAGGTCTCGGAGCTGTTGCCGGTGTTCACCTGCGCGGTGACGGTGGCAACGCCGGCGCCCAGAAACACCAGGGCCGCGGCGGTGGCGGCACGCTTGACTATCCTCATCTACCCTTGTCCTTTCCCCTCCGGGGCGCCGAAACCGCGCTGTGGATTGATCGGCTGTCCGTGACGTCGAAGCTCGAAGTAAAGATCGGGTGAACCGTCGGTGGGCATAAGGCCAATGGGCTCCCCGGTGGCCACGCGCTTCCCGACGGCCGTGTCGATGCGGCCAAATCCAGCGATGAGACTATGATATCCATGGCTGTGTTCCACGATCAAGATTTGGCCATAGCCGCGGAACGGCCCCGCGAACGCGATCGTGCCGGCCTGCGGAGACACCACCGTCGAACCGGGGCGGGCCTGGATGGTGATCCCCCGGCTGGCGGCGCCGTAGCGGTCGGCCTCGCCGTAGCGGACGGTCACCCGGCCTCCCACCGGCAGGCGTTCTCCGGTAGGGCCGCCGGGCGGACTGTTCGGCGCGGCGCGGGCGGCTCCCGCCTCGGCCCTGGCGCGCTGCTCCGCAAGCCGTTGTTCCGCAAGCCTCTGTTCGGCCAATTTTTGTTCGGCGGCCTTCTGCTCGGCGAGCTTGCGTTCGGCCTCCCGGCGCTCCGCCTCAAGGCGTTCGGCCTCGCGCTTGGCGGCGGCCGCGGCGGCGGCGCGGCGCTCGGCCTCGATCCGCTCCATCAACTGGCGCAGGTCGGCGGCCTGACCACTCAGCCGGGCGGTGCGCTGGGCGACCTGAAGCCGGTCCTCCTCCGTCTGGCGTGACAATTCCTCGCGGCGGGCGACCAGACCGGCGATTTCCTTCCGGCGCTCGATCAGGGTCAGACGGGCGGCGTTGGCGCGGCTGCGCTGGGCCTCCAGCGACTCGCGCGTCTCGGCCAGCCGGGTCAGCGCCTGGGCCAGCGCGTCGGCACGGGCGCGCAGGGCCGGCACCGTGTCGCGCAGCAGCAGGGCGGAGCGCAACGTGTCCACCGGCCCGTCCGGGCGGGCCAGCGCCGCTTCCGGAGGGATGCGGGCGACGCGCTGCAGGGCGGCCAGAAGGGCGGCGATCTGCTGACGCTCGCCCTCCAGCCGCTCGGCCTGGCTGCGCTCCTGCGCCTCCAGCGCCGTCAGGGTCTCTTCGAGGTGGGCGAGGTCGCCTTCCTGCGCCCGTTCCTGGTCGGCCAGACCGACCAGCCGGTCGCGCAACTCGTCCAGTTCCCTCTGGAGCGTCTGGGACTGGCGTTCGAGCTGCTTCTGAAGGGCCTTGTCGGCCTGGATGCCCTGCTCCACCCGCTTCAGCGTCTGGCCGGGAGACTCGGTCTGCGCCGTGGCCGCGGCGGGGACGGCGAGTGCGGCGGCCAGGAAAGCCGACAGCCAGGGAAACGCCCGTCTCTCCCCCGCGACACGCGGAAAAGAGACGGGGAGGGGGAGCAGAGCAACGCCCGCCGGATGACCGCACCCTGCGCCCATGCCCTGTTCCGCCTTATTCCGCGGCGGCCCGCGCGGCGGCGCGGTCGATCAGGCTCTTGCCGGTCATCTCCGCCGGCTGCGGCAGCGTCATCAGGTCCAGCAGGGTCGGGGCGATGTCGGCCAGACGCCCGCTGCGGATGGCGGACACCCCGGCGGGGCCGTTCACCAGCACCAGCGGCACCTTGTCCAGCGTGTGGGCGGTGTGCGGGCCGTTGGTCTCCGGGTCCTTCATCAGCTCGCAGTTGCCGTGGTCGGCGGTGACCAGCATCACGCCGCCCTGGGCGCGCACCGCGGCCTCCAGCCGGCCCAGGCTGGCGTCGACGGCCTCCACCGCCTTGATGGCGGCGGGCAGGATGCCGCTGTGGCCAACCATGTCGGGGTTGGCGTAGTTGATGACGATCAGGTCGTACTTGCCGCTGTCCACCGCGGCCACAACCTTGTCGGTCACCTCGGCGGCGGACATCTCCGGCTGGAGATCGTAGGTGGCGACCTTCGGAGACGGCACCAGGATGCGGTCCTCGCCCGGATACACGCGCTCCTCGCCACCGTTGAAGAAGAAGGTGACGTGCGGGTACTTTTCCGTTTCGGCGATGCGCAACTGGGTCAATCCGGCCTCGCTGACCACTTCTCCCAGCACCTTGGTCAGGGATTTCGGCGGAAAGATGGTCGTCATCAGCTTGGCGAGCGTGGACGAGTATTCGACCATGCCCACGGCGGCGGCCAGCTTCGGCACGGCGGCGCGCTCGAACCCGTCGAAGGCCGGGTCCACGAAGGCGGCCAGGATTTCGCGGGCGCGGTCGGCGCGGAAGTTCGCCATCAGGATGGCGTCGCCGTCCTTCATGCCGGTGTAGCCGTCGATGACGGTCGGCAGGATGAACTCGTCGTGGGTGCCGGCGGCGTAGCTCCGCTCGATGGCCTGGATCGGGTCGGCGGCCTTCTCGCCCTCGGCGCTCACCAGCGCGGCGTAGGCCTTGGCGACGCGGTCCCAGCGCTTGTCGCGGTCCATGGCGTAATAGCGCCCGCTGACCGTGGCGACGTTGACGCCGGGCAGGGCATGCACGTCGGCCATGAATTCGGCCATCTGGTCCTTGGCGCTCTGCGGCGGCACGTCGCGACCGTCGGTGAAGGCATGGATCTCGACCGGAACGCCCTCATGCGACAGCACGCCGGCCAGGGCCGCGATGTGGTCCTGGTGCGAGTGCACGCCGCCCGGCGACAGAAGCCCCAGGATGTGGCAGCGCCCGCCCGACGCCAGCAGCGCCTTGGCGAGATCGTTCAGCGCGGCGTTGCGCTCCAGTTCGCCCTCGACGATGGCGTGGTCGATCATCACCAGATCCTGGCGCACGACGCGGCCGGCGCCCAGGTTCATGTGTCCGACCTCGGAGTTGCCCATCTGGCCCTTGGGCAGACCGACCTCCTCCTCGCTCGCCTCCAGGAAGGCGTGCGGCTCCGACGACCACAGCCGGTCCCAGTTGGGCGTGTCGCCCTGGGCGATGGCGTTGTCCTCGCGCTCCTCGCGGTAGCCCCAGCCGTCCAGGATGCACAGCACTACGGGTCGGGGACGATTGGTCTCGGTCATCACGCTCCTCATACGCCTGTCACGGTCGGGTTGCGGCTCTCGGTCGAACTTTCCGCCACCAGCGTTCTGGTGGCGGGTGTTTTTCTACGCGCAAATCGCCTTGGGCCGGATCAGAAAATGGCACGCCCTCACACACGCGCAATGGGCATCCGCACAATGGCGGTCATGCACGGTGATAGGGGTGTCCGGCCAGAATTTGCTGGGCACGGTAGATTTGCTCCGCCAACATGCCTCGCACCAGCATATGGGGCCATGTCATGGCGCCCAGGGCCAAAAGAAAATCGGCGCGCGCCCGCACGGCGTCGCCGTGGCCGTCCGCCCCGCCGATCAGGAAGGCGATGTCGCCCGCCCCCTGGTCCCGCCAGCCGCCGATCTTCGCGGCGAAGGCTTCGCTGGTGATGGTCTTGCCGCGCTCGTCCAGGGCCACGACGACGGCCCCGGCGGGGATGGCGGCCAGCAGAAGCTCCGCCTCCTGCCGCTTCAGCTCGTCCGAGGTCAGGCGTTTCTTCACCTCGACCTCGCGCAGCGTCAGCGGCCAGGACAGGCGGCCCGCATACTCTTCATAGAGATCGCGCGCCGGACCGGTCCGTGACCGCCCAACCGCGGCAAGCCACAGACGCATCGGTCCGACTCCCCCTCGTTTCCCGCTCGACTCTCGTCCCGGTGTTCGTCCGTCAGGCGCTCATGCGCTCGGCGGAGGGCCGCGGCGTCTCCAGACCCCACATCTTCTCGATGTTGTAGAAGGTCCGGACTTCCGGGCGGAACAGGTGGACGATGACGTCCCCGGCATCGACCAGAACCCAGTCGCACTGGGCCAAGCCCTCGACCTCGACGCCGCGCAGGCCGGACTGCTTCAGCCGGTCGGCCAGCTTCATGGCCATGGCGGCGATGTGCCGGGTGTTGCGGCCCGACGCCACGATCATGTAGTCGGCGATGCTGGTCTTGCCGGCAAGGTCGATGACGACGACGTCTTCGGCCTGATCGTCGTCCAGGGACTTTTCGACGAGCGCCTTCAGTTCGTCCGGCTGGGGAACGGGCGCGGGCCGCACAACGGGCGCGGCCGGTTCGATGAACGTGTTGATGGTACCCACCTCGCGATACAGGGTCACGACCCGCTGGCACGTGCCCGGCGGATCGCCGTCGCCGAAGCCGGATGCAGCGGGTTGCGGAGGAAGATCCAGGCCGGCGTTTCGGAGCCGGCCAACCCCTTGGCCCTGTGCATGCTCACCCGGCGACGGGCATAGCGCTGAGCGGCTATGCCACCAAGCGCCCCTATAGAATAAGTTGGACGGGCGAGAACTGCAACCGGCACCAGTCGGAAGATCCGTGTCCAATGCCGCCAGCGGGGGATTTGCCGAAGATTGTCCGCCCCCATCAGCCAGACGAAGTGCGTTTTCGGGAAGCGGCGCGTCAGCGCGGCAAGCGTGTCGGCGGTGTAGCGGGTGCCTAGCTCCCGCTCGATGGCGGTGATCCGGATGGCCGGGTGGCGGGCGGTGCGCCGGGCCTCATCCAGCCGGTCGGCGAGCGGCGCCATGCCCTTCACTGGCTTCAGCGGGTTCTGCGGGCTGACCAGCCACCACACCTGATCGAGCCCCAGCGCCTTCAGCGCGTACAGGCTGATGTGCCGGTGTCCCGCGTGCGCCGGGTTGAACGACCCGCCGAGCAGCCCGATGCGCAGGCCCGCGTGGAGGGGGCCGGAGTAGCGGTTGGGGAGCGTCAATGCCCCCTCCCCAACCCTCCCCCGCCGGCGGCGAGGGAGGGGGCAAGCAGCGCTCCGCCCAATCCCCCTCTCCCGCGCAGCGGGGGAGGGCCGGGGAGGGGGCAGGCGCAACCCTCAGGGCCGCGTCTGGCCATCGCCGCGCACGACATACTTGTAGCTGGTGAGCTGCTCCGCACCCACCGGGCCGCGGGCGTGGAACTTGTCGGTGGAGATGCCGATCTCCGCCCCCATGCCGAACTCGCCGCCGTCGGCGAACTGGGTGCTGGCGTTCCACAGGACGATGCCGCTGTCGATGCGCTGGAGGAAACGCTCCGCCGCCGCCGGGTCCTCGGTCACGATGGCGTCGGTGTGGTGGGAGCCGTGGCGGTTGATGTGGTCGATCGCTCCGTCCACCCCGTCCACCACGCCGCAGGCGATGATGGCGTCCAGATACTCGGTGTCCCAATCCTCGGGCGCCACCGCCATCACCCGCGGGTCGGCGGCCTGGGCGGCCTCGTCGCCGCGGATGGCGCAGCCGGCGTCCAGCAGGTCCTTCACGAGCACCGGCAGAACGGCGTCGGCGATCTTGCGGTCAACCAGCAGCGTTTCGGCGGCGCCGCAGATGGATGTGCGGCGCATCTTGGCGTTCATCACCACCTTGCGCGTCTTTTCCAGGTCGGCGCCGGCATCGACATAGACGGTGTTGTTGCCGTCCAGATGCTTGATGACCGGGATGCGGCTTTCCTCGGCGATGCGCTGGATCAGCGACTTGCCGCCGCGCGGGACGATCACGTCGATGAAGTCGCGCATGGTCAGCATGTGGCCGACCGCCGCCCGGTCCGTGGTGGGGACGAGCTGGACGGCGGCTTCCGGCAGGCCGGCGGCCCGCAGCCCATCGGCCAGACAGGCGGCGATGGCGCGCGAGGAACGGATGCTCTCCGATCCGCCGCGCAGGATGGCCGCGTTGCCCGACTTCAGGCAGAGGCCGCCGGCATCGGCGGTCACGTTGGGACGGCTCTCATAGATGATGCCGATCACGCCCAGCGGCACGCGCACGCGCTGGATGAGCAGCCCGTTGGGGCGGGTCCATTCGGCGATGACGCCGCCGATGGGATCGGGGAAGTCGGCGATGTCCTCCAGCCCCTTGGCCATCGCCTCGATGCGGGCGTCGTTCAGGGCAAGCCGCTCGATCATGGGACCGGCGAGGCCGCGTTCCCTGGCGGCGGCCACGTCCTCGTCGTTCGCCGCCTGGATCTCCGCCTTGCGGGCGCGGATCGCGGCGGCCGCCGCCCTCAACGCCTGATCCTTCGACGGGCTTGGCACGGTCGCCAGCTCCGCCGCGGCGGCGCGGGCGGCGCGGCCGAGGGCGAGCATCTGATCGTGCAAGGCGTCGTTGGTTTCAAGCAGGGCGGACATCGGTCTCACTCCAGTGGCATCTGCCGATTGAAAAGGGGCGATTGAAAAGGGGCGATTGGAAAGGGGCAGAACCATAGCCGATCCCGCGCCCCCGCGAAAGCCATGCCGGTTACGCCGAAAATCCGATTGGAATACTCAACAATCCGTATGGGCCGCGGTCGATTGCGAAGGTAGCGTTTCCTCCTGCGCAATCGATGAGGGAGAGCCCCATGTTCCGGCTTGTGCGCCGCGGCAGCGTCGCCGCGTGCCTGCTGTTGCCCTGCATCATCGCGACGGCCTGGGCCGAGACGCCCCTGGAGCGCGGGCGCGCGCTGGTCAACGGGATCGCCGCCTGCGGCAATTGCCACACCCCGCAGGGGCCGGGCGGTCCGGTGGCGGGGATGGAGATGGCCGGCGGCACGCCCTTCGTGGAGGAGCCTTTCACCGCCTATGCCCCCAACATCACGCCGGACCCGGACACCGGAATCGGGCGCTGGACCGACGGGCAACTGATCGCCGCCATCCGCGAGGGCAAGCGCCCCGACGGCAGCCTGATCGGCCCGCCGATGCCCTTCGGCTTCTACCGCGGCCTGTCGGATGGGGACCTGCGCGCCATCGTGGCCTATCTGCGCAGCGTGCCGCCGGTGCGCAACGCCGTGCCGAAGTCCGAATACCGCATGGCGCTGCCCGCCGCCTATGGCCCGCCGGTGGGGACAGTGGCGGAGGTGCCGCGTGCGGACCCGGTGGCCTACGGCGCGTACATGGCCGGACCGCTCGGCCACTGCATGGAATGCCACACGCCGATGCTGCCGGACGGGCGGCTGGACATGACCCGCGCGGGCGTGGGCGGGCGGAGCTTCGCCGGACCCTGGGGCACCACCGTGTCCCGCAACATCACGCAGGATAAGGAACACGGGTTGGGCACCTGGACCGACGCGGAGATCCGCAAGGCCATCACCGAGGGGGTGCGCCCGGACGGCAGCCGTCTGAGCCCGCCCATGGGCTATCACTATTACAAGACCATGAGCGACGGCGAGTTGGGCGCTTTGGTGGCATACCTCCGCACGCTTCCACCGAACCGCTAGACCCCATCGGTTGTGCGTGAAATTCCGCGCCGCCGAAAACGCAGTACCGTAAGCCTCAGCAAAAAGGCATAGTCCGCGGGCTTTTTCTTCCTGCCTCCGGATCGTGTTTCCCATGCTGACCTTGCTGCTGATCGTCTCCGCCTTCTTCGCGGGCGTGCTCAACGCCGTGGCCGGTGGCGGCAGCTTCCTGACCTTCCCCGCGCTCATCATGGCCGGGGTGCCGCCGCTGAACGCCAACGCGACCAGCACGGTGGCGGTGTCGCCGGGCGCTTTCGCCAGCGCCTACGGCTATCGACGGGAATTGGGGCGGATCAAGGAAATCAATCTGCCGGCCTTCCTGGGCGTCAGCCTGATCGGCGGTCTGCTGGGAGCGCTGCTGCTGCTGTGGACGCCGCAGCGCACCTTCGAGATCATCGTGCCCTGGCTGCTGCTGTTCGCGACGGTGCTGTTCGCCTTCGGCCCGAAGGTGTCGGCCTACGTCCGCCGCAACTTCAAGGTCGGGCACGGCGCGGTGCTGATCGTGCAGTTCTTCATCGCCGTCTACGGCGGCTATTTCGGCGGGGGAATCGGCATCCTGATCCTGGCGACGCTGGGCGTCTTCGGCTTGACCGACCTGCACGCGATGAACGGACTGAAGGCGCTGGTGTCCGGCTGCCTGAACGCGGTGGCGGTGGTGGCCTTCGTCTTCGGCGGCGCCGTCTATTGGAACGAGGCGCTGATCATGCTGGTGGCCGCCGTGGCCGGCGGCTATGCCGGGGCCGCCGTCGCCCGCCACATCCCGCCGCCGATCCTGCGCAAGTTCGTGATCGTGGTGGGCGTGGCGATGACGGCCTATTTCTTCTTCACCAAGGGGTGACCGAGAGGGCGGGCGGCGGTCAGGCCGATCGGTCGGGTCAGTCCGCCGCCATGCGCTCGGCAAGGACGCACAGGCCGTCCCAGTCCAGCGCCGCCGGGTCCTCCACCACATGGTCGGCGGCTTCGAACAGCAGGTCGGCGTGCTGGGGCCAGGCGATGGTCAGCATCCCGGCGGCCTTGGCGGAGCGGGCGCCGGTGGGGCTGTCCTCGATCACCGCGCAGGCCGCGGGCGGCACGCCCAGGCGGAGGGCCGCGGTCAGGTAGGGTTCGGGGTCCGGCTTGCCGTTGGTCACGTCGTCGCGGCTGAGGCCGAAGAGGAAATGCGGGCTGCCGATGTGGCGCAGGTTGGCCTCCACCACCCGGCGCCCGCTGTTCGACACGCAGGCCTGGAGCAGCCCGCGCCCGGCGAAGGCGTCCACCAACGCCAGGGCGCCGGCCCGCGCCTCCACCTCCGCGATGCGCTCCAGATAGAGGTCGGTGATGGCGTCCGCCCATTCCCGGAAGGTCAGGGCCATAGGCCGGGCGGCGTGCAGCCGCGCGTAGAGGTCCGGGAAGGCGACGCCCAGCGTGGCCGCGTAGTCCTGGTCGGAGAACTCGTGGCCGTGCAGGCGGCAGACCGCGATGGTGGCGCGCTGGTGCCAGGGCTCGCTGTCCAGAAGCGTGCCGTCGATGTCCCACAGGATGGCCCGCAGGGGCGGGCGGCCCGGATTCGAGCCGCTCACCGCACCACCAGATCGTCGCGGTGGATCATCTCGTCGCGGCCCCGGTAGCCCAGGATCTCTTCGATCTCGTGGCTTTTGCGTCCGGCGATCCGGCGGGCGTCCTCGGCGGCGTAGGCGGTCAGGCCGCGCGCCACCTCGCGCCCGTCCGGGGCCTTCACCACCACCACGTCGCCGCGCTCGAAGTCGCCGTCCACGGCGCGCACCCCGGCGGGCAGCAGGCTGGCCCCGTTGGCGAGCGCCTTCAAGGCACCCGCGTCCACGGTCAGCGCCCCATGGGCGTTCAGGTTGCCGCCGATCCACGCCTTGCGCGCGGAGGAGGGGGAGGCCGCGGGCAGGAACCAGGTGCACAGCGCGCCGCCCTGCTCGGGCCGCTGCTCCAGCGCCGCCAGCGGGTTCATGCGCTTGCCCTTGGCGATGACCATGCGGCAGCCGGCGGCCAGGGCCACGCGCGCCGCGACGATCTTGGTCACCATGCCGCCGGAGCTGTAGCCGGGCGGCGGTTCCCCCGCCATGCTCTCGATGGCCGAGGTCAGTTCCTGCACGACCGGGATGTGCTGCGCCGCCGGGTCCTTGCGCGGGTCGGCGGTGTAGAGGCCGTCGATGTCCGACAGCAGAACCAGCGTGTCGGCGCTGATCATCTGGGCCACGCGCGCGGCCAGACGGTCGTTGTCGCCGAAACGGATTTCGGAGGTCGCGACCGTGTCGTTCTCGTTGATGACCGGGACGGCGCCCAGCTTCAGCAGCGTGTCGATGGTGGCGCGCCCGTTCAGGTGGCGGCGGCGCTCCTCCGTGTCCTCCAGCGTCACCAGCACCTGGGCGACGGTCAGGCCGTGGCGGGCCAGCGTCTCCTGATAGGCGGCGGCCAGCCGGATCTGGCCGGTGGCGGCGGCGGCCTGCTTTTCCTCGAGCCGCAGCGGGCGACCCACCAGCCCCAGATGCTCCCGCCCGCAGGCGACGGCGCCGGAGGTGACGATCACCACCTCCTGCCCGCGCTTGCGGCAGGCGGCCACGTCGTCGGCCAGGGCGTCCAGCCAGTCGCGGCGCATCTGGCCGGTGGCGCTGTCCACCAGCAGGGCGGAGCCGATCTTGACGACCAGCCGCCGCGCGTCAAGCAGGGTGGGGAGCAGGGAGGAAGCCTCAGCCTTTGGGGTTGTCGCCGTGGCCGCTGTTATCGGTGTCGTCACCGTCATCGTCGCCTTCATCGTCCCAGTCGTCCCCGTCCTCATCCGAGTCGTCGGGGAGTTCGTCATACTCGCCCGTCTCCTCGTTCCAGCCCGCATACTCGTCGTCCATCTTCTGGCCGACCGGCGGCCGGGGGATGGAGCGGGTGGCGGGGGCGTGGATGACGTCGGGCTCCTCTTCCTTGGACTGTTTGATGAGCGTGAGCAAGCGGTAAAGCACGGTCTGGACGCCCTGGCCGGTCGCGCCGGACAGCACCATCACTTCCGCGCCCGACGCCTCCTCCAGCGCCGCCTTCTTCTCCGCGACCTCTTCGTCCAGCAGGGCGTCGGCCTTGTTCAGGCCGATGATCTCCGGCTTGTCGGCGAGGTTGCCGCCATAGGCGATCAGCTCGTTGCGGATGGTGGTGTAGGACTGCACCACATCCTCCGCCGTGCCGTCGATCAGGTGCAGCAGCACGCGGGTGCGCTCCACATGGCCGAGGAAGCGGTCGCCCAGTCCGTGCCCCTCATGGGCGCCTTCGATCAGGCCGGGGATGTCGGCGATCACGAACTCCTCGTCGCCCGCGCGGACCACGCCCAGGTTGGGGGCAAGCGTGGTGAAGGGGTAGTCGGCGATCTTCGGCTTCGCCGCCGTGGTCGCGGCCAGGAAGGTGGACTTGCCGGCGTTGGGCAGGCCCAGCAGGCCGGCGTCGGCGATCAGCTTCAGCCGCAGCCAGACCCAGCGCTCCTCCCCCGGCCAGCCGGGATGGGACTTGCGCGGGGCGCGGTTGGTCGGGGTCTTGTAATAGGCGTTGCCGAAGCCGCCGTCGCCGCCCTTCAGGAAGACGACGCGCTGGCCGGGCTCCGTGAGGTCGAGCAGCACGGTCTCCTGATCCTCGTCCAGGATCTGGGTGCCGACCGGCACGCGCAGCACGATGTCGGTGCCCTTGGCGCCGTTGCGGTTGGCGCCCATGCCGTGGTTGCCGCGCTGGGCCTTGAAATGCTGCTTGTAGCGGTAGTCGATCAGCGTGTTCAGGCCGTCCACGACCTCCAGCACGACGTCACCGCCACGGCCGCCGTTGCCGCCGTCCGGTCCGCCGTATTCGATGAACTTCTCGCGGCGGAAGGCCACGGCGCCGGGACCGCCGTCGCCGCTTTTCAGATACACCTTGGCTTGATCGAGGAATTTCATCGGGGGACCGTGCCGGCCATTCTACCGTTTGCGCACCGTCCTCCAACCGCGGGAAGGGGGCCGGTGACCACCACATCAACAAAAGAAAATCGGGGGCCGGTTGCCCGGACCCCCGATTTATCCGCTTCTACCGTACGGGCCGGACGAGATTACTCGGCCGCGACCGCCGGGACCTCCACCGCCTCGATGGCGACGTAGGTGCGCCCCTGGGCGCTGTGCTTGAAGGCCACCACGCCGTCCGTCTTGGCGAACAGGGTGTGGTCCTTGCCGATGCCGACGTTCTCACCGGGGTGGAACTTCGTGCCGCGCTGGCGGACGATGATGTTGCCGGCGACGACGTTCTCGCCACCGAAGCGCTTCACGCCGAGACGGCGGCCAGCGGAATCGCGGCCGTTGCGCGAGGAGCCGCCTGCTTTTTTATGGGCCATGGGGAGTTACTCCTGTGACTGGTCGGCGGCCGTTCAGGCGGCGCCGTTGATCCCGGTGATGCGCAGGACGGTCAGGTCCTGGCGATGGCCGTTCTTACGGCGGTAGTTCTGGCGGCGCTTCTTCTTGAAGACGATGATCTTCGGACCGCGATCCTGGGCGACGACCTCGGCGGTCACAGCAGCGCCGGCAACCGTCGGGGTGCCCAGGGTGGTGCTGCCGCCGTCGCTGACCATCAGCACGTCGTTGAGCGTGATGGAAGCGCCGGCCTCGGCCTCGAGCTTCTCAACGCGGATCACGTCGCCATTGGCGACCTTGTACTGCTTGCCGCCGGTGCGGATCACTGCAAACATCGTCGTCACTGCCTATCTCAAAACAAACAGAGGGCCGCTCGCCCACCGTTTGAGGTGCAAGCCCGTTCGTGAGAGCGGGGATTTAACCGATGGGCCACCGGGAGTCAACAGACATGGTGGCATTTTCGCGTTCATTTTCCTGCAAACAAGGGCTTGCATCGCCAAAAGCTTTTGGGTAGGTTCCGCGCCACCCCGGAAACGGGGCAGCGGATGGGTGGCAGAGCGGTTGAATGCACCGCACTCGAAATGCGGCATACCCGCAAGGGTATCGGGAGTTCGAATCTCCCCCCATCCGCCACTCTCCTTCGAGCGAACGCTCATGAAGAAGCCTCTCCCTGCGGAGAGGCTTCTTTCGTTTCCGGCTTCAGGTGGCTTTGATCATGCCCAGCGCCGCTTCGAACAGCGCGCTGCCTGGTTCGGCGAAGCGGTCCACCACGCTGAAATGGTGGGCGCCCGGCTCCACGATCTCCCGCACCGCGTTGCCCTGCGCGGCCCAGGCCAGGACGTAGTCCGCCTGCTGGCGGTGCATGGCGTCGGTCTCAAGGCCGCCCAGCGCCGGCATCAGCAGCGGGGCCGGGGCGGGAACGGCGTGGATCGGGCTCAGCCGCCGCGCCGAGTCGGGATCGAGCCGCAACTGCTCGTTCACCTCGAAGCCCAGCAGCGGTTCCAGGTCGTAGATGCCGCTGATCGGGATGCCGCCCGCCACGCGGTCGCGGTTTTCCGAGACCAGCTTCGCCGTCAGGTGGCCGCCCGCCGAATGGCCGGACACCACCACCCGCCGCGAATCGCCGCCAAAGTCCGCCGCGTTGGCGATCACCCAGTCCAGACCGGCCTGGGCGTGGCCGCACAGTTCGTCCATCGTCACGTCCGGGCACAGGCCGTAGCCGAGCAGGACCACCGCCACCCCGCGCTCCACATAGGGCGCGGCGATGAAGGAGTGCAGGTCCTTCGACAGCGCCCGCCAGTAGCCGCCATGGATGAAGACCAGCACCGGCGCGTCCTTACCGGCGGGGAAGACGTCCACGCGCTGGCGCGGGTGCGGGCCGGTGGGGATGTCGTACCGCCCGCCGAGCCGTGCGCGCACCGCCTCGCTTTCCGCCTGCCAGCGGGCGAAGAAGTCCGGATGCTCCGGCACCAGCTTGCGGAAATTGTACTGGCGGTCGATCTCGGCGGCGGTCATGCCGCTGTACAAGGCTTCAGACGCCAAGATAGCGCTCCTTCAGGGTGGGGTCGGCCAGCAGGGCGGCGGAACTGCCGGACCACACCAGCCGCCCTTTCTCGATGACGTGATGGCGGTCGGCGAATCGCGCCAGGGCGGACACGTTCTTGTCCACCACCAGGATCGCCTGCCCCTCGTCCTTCAGGCGGGCGAGGCAGTCCCAGATCTCCTGCCGCACCAGCGGGGCCAGCCCCTCGGTCGCTTCGTCCAGGATCAGCAGCTTCGGGTTGGTCATCAGGGCGCGCCCGATGGCGAGCATCTGCTGCTCCCCGCCCGACAGGTTGCGGGCGAGGTTGCCGGCGCGTTCGGCCAGCCGGGGGAAGAGGGCGTGCACCCGTTCCACCGTCCAGGGATCGGCCCGCCCGAAGCGGTTGGCGGCGGTGGCGATCAGGTTCTCCCGCACGGTCAGGGTGGGGAAGACCTGCCGCCCCTCCGGCACCAGGGCGATGCCGGCCCGCGCGATGCGGTGCGGCGGGCGGCCCGCGATCTCATCGCCTTCGAAGGTGATGGACCCGCCGGTTGGCGCCACCAGACCCATGATGGACTTGATGGTCGTGGTCTTGCCCATGCCGTTGCGGCCCATCAGCGTCACGGCCTCCCCCGCATCGACAAAAATCTCCATGCCGAACAGGGCCTGGCTGCTGCCGTAGGCGGCGGTCAGGTTGGCGACGCGCAGCATCAGGCGGCCTCCAGTTCGTCACCGAGATAGGCGTCGCGCACCGCCGGGTCGTTGCGGATCTGCGCCGGGGTTCCGCTGGCGAGGTCCTTGCCGCGCACCAGCACGGTGATGCGGTCGGCCAGCGCGAAGACGGCGTCCATGTCGTGCTCCACCAGCAGGATCGTCACGCCGCCCTTCAGCTCCTGCAGCAGCTCGACCATGCGGGCGGAGTCCTCCGGCCCCATGCCGGCCATCGGCTCGTCCAGCAGCAGCAGCTTCGGCCCGGTCGCCAGCGCCATCGCCAGCTCAAGCTGCCGCTTCTCGCCATGGGCCAGCGCGTCGGCGCGGGTATCGGCCCGCGCGCCCAGGCCCACCCGCTCCAGCACCGCGCGGGCGGGCTCGGCCAGCCGGCGGTCGCGCGCGGCGTCGCGCCAGAAGCGGAAGCTGTGCCCGGCGTGCGCCTGCACCGCCAGCGCCACGTTGTCCAGCGCCGTGAAGCTGGGGAAGATCGAGGTGATCTGGAAGCTGCGCGCCAGCCCGCGCTGCGCCCGCTTGTGCACCGGCAGGCGGGTCACGTCGCGCCCGTCGAACAGGATGGTTCCCGAGTCGGGCGTCAGTTCTCCCGACAACTGGCCGATCAGGGTGGTCTTGCCCGCTCCGTTGGGGCCGATCAGGGCGTGGAGTTCCCCCTCCGCCACGGAGAGCGAGAGGCCGTCGGTGGCGGCCAGACCGCCGAAGCGCTTGACCAGCGACTCGGTGCTCAGCAGCGGGCGGTTCATGAACGCCTCCCGGCGACGACGCCCCACAATCCTTTTCGGGCGTACAGCACCAGCAGGATCAGCACCGGCCCCAGGACGATCTTCCAGTGTTCGCCCAGCCCGGCATGGGCGAGGTCCATCAGCTCCGGAACGAACTCCTCCAGCAGAAGAAGCGCCGCGGCGCCCAGCACCGGGCCGATCAGCGTGCCGATGCCGCCCAGGACGACCATCACGATCAGGTCGCCCGACCGGCTCCAATGCAGATATTGCGGCCCGACGAACATCGTCGCGTTGGCGAGCAGCGCCCCGGCCAGCCCGGCCAGCGCCCCGGCGATGACGAAGGCGGCCAGCTTGTAGCGGGTGACCGGATAGCCCAGAGCGGCCATGCGCCGCTCGTTGTCCTTGGCGCCGCGGATGACCCGCCCGAAGCGGGAATTGACCAGCCGCCAGCCCAGCGCCAGAGCCGCCACCAGCAGCCCCAGCACCACGTAATAGAAGGTGGTGTGGTCGGCGATGTTCAGCGGGGCGGGCAGGGTGGACCGGCTCCACAGCGCGATGCCGTCGTCCCCGCCGTAAGCCTTCAGCCCGGTCATCAGGTAGAACAGCATCTGGGCGAAGGCCAGCGTGATCATGATGAAGGGCACGCCGGTGGTGCGCAGCGAGATCGCTCCCACCGGCAGCGCGGCCAGCGCCCCCGCCAGCATGGCCAGCGGCCAGACGATCAGCCCGTTCACCGTGCCGGGAAGGCCGAACAGGGTCGAACCGTCCGACTGATGGGCGAACAGGATGCCGACCACATAGCCGCCGATGCCGACGAAGGCCGCGTGCCCGAAGCTGACCATCCCGCCGAAGCCGAGGATCAGGTCCAGGCTGACGGCGGCCAGGGCGAAGACCAGGATGCGCGTCGCCAGCCGCACGTAGAAGGGCTCTCCCATCCAGTCGGCGACGGTGGGCAGGGCCAAAGCCGCGGCCAGCAGGATCAGCAGGGCGATGCGGGGACGGGTGAACAGGTCGGTTCGGGTCTCTGTGCGGGGCATGGAGGGCCGGAAGGAGGGCTGTCGGGACGGTCGCCCGATGGGTATATCCATCTTTTCGCACAGTTGGGCGGCCTTGAACACAAAAGCCGGACCAAAGGGTTGCGCCCTACCGCCTTCGATCCCGCTGCCGTCGGCTACGCCCGTCTCCGCAGCGCCTTCACCTTGGCCTTCATGAGCATCTGCTTTTCGGTGCAGCGCCTCATATGTTCGGGAACGTCGGAGTCCTCCCCCACCACGGCGCCGCCGACATAGGCCGCTCCGGCCTCGGTGGCGGCCTGCAATTGCACGGCGTTCCGCACGCCGTCCAGATAGGCGAACAGGCCGTGCTTGCGCGGCAGCGGGCAGAAGGACTGGATTTTCTCGATGCAGCGCTGGTCGCCGTCCCGGAAGTCCATGGACAGCCCCACCCCCTTGATGCCGGCGTTCGCGTAGGTCGGTATGTCGGTGTTTTCCTCACGCAGGATGACGATGATGGCGCGCCCGAACGGACGCAGCATGGTGACCATCTCCGCCAGCCGTCCGTAGGGAATGCCCGGCGGCAGCCCTTCCAGTTCGAAAGCCAGGAAGGGAATCAGATAGCTCGGGATCATCCGGCAGGACTGGAGATATTCCCGCCGGCGCCGGGTCGAGGCAATGGTTTCAAAATGAACGGGGATGGTCTGGGCGTAACGGAATTTGTTCTTGTACAGCTCGTTGTAGGTGCTGATGGCGTGGCACAGGGTTTCCATATCGTAATCGAAAATGGATTCTTCCTGCAGGGTGTCGTCCATCGTGAACTGGTTTATGTAGCGGCAGGTGTGGATGTCCGGACGGCAGGTATAGGTGGAGATCACCTTGTTCTTCACGTCGTAGATCGGGCGGAAAAGCACCTTCGGCTGCGCCGACGATTCGCCGTTGTCCAGGGCGAAGTCGGCCAGCGAGGGCCGCCGCCGCTCCTCGGCCTGCGGCTGGGCTGCCAAGCTCTCCTTTTGCGGGCCATCCTTTTGCAGGAGGCCCGCTTGCGGCTGGGCCGCCGCGTCGGGCCGGTCCGCGGGGCGCCCCTGCTGGCTGGCCGCTTGCACCAGAAGCTCGTTCAGGCGGGTGCTGCCGACCGCGATGCTGCCGTCGATTTCCATCAGTGCGGTCTTGACGGTGATCCGGCTGGTGTCGCTGTGGCCGAGCAGCGCCTGATGCAGGGTTTCGACGATCTTGCCGCAAATCAGCTGCGCGGCCTGTATGTCCGCATTGGCGAACACGATGATGTATTGGGAATCGCCTTGCCGGAACCATACGTCCTGGCTGGACAGGACCTTTTCGAGCAGACGGCCGGTGTAGTCCTGCACCCGTTCCTTCACGCTCTCCCATCGCTTTCCCAACTGGTCCCGAATGTCCTCCAGGCCGATCAGATAGACGCCGCCGGCGGTGATCTTCCGTCCGCTGGTGAGGATTTCCTTGGCCCGATCCCGGAACGCCGCATCGTTCAAGTGGCAGGACGACCGGCATTCAGCCGCTTTGGTGGCGCTGCTGCAGTGGCAGGTGGGGCCGGAACAGGAGGACACGGCGCGTCCGTCCGGGGGGGAGGGCTTGGGGGGCGAATGTATTTCATTCACGGCGATGGCTCCCTTGCAACCACGGGAAGTCGATGTGCCGGTATGGGCGGGCCTCCGGAACGTTGTTCTTGCCGATAATAATATTGTTGGAAGAATTGCCGAAGCGTTAACTTCTGAAGCTTGCCGCTGTGCTGCCGGAAGCGGGCCGGAACCGATTCTATTCGGTGCCGTATGGCGTCCGCCGCGGGCCGCTGCTTCCGCTGGACGCCCATCGGAGCGACCTGCTGCCGGAACGGCGGCGTGATCCCGTTCGTGATCGGGGGCGACCTTGGCGGTTCCTCAATGGGCGGGGAACAGCCCCTTGGGCCGGATCGCCAGCACCACCGCCATCAGCACATAGATCGCCATGGAGGCCAGCGCGGCCCCGGCGGCGCTCGCGCTGGCCGCATCCATCACCAGCCGGAAGGCGGCGGGCAGCAGGGCGCGGCCCAGCGTGTCCACCATGCCGACCAGCAGGGCGCCGGCCAGCGCCCCGCGGATCGACCCGATGCCGCCGATCACGATGACCACGAAGGTCAGGATCAGGATCTGCTCCCCCATGCCGACCTGCACGGCCAGCACCGGCCCGGCCATGGCGCCGGCCAGCCCGGCCAGCCCGCAGCCCAGCGCGAAGACCAGCCCGAACAGCAGCCGGACATCCACCCCCAGCGCCATCACCATCTCGCGGTTGGTGGCCCCGGCGCGGATCAGCATCCCGACCCGCGTCCGCGCGATCAGAAGCCACAGGAACACCGCCACCGCGATGCCCACGGCCAGGATCGCCAGCCGGAAGGCCGGGTATTTCAGCCCGAACAGGTCCACCGTCCCGGCCAGCGCCGCGGGCGGATTCAGGAAGATGGGCACCGGGCCGAAGATGATCTTCACCAGCTCGTTGAAGAACAGGATCAGCCCGAAGGTCGCCAGCACTTGGTCCAGGTGGTCGCGGCGGTAGAGCGTGCGCAGCGCCACCGCCTCCACCACCAGCCCCAGCAGCGCCGTCAGCAGCACCGCCGCCGCCAGCGCCAGCGGGAAGCTGTCCAGCACCGGCACCAGCGCCGCCGTCAGGTAGGCGCCGACCATGTAGAAGGTGCCGTGGGCGAGGTTGATGAGGTCCATGATGCCGAAGACGAGCGTCAGCCCGGCGGCCATCAGGAACAGCATCACGCCAAGCTGAAGCCCGTTCAGCCCCTGTTCGGCGAGGAGGAGCGCATCCATGGTCCGGCGTCCCGCTACCGGCTTACTTCATCCGGCAGTCTTTGGCGTAGGCGTCGGCGTGGTTGGCGAAGACCGTGGCGACGGTCTTGTTGGTCACCGCACCGTCCGCACCCTTCACCACTTCGCGCAGGTAGATGTTGTGGATCGGGTAATGGTTGGTGTTGAAGGCCACCTCGCCGCGCAGGCTCTCCAGCTTGGCCGTGCGCAGCGCCGCCCGCAGCTTGTCCTTGTCCTTCAGGTCGCCGCCGACCGCCTTCACCGCCGAGTCGATCAGCAGTGCCGTGTCGTAGCCCTGGGCGGCGTACATGGACGGGATGCGCCCGTACTTGGCCTTGAAGTCGGCGACGAACTTCCGGTTGGCGGCGTTGTCGAGATCCGGGCTCCACTGGGCGGAGTTCTTGACGCCGAGAGCGGACTCGCCGACCGCCGCCAGGATGTCCTGGTCGAAGGAGAAGCCGGGGCCGAACAGCGGCACGGCACCCTTCAGCCCGGCCTGCTCATACTGCTTGATGAAGTTGATGCCCATGCCGCCGGGGTAGAAGACGTAAACGGCGTCCGGACCGGCGGCCTTGAGCTGCGCCAGCTCCGCCGCGTAGTCGAGCTGCCCGACCTGGGTATAGACCTCGCCCGCGACCTCGCCCTTGTAGTAGCGCTTGAAGCCGGCCAGACCGTCCTTGCCCGCCGGGTAGTTGGGGGCCATCAGATAGACCTTCTTGAAGCCCTGGTCCTGGACATGCTTGCCCACGGCCTCGTGGATCTGGTCGTTCTGGTAGGCGGCGTTGAAGAAGTACGGGTTGCACTGCGCGCCCGCCAACTGCGACGGGCCGGCGTTCGGGCTGATGAAGAAGGTCTGCCCGCCGGCCAGCGTCGGCAGCATCGCCAGCGCGAGGTTCGACCAGACCACGCCGGTCACCACCTGCACGCGGTCGCGCTCCACCATGCGGTTGGCGAGGCCGACGGCGACGTCCGGCTTCTGCTGGTCGTCGGCCTCGATCACCTGGGTGTCCTGCCCGCCCAGCTTGCCGCCCGCATGGTCCACCGCCAGCGCGAAGCCGTCGCGGATGTCGATGCCCAGACCGGCGCCGGGGCCGGACAGGGTGGTGATCATGCCGATCTTCAGCGTGTCCGCCGCCACCGGGGTGGCGAGCAGGGCCAGCGCGGAGGCCAGCGTAAGCAGGTTGCGGGTCATGACGGTCCAGCCTCCAGAGGATTTTGATTGATTTATAGGTAGCGCGAAGTTCAGGCAGCCTGTTTCCGTTCGTCGGCCCAGGCGCGGGCCGTGGCCGGGCGGCCTTCGGCGTCGATCAGGCCGCGGGCGAAGAGTTCCTCGACATGGCGGATGAAGAAGGCGGCGGTGCTGTCCCGCTCCCAGCTTTCCATCCAGTTCTGTTCCAGGAAGGCGAGGATCGCCGGCTGGCCCAGCTCCGCTTCCCACAGCACGCCCAGCAGGGAGGTCTGCTGCTCCTCGTGCATGCATTCCTCGAAGGTCAGCGTCTGCTGGCTGCGCGCTTCCTTGCGCAGCGTCGTCTCCGGCCCCGGCCCCAGCCCGAAGTCGTAGAGAGCGCGGCGCTCCGGCGCGGCGACCAGCCAGTGGGCGACCTCATGCACGATGACCGTGGATTCCACGTCGGTGCGGATGACCGCGCCGTCCCACATGAAGGAGGCGTTCGGCGGCTCGTCCAGCGTGCCGATCCCGTGGGCGTGGGCCAGCCGCACCGCCTCGGCGCGCTGCTCCGGCGTGTCCACGCCGCCGGGCACCGGCCATGTGGCGGCGATGCGCCGGAAGGCGGCGAGGGGCAGGGGCTTGCCGGCCAGCAGGCGCTCGAAGGTCGCCAGGGCCTCCGGCATCGTCTCGGCCGGGATCGGGGTCAGGATCATGATGGGAAAGGCAGTCCGGGGTCCGCAACAGCCCCTATTTGCCCAACAGGGCCGGCGCGGTGCAAGGAAAACCCCTCTTCCATCGTCGTCAGACGGAAGAGGGGGTGGGAAAAGGCCGTCAGGCGGCCCGCATGTCGGACAGGAAGCGGGAGACGAAGCCGCGCAGGCCCTCCGCCTCGCCGGTCAGCCCGTCGGCGGCGTTCAGCACCTGGCGGGAGGCGTCGCCCGTGGCTTCCGCCGCCTGGGTGACGCCGGCGATGTTGCCGGACACCTCCTGCGTGCCGCGGGCGGCCTGCTGGACGTTGCGGCTGATCTCCTGCGTGGCGGCTCCCTGTTCCTCCACCGCGGAGGCGATGGTGGTGGAGATGTGGCTGATCTCGCCGATCACGCGGCCGATCTCGGCGATGGCGGCGGCGGCCTCGCGGCTGACCTGCTGGATGCCGGCGATCTGGCCGGAGATGTCCTCCGTTGCCTTGGCGGTCTGGTTGGCGAGGTTCTTGACCTCCGACGCCACAACGGCGAAGCCCTTGCCGGCCTCGCCCGCGCGGGCGGCTTCGATGGTGGCGTTCAGCGCCAGCAGGTTGGTCTGGCTGGCGATGTCGTTGATGAGCTGCACCACCTCGCCGATGCGCTGGGCGGCATCGACCAGCCCGCGGACGGTGGCGTCGGTCCGCTCGGCGGTGCTGACCGCCTGCCCGGCGATGCTGTTGCTCTGGGCGACCTGCCGGCTGATTTCCTGGATGGAACTGGACAGCTCCTCCGCGGCGGCGGCGACGGTCTCCACGTTGGCGGTCGCCTGGGTGGAGGCGGCGGCGACGGCGCTGGCCTGCCGGGTGGTCTGCTCCGCGGTGGCCGACATGCCCTGGGCGGTGCTGTTGAGCTGCGTCGCGGCGGCGGAGACGCGGGACAGCACGTCCATCACCATCCGGTCGAACTCGCGGGTCAGGGCGTCGATCCGCTCCGACCGCTCGCGGCGGGCGGCATGCTCGGCGGCCTGCTGGGCGGTCAGACGGTCGGCCTCGATCAGGCTGTGCTTGAAGACCTCCACGGCCTTGGCCATGCCGCCGATCTCGTCGCCGCGCTCCAGGCCGGGCACGTCCACCCGGCGGTCGCCGCCGGCCAGACGGGTCATGACGTCGGTCATCGACACGATGGGGCGCGACAGGCCACGCCCGATCAGCAGGGCGGAGATCAGCCCCAGCAGGACGGCGACCGTGGCGGCGGCGGTGGTCATCGTCCGGGCCCGGTCGATGTTCCCGGTGGCGGTGGTGCCGAGTTCCGCCTGCTGGCGGGCGCTGGCGTCGCGCAACTGCTCCACCCGCGCGTTGACGGTCGGGCCGAGCGTCTCCAGCACCCGCGAGACCAGTTCGTCGCGCTTGGTGGTGGCGTCGGTCACCTTTTCGAACTGGCCGGAGTAGACGCGCTGGTAAGCCAGGAAGGACGTGGCGCCCCGGCGCCGTTCCAGCACCGTCAGCTTGGCGAGCATCGCGTTGCCGCGGTTCCGCGCGTCCTGAAGCTCCTTGCGGAAGTTGTCGGCGCTTTCCGCCGAGCCGTCGGTCAGGAAGCGGTTGGCGTGGTTGCGGGCGGCCAGGAAGTGGCGGGCGGCCATGCCGGCCTGATAGGCGGCTTCGGTGTCGCCGTCCTCATAGGCGCTGTCCATGACGGTGCTCAGCGCCTTCTCCATCTTGGCCCCGAGATCCAGAAGCTCCGCCGCCGCCTCGTTCCGCATGGCCTGGAACTCCATGATCTGGGCGAAGGCGTCCCGGTACCGCTTCACCTCTTCGGCCATCTGGGTCACCGTGCGGTTCAGCGCGGGTTCGGTGAACAGGGCCTTGGCCTCCTCGATCTGCACGCCGACGGTGGCGGACAGGGTGTCCACGGCGTGGGCGGCCTCCTCGTTGCCGCTCAGCAGGAAGGTCTTCGCCTGGAGTTGCGTCTCCAGCATCGTCGCCTGGATGCGCCCGACCTCCGTGGTCTGGCGGGCCAGCGTCTGATAGGTGGCGAAACCGTCCTTCGCGTCCGTCAGGGCGTACACTCCGACGCCGCCGATGGCGACCAGGAAGAGAAGGACGCCGGCGTTCGCGGCGGTGATCTTGGTTCCGACCCGCAGATGGTTGAGCAGGCTCATGGTCGGGAGGCTCCGGATGAGGCTGATGGTTTAGACATGAAACATGACAGCGCCGGGTTACCAATACATTAAGTGTGCCAACAACATCTGGCGCCGCAGCACGGGTGGGAGCGGGCACCCGCCCCGCCGTTCGGGATGCTCTCATCCTTCCGGGTTCTAGCGGTTTTGCGGGGGGGTGGAATATTTGTCCTGCCCGCGGCGTTAGCCCACAGCGACGGGCCGTTCCGGCGCCTGTTCCAGCGGCGTGCTGGTCACGGCTTGGGCCGTGGATGATCACTATAGAGGCGTTTTGCTCATCCCCATGTATCGTGCTATACGCCAAAGGGCTAAGCGCCCCGCCGGGGACGCCTGCTCGGAACCCACCGTCCCGGCTCGTGATGATCTGACCCAACGGCCGGCCATGTCCCTGACCGACGCGCCCACCCTGGTGGCTTCCCCCTCTGCCGGTCCAACTCTTGCCGGTGATGCCGCTTCCTCATCGAAGCCGTCGCGCTCCGCCCGCGTGAAGCGGGGACGTTTGTCGGTGGTGATCCCCTTCTACAACGAAGGCCCCAACATCGCGGCGCTGTTCGAACGGCTGGTGCTGGTGCTCGACCGGCTGGACGCGGAGTGGGAGGTGGTCTGCGTCAACGACGGCAGCCGCGACGACACGCTGGACCGCCTGCTGGACGTGCACGACGGCGACCCGCGGGTGAAGGTGGTGGACCTGTCGCGCAATTTCGGCAAGGAACTGGCCCTGTCGGCGGGACTGCGCCACACCACCGGCGACGCCGTGGTGCCGATGGACGCCGACCTGCAACACCCGCCGGAATTGCTGCCCCAGTTCCTCGCCAAATGGCGGGAGGGCTACGACGTGATCGTCGCCGTGCGAAAAGCGCGGGTGGGGCAGAGCCTGAAGCACCGGATGTTCGCGCGCGCCTTCTACTGGATCTTCGACCACCTGTCGGAGATCCGGCTGCCGCGCGAGGTCGGCGACTTCCGGCTGATGGACCGGCGGGTGGTGGACGTCATCAACCGGATGCCGGAGCGCACGCGCTTCATGAAGGGCATCTTCGCCTGGGTCGGCTTCCGTCAGGCCAGCATCCCCTACGAGCAGGGGGAACGCGCGGGCGGCGAAACGAAATGGGGCTTCCTGAAACTGCTCAGCCTGTCCTTCGACGGGCTGACCGCCTTCTCCACCTTTCCGCTGCGGGTGTGGAGCCTGGTGGGCATGGCGATTTCCGGCTTCGCCTTCGTCTACATCCTCCTGCGCCTGCTGCGCACCCTGATCTACGGCATCGACGTGCCCGGCTATGAATCGCTGCTGGCGGCGGTGCTGTTCCTGGGCGGCATCCAGCTTCTCACGCTGGGGATCATCGGCGACTATCTGGGCCGCGTGTTCAACGAGGTGAAGGGGCGTCCCCTCTACATCGTCCGCTCCGCGCACGGCTTCGAGGACGATACCGCCGCCCCGGCGGCCAATCCGGGGATCTACCGCCGGCCCGGAACCGAGGACCGCCCCGCATGAGCCTGCTGCCGCCCATCGGCCTGAACTCCGGCCTGAATTCCATGGGGGCGGGCGCCGCACCGGCGGACGGCCTGCTGTCCCAGCGCCGCGCCGGCGCCCTGTGGGACGACATGGCGCGCGCGCTTCTGCTGTGCCTGATCATCCTCGCCACGCTGACCTTCCGCAATTACGGGATCAGCACGGACGAGGAGGTGCAGCACATCTACGGCAAGAAGCTGCTGTCCTTCTACCTGTCCGGCTTCACCGACCGGTCGGCCTTCCATTTCAAGGATCTGTACCTGTATGGCGGGCTGTTCGATCTGGTCACCGCCCTGCTGGTGCCGATCTCCCCCTTCGAGGAGTACGAGACGCGCCATCTGCTCTGCGCGCTGGTGGGGGTGCTGGGGATCGCCGGCTGCTGGCGCTACGCGCGGCTGCTGGCCGGTTCGCGGGCGGGTTTCCTGGCGGCGGCGCTGCTGGCGCTGTCGGGCGTCTATTACGGCGCCATGTTCAACAACACCAAGGACGTGCCCTTCGCCGCGGGCATGGTGTGGACGCTCTATTTCGCCACCCGCATCATCGGCCAGATGCCGGCCCCGCGCCGCAGCACGGTGCTGAAGTTCGGCCTTGCGCTGGGCCTTACGCTGTCGATCCGGGTGGGCGCGGTGCTGGCCGGATTCTACCTTGCGGTGGCGCTGGCGCTCTATGTGGTTCTGGTGGCGTGGCGCGGCGGGCTGGGCGCGGCGCTGGGCGTCACCCGGCGGACCGTCCTGACCCTGCTGCCGGCCATTCCACTGGCCTATGGGTTGATGGCGCTTTTCTGGCCGTGGGTGGTGCAGAAACCGCTGAACCTGTTGGTGGCGCTGCGCGTCGTCTCGCATTTTCCCATCGACATCCAGACGCTGTTCATGGGGCAGATGGTCAGCTCCGCGGCCCCGCCCGCGCTCTATCTGCCGGTCTATCTGGGGGTGAAGCTGCCGGAGGTGCTGCTGCTGGGCACCCTGTCCGCGGTTGTGCTGGCGGTCCTGTGGGCGGTGCGCGGCGGTTGGCGTGGCGTGGATGGCGCCTTCGGCGCGGTGCGCTGGGTGCCGCTGGCCCTGGCGGCCTTCCTGCCGGTGATCCTGTTCATGCTGATGCGCCCGTCCGTCTACAACGGCATCCGCCATTTCCTGTTCGTGGCGCCGCCGATGGCCGTCATGGCCGGCATCGCCTTCGACCGGCTGTGGGCCGGAGCCGAAGGGCTGGGCCGGCGTGCGGGGCAGGCGTACGCCGCCGCCGCCATCGCGGTGGCCGTGCTGTACGCGTGGCAACTCGGCAGCCTGCATCCGAACCAGTACGTCTACTACAACCAGTTCACCGGCGGGATGAAGGGCGCGGATGGCCGGTTCGAGCTGGATTACTGGGGCAACTCCCAGCATGAGGCTCTGGCCGAGCTGATCGCGCTGGTGGAGCGCGAGAACGGCGGCCATCCGCCGCCGCGGCAGTACACCCTGTCGGTCTGCGGCAACACGCTGGCCGTACGCTTCGAATTGCCGCCCTGGCTGAAGCTGGTCAACGGCACCGGCCTGGACTGGCGCAAGGCGGACTTCTTCATGGCCTTCACCCAGGTGAAGCAGTGCCCCAACCTGCTCGGCGGCCAGCCGATCATCGAGGTCGCCGCCGACGACGTGCCCCTGACCATCGTGAAGGACCGCCGCCCGCCGGTGGCGGAGATTCCGAGCGAGTAAGCCTTTTTTCTCCGGTCTAACCCGCCCGGCGGCGCCGGTGCCGTTGGCGTGATCTCCGTCCGCGGGCGTACCGGGGAGCGGGGGCGCTTCCCACTCTCCCCTCAGCGCGTCGGTGACGGAGGCTGGGGATGCTGCGGGGGCCGGTGCTCGGTGTCGTGTCGTTTCTTGCGCTCACCGTCTGGGCGACGGCCCCGGCCCCGGCGGACGCGGATGCCCCGGATCGTCTGCGGGAGGCGGTGAAGGCGCTGGCCGACCGCCGTCTGGCGGAGGCCGGGCCGGGCAGCATCGTGGTCGGCGTGATCCGCGACGGGCGCGGCATCGTGGTCGGGCGGGGCGACAGCGGGCGGCCCGACGGCGGCCCGCCGGACGGGCGGACGCTGTTCCAGATCGCCTCGCTGACCAAGCCCTTCACCGGCACCATCCTGGCCGAACTGATCCGCGCCGGGCGCGTTGCCCCGACCGACCCGCTGGCCCGCCACCTGCCCAAGCCGGTTCACGCGCCGGATTTCGACGGCAGGCCGATCCGCCTGCTCGACCTCGCCACCCACACGGCGGGGCTGCCCAACGTGCCGGAGACTCCGCGCTTTTCCTGGAACCGGCTTGAGGACCCGCGCAACCCCTACAAGCCGCTGACGCGGGAGGAGGTGCGGGCGTGGCTGTCCGGCTTCAGCCTGCCGGTGCCGCCGGGCACGCGCTTCCGCTATTCCAACGTCGGCATGGCGGTGCTGGGGGAGGCGCTGTCCACCGCCTCCGGCATTTCCTACGAAACCCTGCTGAAGCGGGTCGTCACCGACCGGTTCGGGATGAAGGACACCACCCTGGCGCCCGGCGCGGAGCAGCGCGCCCGCAAGGCGGTGGGCCACGCCCGCGGTCAGGTGGTGCCGGATTGGGAGGCGCCGGCCATGCAGCCGTCCTTCGGGCTCTATTCCACCGCCGACGATCTGCTGCGCTGGCTGCGCGCCAACATGGGCGACTGCTCCGGCTCCGGGAGGAGCGCATGCGACGCCGAGACCGCCGCGACGCTGGCGCTTGCCCAGTCGGTGCAGGTGGACGGGCGGGCGCTGCGCGATCCGGGGGCGCTGGGGCAGGGGGCGATGGCGCTGGGCTGGTTCGTCGCCTGGGCGGCGGACGGCACGCCGATCCTCTGGCATTCCGGGTCCACCGGCGGCTTCAACGCCTACATCGCCTTTTCACGCACCCATCGCTGGGCCGCGGTGGCGCTGACCAACAGTGACCCCGACCGCATCGCCGCCGACCGGGTGGTGGGCGATCTGATCTGGCACTTGGAGAGCATGGCGGCGGACCGCCGGTGAGGGGCGGAGCGTCAGCCGTCAGTGCAGAAGCCGTCAGTTTCGCCGTCAGTGCAGAAGACCGCCGGGCGGGGACAGGATCTCGGACGCCGGTTCGGCGACCGGTCCGGCCTGATGGTGGGCCAGACGCCATTCGCCGTCCTCGCGCACGAACAGGTTCGTCGCGGCCAGAACGGCGTTGCCCAGAACCTCCTCGCACAGCACGACCGCGGTGTCGCCGTACAGGCTGACGCGCTCGTTGCGCGCCTGGACCGCCGGGCCGCGGGGCGCGCGCAGCACGTCCCGCCAGCTCGAGACCACCGCCTCCCGGCCGAACAGGATGTTCCAGCCGGGATGGATGCAGGACACGGGCAGGCGGGAGGCCCACAGCCGGTCCATGGCGGGAAAGTCACGCTCGGTGAAGGCCCGGTAGAAAGTCCGGTTCGAGGCCAGCACGGCGTTGCGGTCGGTCATGATGAAGCGTGTCTCCGAAACATTCGAATTCGCTTCTATACGGGCAACCGGCTCAGCGGCAAGAGTCGGCGTCATTTATCACAGACGACACCGGCCACGCAGGCAACGAATCCTGCCTCAAGCCTTGATGTCCACCTTCTGGGATGCCTCCGCCGTGGCGCTGCCGCTGTCGTCGGTCAGGCCGGCGATGGGCTGCGACAGGTCCAGGTTCAGGTGCATCACGCCGTTGGCGCTCTTGGTCGGGCTCAGCGCGCCGAGGCCGCTCATCCCGCCCTTCGAGGCGATGCTGTTCAGCTTCTCCAGGACGCCCTTGATCTCGTCCTCGCTGAAGCCTTCCCCACGGACGATCATGCCCGTGGCCTTGCCGGTCGCCTTGGTCGAGGCGGTGGAGAAGCCGAGGCTGCCCGAGCCGTCGCCGTTCAGCGTGGCCTGAAGGCTGCGGTCCTCACGGGTGAAGTCCAGGGTGGACTTGGCGAAGGAGATGCGGACCGACTTGTCGCCGTCCTGGATGGTCAGCTCCATCCCGCGGGATTCGATGGACCATTGGGACCGGGATTCCGCCATGCTCATGGACAACTGGCTGAAATCCATGGATTTCAGCTTGTCCTTCATGGTGCTGCCGAAATCGCCGACCGCGCTCTTCACGTCGTCGTCCGACATGCCCAGCCCGCCGAGCAGGCTGCCGAGGTCGTTCGACATGTTGCCGATGGCCTTCTCGAACAGACCGGCGAGGCCCTTGGAGTGGTTCAGGGCGTTCTGCATGATCTGCTCGGCCTGCTTGGCGCGGTCGGCCATGGCCTGGGCGCCGGACTTGCTGCCGGACCCCGCGGCATCGGACCCCGCCGCGCCGGCATCGGCGTTGGAGCCGTTGGCACCCGCCGCCGGGGCCTTCTTGCCCGACAGCGTGTCGAGCAGGGATTCCATGGATTGGCTGATCGTGTAGGCCGGGCTGCTGCTCTTCGCGGGGGCCTGGGAGTCGGTCGTGGTGGCGGCCTTGCCGCTGTCCGCCGCCTTGCTCTCGGTTGCCTTCTTGGCATTGTTCGCTTGTTGCAGGACCGTGCTGGTCGTCCCATTCGGCCCGGACAGTTCCGAGTAATACATCGCCGCCTCCCGCGCGTGATCGTTTCCGCCGTGAGGATATGATCGTGCCGGACTCCTTTACCAGAAGTTAATGCGCGGCAGTGTTACTGCAACGCCCGGTCGAAATCCCTTCGCATCCATAGGATTTTATCAGTTTTTCCTTGCGGTGTCGTCAACGGGTGAAAGGGGCAGGGTGGCCGGGCCGTTCAGAACTGTCCCGTCCACCGCGAAGCGGGAGCCGTGGCAAGGGCAATCCCAGCTCCGCTCGCCCGGATTCCAGCGCACGACGCATTTCAGGTGCGTGCAGATGGCGGAGCGGCGGTGCAGCGCTCCGGACTCGTCGCGGAAGACGGCGATGGGCCAGCCGCCGGACTTCAGGACCGCGCCCTGGCCGGGTGCGATGCGGTCCTCCCCGTCCAGCTCCGGACCTTGGACGTAGGGCAGGAACTGGCGGGCCACATCCAGATTCTCCCGCAGATAGGCGCCGAACGTGCCGGCCATCTTCCGTCCGGGATCGTACAGGGCGGCCCAGTGACTGCCGCTGCCGTGGATCAGCTCGCACAGGACCAGCCCGGCGATGGTGCCGTGGGTCATGCCCATGCCGCTGTCGCCGGTCGCCACGAAGACCCGCCCGCCATAGGCCGGGTCGGGGCCGATGAAGGCCAGCCCGTCGAAGGGTTCCATCACCTGCCCGGACCAGCGGTGCTCCATCGCCCCGGCCTGGGGGAAATGCGCGCGCGTCCAGGCTTCCAGCGCGGCCCAGCGCTTCGCCATGTCGCGGGCCTCGCCGGTCTTGTGGTCCTCGCCGCCGACGATCAGCCGGTCGTCGTCCGCCTCCGGCTGGAGCCGCACGTAGTGATAGGGATCGAGCGTGTCCCAATAGAGGGCGTCGGGAACGCTTCCCTTCGGCACCCGGACGGAGATGGCGTAGGTGCGGTGGGGCGCCTGCTTGGAATGGATGGCGAAGCGGTCGCTGATCGGCGAATTGGTGGCGACGACGGCCGCGGCGGCCTCCACCATGGCGTGATCCGGCCCGGCCTCGACCCGCACGCGCTCCCCGTCCTGCCGGACCGTTGAAACATGCGCCCCGATGGCGAGCGCGCCGCCGCGCGCCAGAAAAGCGCGGGTCAGCCCGGCCAGATAGTCCAGCGCGTGGATGCGCGCCTGTTGGGGGAAGCGCAGGCAGGGGCCGGGATGGCGGATGGGCGGCCGGTCCAGCCGCTCCACGTCGTCCAGCCCGGCGCGTCGGGCGGCGTCGCGCTCCCGGTCCAGCAGGGCGGGGTCCTGCCCCGGCGCCAGCATCAGATAGCCGTCGACGCGGGCGAAGCCGCACTCGATCCTCTCCTCGCGGGCGATCCGCTCGATGGCGTCGATGGCGGCGCCGTGGCTGTCCGCGGCCATGCGGGCGCCGGACTCGCTGTGCAGCCGTTCGATCTCGGTGAAACGGTCGTCGATGGCATTGGACAGATGCGCCGTGGTGCGCCCGGTTTCGCCGCTGCCGGGCGGTCCGTCGTTCAGCAGCAGAACCGATTTGCCCGAACGTTGGAGCAGATAGGCGGTGGTGACCCCGGCGATGCCCGCCCCCACGACGATCGCGTCGGGCCGCAGCGCGCCCAGGCCCACGGCGGTGGGTGCGACGGTCCCGGCGGGCATCGGTGACCCGCCGCGGTCCATCCAGACGGAGGTGGTTGCGCCGGAGCCCTGCATGACCGGTCTTCCCTCAGTTGGCCGTTGGTATCCCGTCATCCTGGCAACACAGGGTGCGGCGGGGCGGTTCCGCCGCTTCCGCGCCCGGCCTTCGGCTGCTACGGTGTCGCCGATCCGCCGTTTCACCGGACAACGCAGACATGACCGACCGCCTTTCCATCGCGCTGGCCCAGATCGACCCGACCGTCGGCAACATCACGGCCAACATCGACCGCATCCGCAACGCGCGGGCGGAGGCCGCCGCCCGCGGCGCCGACCTGATGGTCTGTCCGGAACTGGTGATCACCGGCTACCCGCCGGAGGATCTGGTGCTGAAGCCCTTCTTCCTGGACGTGGTGGAAAAGGCGGTGCGCGATTTCGCCCTGGAGACGGCGGACGGCGGCCCGGCCCTGCTGGTCGGCGCGCCCTGGCGCGACGGCGGCAAGTGCCACAACGCGGCGCTGCTGCTGGACGGCGGCAAGATCGCGGCGACCCGTTTCAAGGTGGACCTGCCGAACTACGGCGTGTTCGACGAGAAGCGCGTCTTCGTCCCCGGCCCGCTGCCCGGCCCGATCAATTTCCGCGGCGTGCGGCTGGGCGTTCCGATCTGCGAGGACATGTGGTCCACCGACGTGATCGAGACGCTGGCGGAAAGCGGGGCGGAGATCCTGGTGGTCCCCAACGGCAGCCCGTTCGAGGTCGGCAAGCACGACCAGCGCGTCCAACTCGCCGTGCAGCGGGTCACCGAGTCGGGGCTGCCCCTGCTCTACGTGAATCAGGTGGGCGGGCAGGACGAACTGGTCTTCGACGGAGCCAGCTTCGCGCTGGGCGCCGACCGCCGGCTGGTGGCGCAGGCCCCGTCCTTCGCCGAGCATCTGCTGATCACCCGCTGGGAGCGCGGCGCGGACGATGTGTGGCATTGCGCCGACGCGGAGCGCATCGCCCCGGCGGAGGAGCTTGATTCGATCTATACGGCGCTGGTGCTGGGCCTGCGCGACTATGTGAACAAGAACCGCTTCCCCGGCGTGATCCTGGGCCTGTCCGGCGGCATCGACTCGGCGCTGTCCGCGGCCATCGCGGTGGACGCGCTGGGCGCCGACCGGGTGCACGGCGTGATGATGCCGTCGCCCTACACCTCGCAGGAGAGCCTGGACGACGCCGCGGAATCGGCGGAACTGCTGGGCTGCAAGCTGGACACCGTTCCCATCGTCCCGGCGATGGAGGCGTTCGACCGGATGCTGCTGCCGGCCTTCGCGGGGCGCGATCCGGACATCACGGAAGAGAACATCCAGTCCCGCTCCCGCGGGATCACGCTGATGGCGCTGTCCAACAAGTTCGGCGCCATGGTGCTGTCCACCGGCAACAAGTCGGAGATGTCGGTCGGCTACGCCACGCTCTACGGCGACATGTGCGGCGGCTACGCCGTGCTGAAGGACGTCTACAAGACGACGGTCTACGCGATCTCGCGCTGGCGGAACGAGCATCTGCCGGAGGGCGCGCTCGGCCCGGCGGGCCGCGTCGTGCCGGAGCGCGTACTGGTCAAGGCCCCGACCGCGGAGCTGAAGCCCAACCAGACCGACCAGGACACGCTGCCGCCCTACGACGAGCTGGACGACATCCTGGAGTGTCTGGTGGAGGAGGACCTGGGCGTGCCGGAGATCGTCGCCCGCGGCCACGCGCCGGAGGTGGTGAACAAGGTCTGGCGCATGCTGCATCTGGCCGAATACAAACGCCGCCAGGCTCCTCCCGGCCCGAAGATCACCCGCCGCCTGTTCAACCGCGAGCGCCGCTACCCGATCACGAACGGGTTCACGAGCATCGTGTGAGGGGTGTTGAGACAGGCCCCCTCCCCAACCCTCCCCCGCCTTCGGCGAGGGAGGGGGGCAATCTCCCTCCCCTGCGAAGCGGGGGAGGGTCGGGGAGGGGGCAAGGCTTTCCCCTCACCCGCGCGTCAGGCGGATGATCGTCACCATCATGCCGACCGCGTAAAGCTCGGCCAGCGGAACGATCCAGGAGGGATGGAAGAGGATCGCCAGCGGCATGATCAGCAGCAGGATCAACGCCGGGAACACGAAGTACGGCGAATTGCAGTAAGCCGGAAGGCCGTGGATGCGGCCGGGCTCTTCGCCAATCAAATCGTTGGCGGAGCCAACAGTTTGGTCAGTCATTCTCTAACACTCACTGTATTTATGGTCTTTATTTTCTCCATCTCTCTGGGATGGAGCGGCGTCCCCATAGCATATTTTGCCAAGCTGCGGGCATGACTTCGCGCCGTCTTGCCGGATGGCGAAAACGGCGCGGAAAGTCCTGAATTTTATTATGGCTTTAGGCCGCTTCGGTGAGCGCCAGATGCGGGCGGCGGACCATCGACTGGATGGTGAAGGGCGCGCGCACGCCGCCGCTGAACAGTTCGGCGCATTCCAGCGCCTTCCGCACCCGCTCCTCCGCCGGCAGACCGACCGTGGAGGCCAGCGAACCCAGCGCGTAGTCCGATCCGCAGCCGATGGCATGATAGCCGCGCACGGCCTCGCCCACCTGATAGTCGGACTGGATGGAGAAAAGCCGCCCCTCGTACCCCACCATGAAGGTGCCGCCCGTCTCCACGTCGTTGGAGCGGTGGGCGTAGCCGCCGTCCTTCAGACAGCCGCGAACGGCGTCCACGAAATCCACGACCATGTAGCGGAAGACGTCAGCCTCGGGGTCGCGGTGCGGCGGCTCCAGCCGGTAGTGCAGAAGCTGGCCCATGCGGAAGCTGCTGGTGAAGCCGATCAGCATGTCGGCGTTGCGGAACACCTTGGTGTCCGCGCGCACGGTGATGTCCAGGCCGTTCACGCCCGCGCTGTCACCGCCCATCCACACACGATCGCCGTCCACCAAGCCAACAATGCAGGTCATCGTCGTTCTCGTCCCTGAATAAACTTCAACTGAAAGCAGGGACAGGATGGATTTTTATGGTTAAAAAATTATTGACAGACAGTGGTGCCGAAGGGAGTAACCCACTTCGGCACCTCACCATTACCTTGGGCGTGACAGGAGTTCAGCGGATCAGCCCGATCAGTGCACGGACGGTGTTCTCCGCCCCCTCGGCGATCTGCGCAACGGTGGCGTCCAGCATGTAGCAGGGGGAGGTGACAACCTTCAGCCGGTTGTCGATGACGATCTCGCCATGGCCGGTGACGCTGTGTTTCGCCCCCAGGCTCTCCAGCGCGGCGGCGGTCCCGGCGTCGGAGCCGATGGTGACCTCCACGCCCTCCGCGCCGAACAGCTTCGCCAGGATGGCCGGGGCGATGCACAGGGCGCCGATGGGCTTGCCGGCGTCGCGCATGGCGCGCACGGCCTTCTCCACGTCCGGGTTGACCGCGCAGTCCGGCCCCTTGAAGGCGAAGTCGCACAGGTTCTTGGCCGCCCCGAAACCGCCGGGGAAGATCAGCGCGTCCACCGCGGCGGCGTCGAAGCCGGCGAGGTCGGCGACCTTGCCGCGGGCGATGCGCGCGGACTCGGCCAGGACGTTGCGGGTTTCGGCCGCCTTCTCGCCGGTCAGGTGGTTGACGACATGGGCCTGCGGGACGTTGGGGGCGAAGCACACGGCCTCCGCCCCGGCGCGGCTGATCGCCAGCAGGGTGCACACCGCCTCGTGAATCTCCGCCCCGTCATAGACTCCGCAGCCCGAGAGCACGACCGCGATCCGCAACGGCCTGTCCGCCATCTTGTGTTCCTCCTGGTTCATGGTTTTCCGCCCCGTGGGGAAGGGTTGCCGCGAATCCTACCCCACGGCCGCGCTCGCGCCTACACCCCCGCACCTACTCCCTGGGCGCGGCGTGCAGACGCTTCTGTCCCTGGACGAAGCGGGCCAGAGTGTCGGACAGGACGCCGCGGGGGATCATCGCCTCGATCAACTGGAAACGCCCGCGCGTGGCGAAGGCCCTGTCCAGCGCCGCCTTCAGTTCCGCCCGCGTGCGCACCCGCAAGCCGTCGCCGCCCATGCCCGCGGCCATCTCGGCGAAGCGCCAGTCGTCCAGGTCGTTGAAGGCGGATTCGGGCTGGAAGGTGCGCAGCATCTCCCAACTGGCGTTGTTGAACAGGATCACGATGGGGTCGATGCCCAGACGTCGGCAATTGCCAAGCTCCCACCCGGTCATCTGGAAGGCGCCGTCGCCGACCACGGTCAGGACGCGCTTGCCGCCCGCCACGCACTGCGCCCCGATGCCCGCCGGCACGCCGAAGCCCATGCCCGCGTAATAGCCCGGCGCCATCAGGCCGGCGTCGATCATGTCCATGGCGGTGAACAGGCAGTCGCCCATGTCCGACGCGATCAGCAGCGGCTCCTGCCCGGCGCGGATGCGGTCGTTGACGGCGCGGGCGATGTCCATCGGGGCGATCGGCTGGTCATCCGCCTGAAGGCCGGTGGGGTACTGGTGCGCGGCCCTGCCGCGGGTCGTCCGGTCGGACGGCGGCAGCCGCTCCAGCAGGGCGTCCACCAGCCCGTCCAGCGGGATGTCCGCATAGGTGTGATAGCCAAGCGTCACCGCCCGGTCGAAGGCGTGGATGGTCTTGCGCAGGTCGATCTTGCGCTGGGACACGGCGAAGTTGGTGTCGCTGAGGATCGCGCCCAGCAGGAACAGCCCGTCCGACTCCTCGACCAGCCGGGTGATCTCGGCATCGCCCGCGACGCCGATGTAGGTGCCGAGCGGCGGGGTCGGCGCGTCGGCCAGCAGGCCGCGGCCCATGAAGGTGGTCACCACCGGCACGCCCAGCCGCTGCGCCAGTTCCGCCACCTTGGCCTCCAGCCCGTAGCGGCGGACCTCCACGCAGACCATCAGCACCGGCGATTTGGCCGCCCGCATGGCCGCCAGAACCTCGTCCGCGCAGGCGGCGAGCGCGTCGCGGTCCACCGGCTGGACCGGATCGTCCCCCACCGGCCCGACCTCCGCATTCACCATGTTGCGGGGGATTTCCAGATAGACGGGGCGCGACAGGGCGCGGGCGGCGCCTAGCACGCGGGCGATCTCCGCCGGGGCCTTGGCCGGGTCGTCCAGCCGCGCCTGGGCCACGGTGATCTCCTTGAACACCTGGAATTGCGTGTCCAGCGTGCGGCCCTGGTGGTGCAGCAGCAGGCCGGCGTTGCCCTCCGTCGTGCCCGGCGCGCCGGAGATGACGACGACCGGCGACTTCTCGGCATAGGCGCCGGCCACCGCGTTCACCATGTTGAAGGCCCCGGCCCCGTAGGTGACCGCCGCCACCCCCAGAGTGGAGCTGTAGCGCGCCGCCGCGTCCGCCGCGAAGCCCACCGCCGGTTCGTGGCTCAGCGTGTGGAGCGGCAGGATCTGCGTTTCCTCCGCCACCTTGAAGAAGGGCAGGGCGAAATCGCCCGGAATCCCGAACATGGCCTGTGCGCCGCGGTCCTTCAGCGCGTGCAGCAGGGCTTCGGCCAGCTTCATGGCCGCTCTCCCGTTCCAATTGGTTTCGCGGACCCATGGCCCGCACATGGGGACAGCATCGCCTTGCGCACCGTTCCGCGCAATGATCGTTTCATTCGAAACCATCCCTTCGCGCGGGAAATTGTGGAGTGGCGGAAGCCGCGCTTGATATCCCCTCTCCCATCCCGGGAAAGGGATGTTCTCCAAACGCGATAGGCCCCGCGGCGCCCGATGGGCGTCTTTCGAACCGGCGCGGGGCGTGCTACGACTGCCAGCCTGTTCCCGACCTTCGAATGATGCCCGCATGTCCGTCGCTGTCCGCTTCGCCCCCAGCCCAACCGGCCTCCTGCACGTCGGCAATGTGCGCCTCGCGCTCGTCAACTGGCTGTTCGCGCGCAAGGCCGGCGGCAACTTCCTGCTGCGCCTCGACGACACGGACGAGGAACGGTCCAAGCCCGAATACGCGGAGGGGATCGAGCGGGATCTGACCTGGCTCGGCCTGACCTGGGACCGTTTCGCGCGGGAAAGCGACCGCTATGGCCGCTATGACGAGGTGGCGGCGGCGCTGAAGGCCGCCGGGCGGCTCTACCCCTGCTACGAGACGCCGGAAGAGCTGAACCTCAAGCGCGCCAGCCTCGTGTCGCAGGGCCGCCCGCCGATCTACGGCCGCGCCGCGCTCCGCCTGACCGACGCCGACCGCGCCCGCCTCGAATCGGAGGGGCGCAAGCCGCACTGGCGCTTCAAGCTGGAGCACACGCCGGTCGAATGGACCGACCTCGTGCGCGGGCCGGTGCATTTCGAAGGCTCGGCGCTCAGCGATCCCGTGCTGATCCGCGAGGACGGGCGCCCGCTCTACACCCTGACCAGCGTGGTGGACGACGCCGACCTCGGCATCACCCACGTCATCCGGGGCGAGGATCACGTCGCCAACACGGCGGTGCAGATCCAGATTTTCGAGGCGCTCAAGAACAATGAGGGCGCCGCCGCCGTCCCGGTCTTCGCCCATCTGCCGCTGCTGACCGACGCGGCGGGGCAGGGCCTGTCCAAGCGGCTGGGCAGCCTGTCCGTGGCCAGCTTGCGGGAGGAGGACGGGATCGAGCCGATGGCGCTGGCCAGCCTGCTCGCCAAGCTCGGCACCTCCGACCCCATCGAGCCGCGGCTGACGCTGGGCGAACTGGTGGCCGAGTTCGACATCGCCAAGGTGTCCCGCGCCACCCCGAAGTTCGACCCGGAGGAGCTGGTGCGGCTGAACGCCCGCATCCTCCACCTGCTGCCCTTCGAGCGCGTGGCGGCGGAGCTGGCCGCGCTGGGGCTGGAGGGGGCCGACGCAAGCTTCTGGGAGGCGGTGCGCCCCAACCTGTCCCGCATCGCGGAGGCGCGCGACTGGTGGGCGGTGACCCACGCTCCGGTCGCTCCGGTGGCGGACGATCCCGCCTTCCTGGCCGAGGCGGCGGCCCTGCTGCCGGAGGAGCCCTGGGACCTCTCCACCTGGGGGGCCTGGACCGGCGCGGTGAAGGGAAAGACGGGGCGGAAGGGCAAGGATCTGTTCCTCCCCCTGCGCCGCGCCCTGACCGGGCGGGACCATGGACCGGAGTTGAAGAACCTGCTACCCCTGATCGGCCGCGCCCGCGCATGCAAGCGCCTCGCGGGAGAGACGGCCTGAATCCCTTTTCCCCATCCCCGGTCTTCCCCCGCTGGGCGGGGGAGGGGGAGCAACACTGACAGGAGACATGGCGCCGTGCCGCTGGACCTCTACAACACGCTGACCCGCCGCAAGGAACGCTTCGAGCCGATGAGCCCGGACCGGGTGGGCATGTATGTCTGCGGGCCCACGGTCTACGACACCGCGCACATCGGCAACGCCCGCCCGGTGGTGGTGTTCGACCTGCTGTTCCGGCTGCTGCGGCGGCTCTATCCGGCGGTCACCTACGTCCGCAACATCACCGACGTGGACGACAAGATCATCGACCGCTCGCGCGAGAGCGGGGAGCCGATCGAGGCGCTGACCAAGCGCACCGCCGACCTCTACCACGCCGACATGGACGCGCTGAACGCGCTGCGCCCGACCATCGAGCCGCGCGCCACCCACCATGTCGGCCACATGATCGCGCTGATCCAGACGCTGATCGAGCGCGGCCACGCCTATGCGGCGGAAGGGCATGTGCTGTTCTCCGTGCCGTCGATGGCGGAATACGGGCAGTTGTCGCGTCGGTCGCTCGACGAGATGATCGCCGGCGCCCGCGTGGAGGTCGCCCCCTACAAGCGCGACGCCTCCGACTTCGTGCTGTGGAAGCCGAGCGCCGATGACCAGCCCGGCTGGGACAGCCCGTGGGGCCGCGGACGGCCCGGCTGGCACATCGAATGCTCCGCCATGGCGAAGGAGCATCTGGGCGTCACCTTCGACATCCACGGCGGCGGGCTGGACCTGATCTTCCCGCACCATGAGAATGAGATCGCGCAGAGCCGCTGCGCCCACGACGGGGCGCCGCTGGCCCGCTATTGGGTCCACAACGGCTTCGTGACCGTCGAGGGCGAGAAGATGTCCAAGTCGCTGGGCAACTTCTTCACCGTGCACGATCTGCTGGACGAGTTCCCCGGCGAGGCCATCCGCCTGACGCTGTTGAGCGCCCATTACCGCCAGCCGCTGGACTTCACCCGCGAGGGGCTGAAGCACTCCAAGGCCACGCTGGACCGCTGGTATCAGGCGCTGCGCGGCGACCCGGCCCCGGCGCAGGCGGAACTGCCCTTCGAGGTGCTGGCGGCGCTGGAGGACGATCTGAACAGCCCGCTCGCCATCTCCCACCTTCACGAGCTGGCCACGGCGGTGAACAAGGCGACCGGGGAGGCAGAGAAGGCCGCCGCCAAGGGCGCGCTGCGCGCCGCGGGCGACGCGCTGGGCCTGCTCCAGCAGGACCCGGAGGCGTGGTTCCGCTGGGCGCCGAAGGGGGCCGCCGCCCTGTCCGACGCCGACATCCAGCAGCGCATCGAGGACCGTCTGGCCGCCCGCAAGGCCAAGAACTACGCGGAGGCCGACCGCATCCGCAAGGAACTGGCCGACCAGGGCATCCTTCTGGAAGACGGCCCGCAGGGCACGACCTGGAAGCGGGCTTGACGCGCTAACCGGACCGGCGCGCCATCGCCTCGCGGCGGCGCGCCGGTTCGGCCGCTTCCTTCTTCCGCCCCGGCGGGACGCCGTTCATCAGGAAGCGCAGCGCCGGCGACCGGCGGACCAGCCCATGATGGACCGCCAGAGGCACGAACAGCCCCACGGCGGTGATCCCGGCGAACTCCAGCAGCGGCGGGGCGGGGAGGGCCAGCAGGGCGAAGCCGGCGGCCATGACCACCAGATGGTGCAGCAGGTAGATCGTGTAGGACGCCTGCGACAGCGCCCGTACCCGGCGGCTCTCCGCGGTAAAATACGCCCGTGTCAGGCCGAGGACGAAGCGGAAGGCCGTCCAGGCGGCGACGGCGCGCAGGGCCTCGTCCAGAAAGCGGATCGGCATGGGCTTCTGGATGCCGATCATTCCGGTATGGAGGGAGAAGCACAGCAGGAAGGTCAGCGCGACGCCCCAGCTTGCTTTGGCGTAGCGCCCCGCCCCGCCCGGCCAATGGGCGATCAGCACCCCGACGCCGAAGAAGCCCGCCGAAGTGACGAGGCTGACCGCTGTGGAGTTGGTCGGCACCAGCGGCTTCACCAGCCGAAGGGAGATGTTGTCGAATCCCAGCACCCCGATCATGACGAGGCTGAGCAGGGCCGGCGGCAGCCAGCCCGGCGGCTCGGCCAGCCGGCGGGCCAATCCGGGTGCGCGTTCCGCCATCCGCCGGTGCAGCGCCACCAGCAGCGGATAGGCGAGGCAGAGCGCCAGGACGCTGATGAACAGTTCCACCAGGAACCACAGATGGTAGACGAGAGCGCCGCTCCAAAAGGCGGTGGGGATGGTTCGGGTGAGGAATTCCACCGCGATCAGGGCGGGGTCGATCGCGCGCTTCTCCATCCACAGCTGCGCGACGTTCAACGTCGCCGCCATGGCGACGAGCGGAACCAGCAGCCTTGACGCCCGCGAGGTCAGCGTCGCCCGTGGCCCGTGGCGGCGCAGGCTATGCGCGATCAGCAGGCCGGAGATCAGGAAGAAGGCGGGCATGCGGAAGCTGTGGATGACATCCGCGAGCAGCCCGATCCAGGGGATGCCGTCGGGCGAATTTATCACCCAGTCGTATCCCGGCGTGTAGATCAGCGCCGCATGGTAGGGAACGCCGAGGATCATCAGCAGGCTGCGCGCCGCATCCAGGGAGTGGTCCCGTGTGCCGCCGCTGTTCGAGCTGATCGCCACGCCCGCGCCCGCCATTGTTCATGCCTTTCGGAGACTCATTCGTCCCACCCCCCGAACGAACGCGCCGGGGCTTCGTCCGGATGCGCTGGCGGAGTCGGCTAATTCGGGGAACTGACGAGGGGGTAAGCCTTTTCCGCCGGACGCGCAGCCATCCGGATCGACTTGCGCCAAGGGTTCACGGTGCGGGGGCGAACCTGCTAAAAGACCATCGCGGAGCGCTCGCATTCACGCGGGTGGCGCCGTCGTTCGCGCCCGTATTTCCGCGGGTGGCCTTTGGAGGATTCCGCTCATGCCCTGGCTCGCCGCCTACATCGGCAGCGTACTCGCCATCAATTACGCCTTCAGCCTTGCGCCGCATCTGGACCTGCTGTGGTCCTGCTGGGCCGGGCTGATCTTCGTCCTGCGCGACATGGTGCAGGTCCGCTACGGCCACTGGTCGCTCGCCGCCATGCTGGGCGCCACGGTGCTGTCCTTCCTGCTGGCCGATCCCCTCGTCGCCACGGCCAGCGTCACCGCCTTCGCCGTGTCGGAGCTGATCGACTGGGGCGTTTTCACCGTCACCCGCCGTCCGCTGCGCGACCGGCTGTGGATCAGCGCCGCCCTGTCGGTGCCGGTCGATACGGCGCTGTTCTTCGGCATGCTCGGCATCTGGGACCCGGCCGTCTGGGGAGCCAGCCTCGCGTCGAAGCTGGCCGGCGTGTCCGTCGTGTGGATGCTGATGCGCGCGCGGGCGGCACGGCCGGTGGCGGCCTGATCCGGTCCCGGATTTGGCAATCGCCGACTCGGGGAAACACCAGCTCCGCCGCGGTCCTTCCGGGCTGAATCAGGGCTGAATCCGGGCCGGAACGGGAGGCCGCGGCGTCGGCGATTGCCAAGAACGGGCGCTACGCCACCATGTCCGCCGCTTGGGCGGTCTGGCGGGTGCCGCCCGCCTCGTCCGGGATCTCGACCAGGAAGATGGCGCCCCGGCCCGGACGCGACAGCACACGCAGCCGGTAGCCGAGCAGGCGGCTGAGCCGCGCCACGGTGGCGAGGCCGAGGCCGAGACCCTTGCGGCGGTCGCGCTCCGGATTGCCGATCTGGTAGAAGTCCTCGAAGATCAGATGCAGCCGGTCCTGCGGGATGCCGGGGCCGGTGTCCTGCACCTTGATGGCGGTGAAGCCGCGCGCCTGCCGGCAGGTCACCCGGATCGTGCCGCGGTGCGTGTATTTCAGCGCGTTGTTCAACAGGTTGCGCACGATCCGTTCCAGCATCGCCGGGTCGGTCGTCACCCGCGCGGCATCGCAGGTGACGCGGAAGCCCAGCCCCTTGCCCGCCGCTTCCAGCCGGCCTTCCTCGCAGATGCGCTCCAGGAAGGCGGGCAGGTCCAGTTCCGCAAGCTGCGGGCTGGTCACGCCGGATTCCAGCATGGCGATGTCCATCAGCGAGTTCAGCAGGCGCTGGGTCGCCTCGAAGCCGTCGCGGGCGGCGTCCACCAGCTTGCGCAGCGCCGGCCCCTCCGCCTGCTCGCCGATCATGTGCAGATAGATGCCCAGCGTCTGGAGCGGCTGGCGCAGGTCGTGGCTGGCCGCGGCCAGGAAGCGCGATTTGGCGGCGTTGGCCTGCTCCGCCTCCGCCCGCGCGCGGGCCAGCGCGTCGTGGCTGCGGCGCAGTTCCGCCATGCGGTGGCGGTCCTGAAGGACGGAGTTGACGGTGGCGACCAGAAGCAGGGTGATGATGAGGCCGGCGAACAGCACCCCGCGCGGGGTGGCGCTGGCGACGCTCTGCTCGAAGGCGCGGGTGCCGGACAGGACCAGCGTCCACGGACGCCCGAACACGTCGATGCGGATGACGTCCTGAAAGGCGGCGGGCCGGTCGGGTGCGGAATCGAACATCAGCGAGTCCGGCGTGTCCTCTTTTCCGTCGTGGATGCCGTCATAGACGCGGATGTTCAGAAACTCGGAGGCCCCCTGGCTCATGATGCTGCGCATCAGGTCGTGCGCGCGGAAGGGGCTGTAGACGAAGCCGAGCAGCGCCTCCCGGCGGTCGCGGACGCTGGTCAGCGGCTGGTGCTGGTCGTAGACCGGCACATAGATGAGGAAGCCGGGCTGGATGTCCTGGTCGGTTTCCTGGACCAGCCGCAGCCGGGCGGTGGCCGCGGCGGCGCCGCTGTCGCGGGCGCGTTCCATGGCGGCGCGGCGGCTCGGGTCGGCGTGCATGTCGTAGCCGAAGGCCCGCAGGTTGCGGCTGGCGAAGGGCTCGATGTAGACGATGGGGAAGTATTCGGGCCGCTCCCCCTCCGGCGTCACGCGGTAGCCGTAGAAACCGGCGGCGTGCAGCGACGCCTCGTGCTGCACCCGGTTGGCGGCCTTCACGCGCTTGGCGTAGCCGATGGCCTGGATGCCGGGATAGCGGTCCTCCACATGCAGGCCGGCGACGTAGGCCCGCCATTCCGTGCGGCTGACCTGCCCGCCGCCCGCGTCCACCATCGCCACGGCGCCCTGGAGCATCTGCTCATAGGTGTCCAGCCGGGCCGTGATGTCGCCGGTCAGGTCGCGGGCCAGCGCGCGGAAGCGCGCCTCCGCCAGCCGGTGGTTCTGTTCGGTCAGCAGCAGCCAGGCGAGGCCGGTCAGCAGCAGCCCCAGCCCGAACACAACCCAGCTTTCCCAGGACCGGAACAGCCGCCCGCCGGGTTCGGCGGCGCGAGCGCCCTCCGGCTCCGGTCGTGCCGGTTGCCGTGGCGGCAAGGGAGCGTCCATGCCGGTCCGGCTCCTCACGCCATGCCGGCGGGCCGCTCCCGCAGGATCTTGGTCAGCACCGCCTGGAGATGGGGCGGCAGAACCGGCTTTTGCAGAACCGTCAGCCCGCGCGCGCGGGCGTCGCGCAGCCCTTCGGTGGAGGTGTCGCCGGTGATGATGACGCCCGGCACTTCCGCCCCGGACACCGTCCGGATGCGGTCGATGGCCTGCACGCCGGTGCGCCCTTCGCGCAGGCGGTAGTCGGCCAGGATGGCGTGGGGCGTTTCCCCGGCGGAGGACAGGCGGTCGACGGCCTCGCCCTCGCTTTCGGCGGTGACGACGCGGTACCCCCACATCTCCAGAAGGAGATTCAGGGCCTGCAGAACCGTCCGCTCGTCGTCGATCACCATAACCAGCTCTTTGGGCACGAGCTTGTTCCGGTCGTCGTCACACGCGGGAGTCACAGCGTCCAATCCATCCGTTCAGAAGGGCCGGTGTTCGTGCAGATCAACCGGCAACCGGCCAAAAAAGAGTGGCGCACCCATGAGACGGGGGCCATGCGAAGGGCCGGTTGTGTAGCACAGACAATGGTTTGTTCGGTCAGTGCATTTGTCCTATTACCTCCATTGCGTGACCATGACCGGCGCGGCAAAGCCCCGCATTCATGGCGGTGCCCATCAAAATCATTGAGATGACGGAGCGCATCGTCCATTCTTCCCGCCCTTCGGACAGTCCTACGACCTTCCTTCGGGCGACCACGATTTTTCAGGCAGCGGCAATGACGGGCGAACGCATCTATCTCTATGACACGACGCTGCGCGACGGGGCGCAGACCCAGGACGTGGATTTTTCCGTCGCCGACAAGATCGCCATCGCCCGCGACCTCGACCGGCTGGGAATCGATTATGTGGAAGGCGGCTGGCCCGGCGCCAACCCGACGGACGACCAGTTCTTCGCCGGGGCGCCGGATCTCGCCCGCTCGATCTTCACCGCCTTCGGCATGACGCGCCGTCCGGGCCGCAGCACCGCGAACGATCCGCAGCTCGCCGCCCTGATCCAGTCCAAGGCGCGCGCCGTCTGCATCGTCGGCAAGACCTGGGACTTCCATGTGGACGTGGCGCTGGCCATCCCGCGGGAAGAAAATCTGGAGCTGATCGCCGACAGCATCGCCGCCCTGAAGGCCGCCAAGGGCGAGGCGCTGTTCGATGCCGAGCATTTCTTCGACGGCTACAAGCGCAACCCGGCCTACGCCGCTTCCTGCATCAGGGCCGCCTTCGAAGCGGGCGCCCGCTGGATCGTGCTGTGCGACACCAACGGCGGAACGCTGCCGCACGAGATCGACGCCATCGTCCGGCAGGTGATCGAGGAGCACGGCATCCCCGGCGACCGGCTGGGCATCCACTGCCACAACGACACCGAGAACGCCGTCGCCAACTCGCTGGCCGCGGTGCGGGCGGGCGTGCGGATGGTGCAGGGGACGATCAACGGGCTGGGCGAGCGCTGCGGCAACGCCAACCTTGTCTCCCTGATCCCGTCGCTGATGCTGAAGATGGGCTTCGACGTCGGCATCGACCCCGCCGACCTGCCGCTGCTGACCGAGATCAGCCGCAAGTTCGACGAGCGGCTGAACCGCGCCCCCAACCGCCACGCCCCCTATGTCGGCGCCAGCGCCTTCGCCCACAAGGGCGGGCTGCACGTCTCCGCCGTGGAGAAGGACCCGTCCTCCTACGAGCATGTGGCGCCGGAATCGGTGGGCAACCGCCGGCAGATCGTCATGTCGGATCAGGCCGGGCGCTCCAACGTCATCGCGCGGCTGCGCGAGATGGGCATGGCCGTGGACCCGAAGGACGAGCGGCTGAACCGCCTGCTCGACGTCGTGAAGCAGCGCGACACCGAGGGCTACGCCTACGACACCGCCGAGGCCAGCTTCGAGCTGCTGGTCCGCCGCGAACTGGGCGAGGTGCCGGACTATTTCACCCTGAAGCGCTTCCACGTCACCGACGAGCGCCGCTACAACGCCAAGGGCGAACTGGTGGTGGAATCCGAAGCGGTCGTGCGCGTGCGCATCGGCGGCAAGGAGTATCACGAGGTGGCCTCCGGCAACGGCCCGGTGAACGCGCTGGACACCGCGATGCGCAAGGCGCTGGAGCCGCTGTACCCGCTGCTGGACGGGGTGAAGCTGTCCGACTACCGCGTGCGCATCCTGGCGGCCAAGGACGGCACCGGCGCCATGCCGCGCGTGCTGATCCGCTCGCGCAACGGCGACGGGTCGGAATGGTCCACGCTGGGCGTCTCCACCAACATCATCGAGGCGTCGATGGAAGCGCTGGTGGACAGCTACACCTTCAAGCTGTTCAAGGGCGGAGCGGTGCCGCGGGAGTGATGGGTTTCCGTCCGGGCATCGCTTTGACTCTTTGTGTCCTTCGTGTCTTTGTGATGAAAATCCGCCGGCGCCCCCGGCGTGTTATCCCTCCGACGAATCGCCACAGACTGTCCTGAACCGATGACCTCCGGCAAAGACCCCAACCGGCCCTCCGTCCTGGGCGGCCCGACCATCATCCTCGTCCAGCCCCAGCTTGGCGAAAACATCGGCGCCTGCGCGCGGGCCATGCTGAATTGCGGCCTGACCGAGCTGCGTCTGGTGAAGCCGCGCGACGGCTGGCCGAACGAGAAGGCGGTGGCCGCGGCGTCCGGCGCCGATCCGGTGCTGGACGGGGCGAAGCTGTACGACACGACGGCGGACGCCGTGGCCGACCTGAACGTGGTATTCGCCACCACCGTCCGCACCCGCGGGATGATCCAGGAGTTCGTCACCCCGCGCACCGCGGCGGCGGAATTGCGCGCCCATTTCGACGCCGGGCACAAGACGGGCGTGCTGTTCGGACCGGAGCGCACGGGGCTGGTCAACGACGACCTGACGCTGGCGGAGAAGCTGATCACCGTTCCGCTGAACCCGTCCTTCTCCTCGCTCAATCTGGCGCAGGCGGTTCTGCTGATCGGCTACGAGTGGTTCCAGACCGGGGAAATCCCGCCGGACCGCGTGCTGCACACCGGCCAGACCCGCCCGGCGACCAAGGCGGAACTGCTGAACTTCTTCGAGCATCTGGAAGGCGACCTGGACCGCACCGGCTTCTTCACCTCGCCGGAAAAGCGCCCCTCCATGGTCCGCACGCTGCGCAACGCCATCGAGCGGATGCAGATGACCGAACAGGAGGTCCGCACCTTCCACGGCGTCGTCGCCGCGCTGACCGGACGCCGCAAGGGCGAGGCGTAACCTCTTCACAACCGGGGCGGAACGCGGCCTGTACCGCCCCGGATGGAATACACCCTCCAGCATGTGGACGTCGGCCTCGTCCTGCTCGACGGCGACCGGCGCGTCGTGCCGGTCAACGCCGCCGTGGGGCGGATGCCGGGCCATTTCCGTCCGGTGCTGGGCGCCAGCCTGCACGACCTGCGCCCGCCGGGCAGCCGCGGGCACATCGCGCGGCTGAAGAAACTGCGGGCTCTCTGAAGCCCTTCACCTCACGCGCATCAGGGTTGACCCTGCCGCCTTGTGACATCCCTCGATGATTGATCCGCCTCAATCGCCCCGCCCCGGTACAGACGTAGAACTGATCCATGGCCGGCGTCCGCATCGGGCGGGCGCCACGATGACGAGGAGAAAAGGCCATGGCTTTCCCGGATGACGACCGCGCCTATGTGGACCAGCTCGTGGAGGAGTATTACGGCGACCGCCTCGACGGGTTCGCACCGGAGCGCCTTGCCGCGCTGCAAGAGCTTTTCGGCGAGGTGATGTGGCACGAGGGGATCGAGGCGCTGACCCCGCAGCGGCTGGACGCCCTTCTGGAATTCACCGCGGAAGAACTGACGGCCGCCGCCTGAGCGGTGGAAGCGCGATCCGTTCGCGCGGAACACCCGCCGTTCATGCCGCCCGCCCGCCGTTCGTGCAGAGGGCCTTGCTCCCGGACCCGCTTTCCACGATGAAAGAGGCCAGCGTCGCCTCATCCGTGGGAAAACGACCGTGGACGCAACCGACACTCCCGACCGCTACGTCTCCTTCAAGGGCATCGACTGCGAGGGCAATTCCCGCCGCATCATCGAACGCCTGTACATGCACATCGACGACCCGGCCAAGACCAACGCCTTCTGGGAACGCTTCCGGGCGAAACTGGCCGTCGCCGACGACCCGTTGAAGCGTCAGGCGGACGGGCTGTGCCTGCTCTGCGCCAACGTCTATTACATCTCCGACCTGTTCGAAGAGCATGACGACGAGGAAGGGCTCGCCATGCTGCGGCAGCTTGAGGACGAGTGCTGCTGACGACCCGTGGCGGACTCATGGTTTGACAAGGCGCGCCGAATCCGTATAGTGCGCGCCTTCACTCCTGGGAAAGCGGGCGTGCCTCTTGTTTGCGCCCCGTCCGCGGCCTGTTCCGCGGAACTACCGGGACAAAACCAACTCGTGTTCCACCGAGGACCAAAATGGCCAAGCGTCAACAGTCCAAGTATAAGATCGACCGCCGCCTCGGCGTAAACCTCTGGGGCCGTGGCAAGTCGCCGGTCAACAAGCGTGAGTACGGCCCGGGCCAGCACGGCCAGCGCCGCAAGAAGCCGTCCGACTACGGCCTGCAGCTGATGGCCAAGCAGAAGCTGAAGGGCTACTACGGCAACATCGGTGAGAAGCAGTTCCGCCGCATCTACGCCGAGGCCGTGCGCCGCAAGGGCGACACCGGCGAGAACCTGGTGGGTCTGCTGGAGCGCCGTCTGGACGCCGTCGTCTATCGTCTGAAGTTCGCGCCGACCCCGTTCGCCGCGCGCCAGATCATCAACCACGGTCACATCCTGGTCAACGGCCGCCGCCTGAACATTCCGTCGGCCCAGATCAAGGAAGGCGACACCATCGAGGTGCGCGCCAAGTCCAAGCAGATGGCCCTCATCCTGGAGGCCGCCGCCTCGGGTGAGCGCGACGTTCCGGACTATCTGGAAATCGACACGGGCGCCCTGAAGGGCCGCTTCATCCGCGTCCCGCTGCTGGCCGACATTCCGTATCCGGTCCAGATGGAACCGAACCTGGTCGTCGAGTTCTACTCGCGCTGACCGTTCGGCCCAGCCGACACGCGACCAGTCGATAACGAGAAGGCCGCGCCTCCGGGCGCGGCCTTTTTCGTTTGGGGTCTTCCGGGGAGGCGGGTGGCAAGGCGGAAAGAAAAAAGCCGGAACCCTTGCGGGTCCCGGCCTCGGGGTGCGGGGGTGGGGGCGCCCCCGCGGGGGGAGGGGATCAGGCGTCCACCGTTTCCAGCGCCGGATAGTCGGTGTAGCCACGGGCGTCGCCGCCATAGTAGGTGGCCGTGTCCGGCGTGTTCAGCGGCGCGCCGCGGCGGAAGCGCTCCGGCAGGTCCGGGTTGGCGATGAAGGGTTCGCCGAAGCTCACCGCGTCCGCCGCACCGGAGGCGATGGCCGCCTCGGCCTGCTCCTTGCTGTAGCCGCCGTTGATGATGAAGGGACCCTTGAAGATCCGGCGCAGCTCCGCCGCGACATGGGGGGCGCCCTCCGGCGGGGCCATGTGGTGGCCCGGCTGGCCTTCGATGACGTGCAGGAAGGCGAGGCCGAAGGGGTTCAGCGCCTCCGTGACGTGGGTGTAGAGGGCCAGCGGGTCGCTGTCCGCCATGTCGTTGAAGGTGCCGGTCGGCGACAGCCGCAGGCCGACGCGGCCGGCGCCCACCGCCGTCGTCACCGCGTCCATGATCTCCAGAAGGAAGCGCGCCCGGTTCTCCACGCCGCCGCCGTAGCGGTCGGTGCGCTTGTTGGTGCGGTCGCGCAGGAACTGGTCGATCAGATAGCCGTTCGCCCCGTGGATCTCCACGCCGTCCAGCCCGGCGTCGAACACCGCGCGCTTGGCGGCATCCGCGAAGGACTTGACCAGATCGGGAATCTCGTCGGTCTCAAGGGCGCGCGGGGTGGGGAAGGGCGTCAGGCCGCGGCTGGTGTAGGACTGGCCGGCGGCGGCGATGGCCGACGGGGCGACCGGCAGGGCGCCGCCCGGCTGGAACTCCGTGTGGGAAATGCGCCCGACATGCCAGAGCTGCGCGGCGATCAGCCCGCCCTTGGCGTGGACCTCCTCCGCGATGTGGCGCCAAGCGAGCGTCTGGGCGTCGGTGTGGATGCCCGGCGTGCTGGGATAGCCCTGGGCGGTGGCGGAAACCTGCGTCGCCTCGGTGATGATGAGGCCGGCGGAAGCGCGCTGCCCGTAATATTCAGCCATCAGCGGGGTGGGGACGTTGCCCGCGCCCGCGCGGCTGCGGGTCATCGGCGCCATGATGACGCGGTTCGGCAGGTCCATGGAGCCAAGACGCAGCGGCGTGAACAGGTCGGCGGTGCTCATGATGCGGTTGCCCTCTCGATCCAAGGTCGGGGTCCCATAATCGGGTTCCGGGGGGCCGCGGCCTGGGCGGTGCCCGGTATGTATGTGCGTACATACTTGCTGTGTTGCGCGGGCTTGTCAAGTATGCGCGTGCATACCTATTATCATTTCAGCCGCCATGCGGACCGGCGGCGCGTTCGAGGGCCTGAATCGTGGATGACTCCATTCCCAAACCCGACACATCGGCACCTGACAAATCGGAGGCCGACGATGGCTGTTGCGCCGCCGGACAGGATGCGCCCGCCCGCCGGCGGGACCGCGAGGCGACCAAGGGCGCCTTGCTGGACGCGGCCAAGATGGTCTTCGCCGAACGTGGCTTCGACGCCGCGACCACGCGGGACATCGCGGGCCGCGCGGGTGTAAACGAGCAGTTGATCCAGCGCTATTTCTCGGGCAAGGCCGGTCTGCTGCTCGCCGTGGTGGAGCGCTACGGGCGCGAGGAGGGAAGCGGCTGCGCCATGCCGCCGCCCGGCGACGATCTGGAGGAGGATCTGGCGGCCTTCCTGCTGCACCAGCTCCGCCACGCCTGGAAGTGCCGCGACTTCACGCGGGTGATGCTCGCCCGCGCGCTGGTCGATCCGGACATCGCGAACGAGATGGCGCGCACCCTGTCGGAAAGCCGCATTCCCTGCCTGCTCAGCCGGCTGGAGAGCTTCCGGGCGCGCGGGGCGATCGCGGCGGACAGCGACCTCCCCAACGTCGCGGCGGGCATCGCCACGCTCAGCTTCGGGCTGGGTTTCCTGGATCAGGTGGTGTTCGGGCGCTGTCCGAACCGGGTCAACGAGGTGGTGCGGACGCTGGCCCACACCATGGCCCACGGCCTCGCGCCGCGGGCCTGAGCTGTTTCATTCCGCCCGGCAGGCGGCGGCGCGGGCCTGTTCCGCGCGGGCTTCGGCGCGCGCCGCGCGGTGGGTGAACAGCGCGTCCGCCGAATAGATCGCCAGCGCCACCCAGATGCAGCCGAAGGCGATGAGGTGGGAGGAGGTGAAGGCTTCCCCATAGACCGCCACGCCCAGCAGAAGCTGCCCGGTCGGGCCGATGTATTGCAGGATGCCGATGGTGGACAGCTTCAGCCGGGCGGCGCCGATCATGAACAGAACCAGCGGGATGGCGGTGATCGGCCCGGTCAGGACGATCAGCAGGTCGGTGCCCAGCCCATGCGCGCCGAAGTTTCCCAGCCCCTGGGCGTTCAGCCACAGCAGATAGGCGATGGCCGGCGGAACCAGAAGCGCGGTTTCCACCAGCAGCCCGATCAGCGGGTCGATGGCCGCCTTCTTGCGCACCAGCGCGTAGACGCCGAAGGTCAGCGCCAGTGACAGCGCCACCCAGGGCACCGACCCGTAGGACAGGACGAGGCTCAGCACGCCTGCCGCCGCGATCAGCACCGCGACGCCCTGCCGCCGCGACAGCCGTTCCTGAAGGAAGGCCATGCCCAGCAACACGTTGATCATCGGGTTGATGTAGTAGCCGAGGCTCGTTTCGACGAGCCGGCCATCGCCGACGGCCCAGATGAAGATGGTCCAGTTGCTGCCGATCAGCGCCGTCGTCACAGCGAAGATGCCGAGCCGCCGCCAGCTTCCCACGCCCCGCACGATGCCCGACAGACCGCGCGTCGGCACCAGCCACAGCCCGACCAGAACCACCGTCCACAGCACCCGGTGGGCGACGATCTCCACCGCCCCGACGTTGGTGAGCTGTTTGAAGAAGACCGGCGCCACCAGCCCCCAGATCAGGAAGGCGGCCAGAGCGGCGGCGAAGCCCAGGGTGGCGGGGTTGCGCCCGTCGGCCTGCGGCAGGGTGGGGATGGGGGATTGGGCCATGATCCCCCTTTATCATGCCCAAGATTCGGGCGATACGGACGGCCCCTCATGCCCGCACTGCGCGCCGGGAATGCCGTGTATCGCGCGCAGGTTTCGCCGTTCAACCCCCTCCGCCGCCAGCGGTGCCGCTTCCGCTGCCGGAGGGGGAGGTGCCGCGGGGCATCGGACCGGACGAACCGGAGGTGCCCCGGCCCGGCGGGACGTTCGTGCCGACGCCCTCGCCGCGAACCAGATCGCGCGCCTCGCGCAGCCTGGCCACACAGCCGTCCGGGTCGCCCTTGCCGGCGGCGGACCGGGCGTCGCCCAGCAGGCCGCGCAGACGGTCCTTCTGCTCCCCGGTCAGGCTGGTTTTGTTGCGCCCGCCGGCCATCGCCCTGTCGCCCAGAAACAGATCGGAGAAGCGGGTCACCTCGTCGCGGCAGGCGGTCAGCCGCTCCTGCTTCGGGGCTATGCCGTCCTGGCTCTGCGCCTGAGCGGGGAGGGTCATCAGCGCCAGCAGCGCCGCCGCTGGAATCACGCGCCTGTTCATGACCGGGCCTCCTTGTCCGTGCCGACACCTCCGCGAATTCGTCGGTAAGGAAAACAGGGGCTGCGCGGCGACGGTTCCGCCAAAGGAAAAGGGCCCCGCCATGGCGGAGCCCTTCTTCTCATGACGTCAGCCGGAATGGGCGGTCGGTCAGGCGTTGGCGCCCGTCGCGATGCCCTTGTCGGCCAGCAGGGTCTGCAACTCGCCCGACTCGTACATCTCGCGCACGATGTCGCAGCCGCCGACCAGTTCGCCCTTCACGTAGAGCTGCGGGAAGGTCGGCCAGTTCGAGTATTCCTTCAGACCCTGGCGCAGGCCCGGGTCCTCCAGGATGTTCACGCCCTTGAACTTCACGCCGACGGTGCTCAGCACCTGGACGACGGCGGCGGAGAAGCCGCACTGCGGGAAGACGGGCGTGCCCTTCATGTACAGCACGACATCGGTGCCCTTGATGTCCTGCTCGATCCGTTCCTTGACGTTCTGGTCAACCATGTCTCTCAGCCTTTTCGATGGCGCCCTGGCTTTTGAAGCCCTGGCTTGAATGTGGTGCGGACCCGTGCGCCCCGCGGGCTTGCAGCCGTCACGCGCCTTCCGGAACGGCGGTGGTCAGGGCCAGCGCATGCAGCTCCCCGCCCATCTTGCCCTGGAGGGCGGCATAGACCATCTGGTGCTGCTGCACGCGCGACTTGCCCTTGAAGGCGGCGGAGGTGACCAGCGCGGCATAGTGGTCGCCGTCGCCGCGCAGGTCGGCGATCTCCACCGCCGCGTCCGGGATGCCTTCCTTGATGAGCTTCTCGATCACCGCGGCTTCCATCGCCATGGCCGTCATCCTGTTCCGTCTAACCCTGCCCATGCGGGCACTGCCCGTATAATTAGGCTGAGCGGCAGGGTTTGTCACCGGTGAAGCGACGACATTCCGCCGTGCGAAGGGTTGGGGGGCATCGGGGGCACTCCAAACAAAAAGGCCGGGCGGCGCTTCCGCCGCCCGGCCTTTCGCCGTCTCAACCGCGTCCGATCACTCGGCGGCGGCCATGTAGCCCGGCAGCCACGCCTCGTTGGCCTTCTTCAGGCGGTCGATGGTGATCGCCTCGCCGCCACGGCCGGTCAGGGCCGTGCCGTTGGTCTTGCCGAGCACGCTCACCGGAACGCCGGCAGCCTTGGCCTTCTCCTGCACCGCGGCGGCGTTGTCCGCACGGACGGCCAGAACGTAGCGGCCCTGGTCCTCGCCGAACAGCACGCCCGCGTCGGCGCCGTCCAGGCCGGTCAGGGCGGCGCCGATGCCGCCGGCCATGGCCATCTCGGCCACGGTCACCAGCAGGCCGCCGTCCTGGATGTCGTGGCTCGACACCACCAGACCCTCGGCGATCAGGCCGCGGACGAACTCGCCGTTGCGGCGCTCCACCGCCAGATCGACCGGCGGCGGCGGGCCGTCCTCGCGGCCCAGGATCTCCCGCAGGTAGAGCGACTGGCCGAGATGGCCCGTGCCCTCGCCGATCAGAAGGATCGTGTCGCCCTCGTTCCGGAAGGCGATGCCGACCGCGGTCATGGCGTCCGGCAGCAGGCCCACGGCGCCGATGGCCGGGGTCGGCAGGATCGCCTCGCCGTTCGTCTCGTTGTAGAGCGACACGTTGCCCGACACGACCGGGAAGTCCAGCGCGCGGCAGGCGTCGGCCATGCCCTGGATGGCGCCGACGAACTGGCCCATGATCCGCGGCTTCTCGGGGTTGCCGAAGTTCATGTTGTCGGTGACGGCCAGCGGCAGGGCGCCGACGGCGGACAGGTTGCGGTACGCCTCGGCCACCGCCTGGGCGCCGCCGCGCACCGGGTCGGCGAGGCAGTAGCGCGGGGTGCAGTCGGTGGTGACGGCGATGCCCTTGGTCTGGCCGGGCAGACGCACCACGCCCGCGTCGGCCTGACCGGACATGAAGCGGGTGTCGCCGTTCACGAGGCTGTCATACTGTTCCCAGATCCAGCGCTTGGACGCCTGATCGGGGCAGGAGACGATCTTTTCCAGGACCTCGCCCAGCGTCTTGTCCGCCGGCAGGACGCGCACGGCGTCCTCCAGCTCCGCGGCGGGCGGGGTCGGCTCCCACGGGCGGTCGTAGAGCGGGGAGGCGTTGGACACCGGCGCGATCGGCATGTCGCACCAGGTCTGGCCGTGCATCTTGATGACCAGCTTGCCGTTGTCGGTCAGCGTGCCGATCACGGCGAAGTCCAGCTCCCACTTGTCGAAGATTGCCTTGGCGACCTCCTCGCGGCCGGGCTTCAGGATGATCAGCATGCGCTCCTGGCTTTCGGAGAGCATGATCTCGTAGGGGGTCATCCCCTCCTCGCGCATCGGCACGTCGTCGAGCACCAGCTCGATGCCGAGCCCGCCCTTGCCGGCCATCTCGACCGAGGAGGAGGTGAGGCCCGCGGCACCCATGTCCTGGATGGCGACGATGGCGTCCGTCTCCATCAGCTCCAGGCAGGCTTCGATCAGCAGCTTTTCGGTGAAGGGGTCGCCGACCTGCACGGTCGGGCGCTTCTCCTCCGAATCCTCGCTGAACTCTGCGGACGCCATGGTGGCGCCGTGGATGCCGTCGCGGCCCGTCTTGGAGCCGACATAGACCACCGGGTTGCCGACGCCCGCGGCGGCGGAATAGAAGATCCGGTCGGCCTTGGCGACGCCCACGGTCATCGCGTTGACCAGGATGTTGCCGTTGTAGGCCGGATGGAAGTTGGTCTCGCCGCCGACGGTGGGCACGCCGACGCAGTTGCCGTAATGGGCGATGCCGGCCACCACGCCCGACACCAGATGGCGGGTCTTCGGATGCTCGGGCGCGCCGAAGCGCAGCGCGTTCATGTTCGCGATGGGCCGGGCGCCCATGGTGAACACGTCGCGCAGGATGCCGCCCACGCCCGTCGCCGCACCCTGGAAGGGCTCGATGTAGGACGGGTGGTTGTGGCTCTCCATCTTGAAGATGATGGCGTCGCCGTCGCCGGCATCGACCACGCCGGCGTTCTCGCCGGGGCCGCAGATGACCTGCGGGCCGGTGGTCGGCAGCGTCATCAGCCACTTCTTCGACGACTTGTAGGAGCAATGCTCCGACCACATCACCGAGATGATGCCCAGTTCCGTGTAGGTCGGCTTGCGGCCCAGGATTTCCAGGGCGCTGTTGTATTCCCCTTCGGACAGGCCGAACTCGCGGGCCATCTCCAGGGAGACTTCGGGCTGCTGCGCGGTGGTCACGACAGGGCCTCCACCAGACCGTCGAACATGGGCTTGCCGTCGGTGTTGCCATGGAAGGCGGACACCGCGTCCTCGGGGTGCGGCATCAGGCCGAGCACGGTGCGCTTGGCGTTGAAGATGCCGGCGATGCCGTCCAGCGAACCGTTCGGATTCCAGAGCGGGTCGTCGCGGCCTTCGTCGCTGACGTAGCGGAAGGCCACCTGCCCCTCGCCGTCCAGACGCTTCACCGTCTCCGCGTCGGTCCAGTAGTTGCCGTCGCCGTGCGCCACGGGATAGCGGACGATCTGGCCCTTGCGGTACTTGGCGGTGAAGGGGCTGTCCGTGTTCTCCACCCGCAGATGCACGGTGCGGCAGATGAACTTCAGCTTGGCGTTGCGCATCAGCGCGCCGGGCAGCAGCCCCGCCTCGGTGATGATCTGGAAGCCGTTGCAGATGCCGAGCACCCGAACGCCCTGATCGGCCCGCGCCTTCACCTCGCGCATGATCGGCGAGTGCGCCGCCATGGCGCCGGAGCGCAGGTAGTCGCCATAGGAGAAGCCGCCCGGCACGAGGATGAGATCGACCTTGGGCAGTTCGGTGTCGCGGTGCCAGACCAGATGCGGCTTGGTTCCGCTGGCGGCCTCCAGCGCGGCGACGGCGTCGCGTTCGCGGTTGGAGCCGGGGAAAACGATGACGGCGGCCTTCATGGGGCTTGGAAAATCCGGCGTCGTGGGGGGAACGGTTCGAGGCCGGACACTAAAGGCCCCGCCCCGCCAAAGCAAGGGCGAGGACCTCGACTTTACCCCTTATCGGCCCTGCGTTGACGCTGCGGCGGCCTGTTCGCGCAGCCAATCGGGGAAAGCGGGCGCCTCGGTGTGGCCGCGCTGGCGGCTTTCCAGCAGATAATAGTGGCCGGACACCACCCCTTCGGCCCCCAGCGGGGCGGTCAGCCGCCCGGTGTCCAGGGGGCGCTCCACGAACAGCCGCGGCACGATGGCGACTCCCAGCCCGTCCTCCGCCGCCTGGATGGCGAAATAGGTGTGGTCCACCTCCATCCGGCTGCGGAAGGCGCCCAGTTCCAGTCCGTGGGCGGTGCTCCAGGCCGGCAGCAGGTCGGCGCGGGCGCGGATGGTGATGACCGTCTGGCGGGTCAGGTCGGCGGGGCTGCGCAGAGTTTCCAGCCCCGGCAGGGACGGGCTGCACACCGGCACGCAGCGCTCCCGCATCAGGGGGAGCGGCCTCAGCCCGGCGAAATGGGCGGGGTCGCGGCGGATGGCGTAGTCGAAGGGCCGGCTGGTGTCGATCGGGCCGGGTGTGGTGGACAGCGACACCTCCAGATCGGGAAAGCGCCGCTGGAACAGGGGCAGGCGGGGCAGCAGCCAATGCATGGCGAAGGTCGGGATGCAGTCCACCCGCAACGTCCGCCGCCCGCCGCCGTCCAGAAGGGTGTCGGTCGCCTGCTGGATCTCGGTGAACAGGTCGGCGATGCGGGTGAAGTAGCGGGCGCCGGCCTCGGTCAGCCGCACCTGCCGCTGGCTGCGGTCGAACAGGGGGATGCCGAGGAAGAGTTCCAGGCTGCGGATCTGGCGGCTGACCGCGCCGGGGGTGACGTTCAGCTCCTCCGCGGCGAGGCGGAAGCTGGAATGGCGGGCGGCGGCGACGAAGGCGCGCAGGGCGTTCAGCGGCGGAAAGCGGGACGGCATCCGTTGAGTTTTTCTCAACGGTCGGCGGAAGACAAGTCGTTTGTCGCTTTCCTACCGGCTGGCTAGGGTGCCTCCCGCTTTTCCATCCGTCCCCTGGATCTTCATGTCGCACATCACCCCACGGCTGGTCTGGCTTCTTGGCGTCTCGCAGCTTTTGTGCTGGGGGATTTCCTATTACCTGATCGCGATCTTCGGGAATCCCATGGCCGCCGATCTGGGGATGAGCCTGCCGGTGGCCTTCGGCGGCTTCACGGCGGCGTTGCTGGTGATGGGGATGGTGTCGGGCAGCGTCGGGCGGGCCATCGACCGTTGGGGCGGGCGCCCGGTGATGGTCGCGGGCTCGCTGCTGACGGCGGTCGGGTGCCTGGGGCTGGCGTCCTCCACGGGGCTGGTCAGCTATTACGCCTCCTGGCTGGTGCTGGGCCTTGCCATGCGGGCGAGCCTGTACGAGGCGGCCTTCGCCGCGCTGGCCCGGCTGGGCGGCCCGCAGGCGCGGCGGCCCATCGCGCAGATCACGCTGCTCGGCGGGCTGGCCTCCACGGTGCTGTGGCCGGTGGGGCAGGCCATGGCCGACGCCTGGGGCTGGCGCGGCGCGCTGGTCGCCTATGCCGTGATCGCCCTCCTGACCATCCCCCTGCACGCCGCCATTCCCTCCGACCGCTATGTGCGGGAGCCGGGACCCGCGGGCGCCACGCCGTCCGGAACGGCGGACCCGCAACGGCGGAGCTGGGTCGCGCCGGTGTTCTACATGGTGATGACCACGGTGGTGGGAGTGCTGACCTCGGCCATGTCGGCGCACATGATCGGCATTCTGGTCGGGCTGGGGGCGGCGCCCGCGGCGGCGGTGTGGATTTCCACGATCCGTGGTCTCGGCCAGTCCTCGGCCCGGCTGTGCGAGGTGCTGTTCGGCGCCCGGCTGCACCCTGCCTCCCTGGCTCTTCTCTCCTGCGGCCTGCTGCTGCCCGGTTTCCTGGTCGGGCTGTGGAGCGGGGAGGCGGTGGCCGCCGGAGTCGCCTTTTCCCTGCTGTTCGGGGCGGGCGCCGGGCTGGGAACCATCGTGCGCGGCACGCTGCCGCTGGTGCTGTTCGATCCGCTGAGCTATGGCCGGACGGTCGGGCGGCTGCTGATGCCCAGCTTCTACGCCGCCGCCCTGGCGCCCATGGGCTATGCGGTCATCATCGAACGGGCGGGGGAGTCGGCGGCCCTTCTGATTTCCGGGGTCCTGGCGCTGGTCGCGGTGGCGGCGGCGGGCGTGCTGTGGGCGTCCTGCCGCCGCTGAGCGGCCAGCCACCCCCTCAGTCGCCGCCGCTCAACCGCTTGGACCAGTCTTCGACACCCTGCGCCAGCCGGCGTTCGGCGAGCGTGCGCCAGGCCTGGGCCAGCACCGGCAGGGCGGCCATCTCCGCCAGCGCCTCGCGGTTCAGGGTGTCCACATAGAGAACGTGCAGCAGCCGGGTGAGCGGCCACTGCGGATAGGGGCGCTCCACCAGGGTCAGCCGGTCGCCGGGGCCGATCTCGCCCGGTTCCGGCACGCGATAGTACCAGCCGGTGCGCCCGGTGGTCTGCACCCGCTTCGCCATGTCGGGTACGCCGAAGCGGTGGTTCAGCTTCCAGCAGGGTTGGCGGCCCTGGGCGACCTCCAGCAGGGCGGTGCCGGCGCGGAAGCGGTCGCCGACGCAGACGTCGGCCTCGGTCAGGCCCAGCGTGGCGATGTTCTCTCCGAAGGCGCCGGGCTGGCCGAGAAGGGGCGCGTCGCCGCCCAGTTCCTCCCGCCACGCGGCGTGGTGGTCCAGAGGGTAGTGGTGGACGGCCTTGTCCGGCCCGCCGTGGACGCGGCGGTCGGCCTGCTCGTCTTCCAGGAAGCCTTCGGGGCCGACCGGACGGGGGCCGTCCACCGGGGACTTGGCGATGGCGCTGGTCCGTCCCGGCGGGCCGAAGGGAGCGGCTTTTCCGACGAGGACGGCGCTGATCGTGGTCTCTATCACAGGATCACCCCGGTATTCTTTTTCGCCTGCATTGCCGCGGCCTGATTCTGGAGCGCGACATAGTGGTGCCACACCAGCTTCGCGGCAAGGCTGCGGTGCGGGCGCCAGGGTTCGGCCACCGCCAGAAGCTGCGCCGGGGTCGGCTTCTCCGCCCAGCCCTTCAGCCGCTGCACGCCCAATTGAATGGCAAGGTCGCCCACCGGCCAGATGTCGGGCCGTCCGAGCGCCATCATCAGGTAGATCTCGGCTGTCCAGCGTCCGATACCCTTCAGCGCGACCAGGGCCGCCACGGCCTCGTCGTCGTCCATGGCGTGGATGGCGTCGAAGTCCAGCCGCCCGTCCGCGATGGTCCGGGCCAGCCCGCGGGCGTAGCCGATCTTCTGGCGCGACAGGCCGCAGGCCCGCAAATCCTCGTCCGCCAGGGCCAGGATGGCGTCGGGCGTCACCTCGCCCACCATGCCCTGGAGCTTCGCCCACAGCGCCGCGGCGACCTTGGTGGAAAGCTGCTGTTCGATGATCAGGCAGAGCAGGCCGGGAAAGCCTCCGGGACGGCTGAAGTCGCGGATCGACGGCCCGCCGACGCGCAGGGATTCGGCGAAGATGGGGTCGAGGGCGGTGAGATGCTCGATGCTCATGGTCGTACGAAAATGGGGGATGCGCAACGCCTGCGCATCCCCCATTTTTCGCCGGTCCGATTGGAACGGGCGTGGCCTCAGGCCACCAGCTCGATCGCGTAGTCTTCGATCACGGTGTTGGCCAGCAGCTTGTTGCACATGGCCTCGACCTCCTTGCGGGCGGCGGCCTCGTCGGTGCTCTTGAGCTGAAGCTCGATGACCTTGCCGGCGCGGACGTCCTCGACGCCGTCGAAGCCCAGCGTGTGCAGCGCGTGCGCGATGGCCTTGCCCTGGGGGTCGAGAACGCCGCGCTTGAGGGTGACGTGAACCTTCGCCTTCATCGGATGTCCGCTCGCTTGATGGTGCTGATGGATAAGGGAAAACTTACTGGACCGTCTTGGGGCCCTTGACGTCCACCGGGCCGCCTTCGGGCAGGATGCCGAGGCGCCGGGCGACCTCCTGGTACGCCTCCTCGACCTTGCCGAGATCCTGGCGGAAGCGGTCCTTGTCCAGCTTCTCGTTGGTCTTGATGTCCCACAGGCGGCAGTTGTCGGGGCTGATCTCGTCGGCGAGCACGATGCGCATCTCCTCGTTCTCCCACAGCCGGCCGAACTCCAGCTTGAAGTCCACCAGCCGCAGGCCGATGCCGAGGAAGAGACCCGACAGATAGTCGTTCACGCGCAGGCTGAGCGCCACCATGTCGTCGAGGTCCTGCGGAGCCGCCCAGCCGAAGGCCGTGATGTGCTCCTCCGTGACCATCGGATTGTTCAGCTCGTCGGACTTGTAATAGTACTCGATGATCGAGCGCGGCAGCGGGGTCCCCTCCGGGATGCCGAAGCGCTTGGACAGCGAACCGGCGGCGGTGTTGCGCACGACCAGCTCGATGGGGATGATCTCGACCTCGCGAACCAGCTGCTCGCGCATGTTCAGGCGGCGCACGAAATGCGTCGGCACGCCGATTTCCGACAAACGGCTCATCAGGTATTCGGAGATGCGGTTGTTCAGCACCCCCTTGCCGGTGATGATGCCCTTCTTCTGGTTGTTGAAGGCGGTCGCGTCGTCCTTGAAGTACTGCACCAGCGTGCCCGGCTCCGGCCCTTCGAACAGGACCTTCGCCTTGCCTTCGTAGATGCGCCGACGTCGTGTCATGAGAGATCGTCCAAAAACGTGTAGCCTGGGCTGGCGGGTGACCGGTCCAGGGGATATGCACGAGTGATATAGCAAGCTGGCCCAGGGAACACAATGCGCGGGGGGCGCGGGGGCGGCTTCAACCCAACGCGACCGGCTCCCACGGCGCCTCGTGCGGGCGGCCCGCGGCGAAGTGCCAGACGGGGCCGAGGTCCGGCCGTTCCACGGCGGGCAGGGCGATCAGCGCGCTGGACACCGTGCCGAATCCGGTCGGCAGCAGGAAATTCATCGCCCCGCGCTCGCCCCGCCCGCCGTCCCAGATGCGGCTCGCCAGCAGCTCCGGCCAGCCGCCCCAGGGATTCGCGGCGCCTTCCCGTTCCGGATCAGGCGGCGGGGCGTGGCGGAACAGGGGGAGGTACTGGGCCTGCCGCGGGTCCTCCTCCACGTCGTCCAGGTCGCTGGCGGTGATCATGTGAACGCCCGTGGGGATGTCGATCACCTCCGGGCGGTTGCGGGGGGAGGGACCGCGGTGGACCAGCAGCCGGGCGTCCCGGTTGTCGGCGATCAGCAGGTTGAAGGGACGGTAGGCCCGCGTGTCGAGCTGCGCCATGGCCAGCGCCGCCTCCGCCGCGTCGGCGAAGTCCAGCGCGTCCAGCACCAGTTCGCCGCGGGACCGCTTGCCGGCCTCCGGCCCCAGCGTGCCCATGCGGTTCAGGACGGCGGCGACCACCCCCTCGTCGTTCATGCCCAGCCAGGAGCCGCCGGCCAACTCGTCCAGACCGGCAATCACGTTGGGGCGGTCGGGCCAGTGGCGGGCCGGAGCCTTCCACGGGCGCCCGGCCATCTCGTCCCGGTTGGCGCCCAGAATCAGGGGCCAAGTTGCGTCCGGTCGTCGCAGGAGGATCACGCTGCACATGGTGAATCTTGCCTTCCGCTTCCCTCTTGGGTATGTCGCCGCACGCCGGATTCGCCGATTGGCCGGCGGGCGGGGGCGATGAAGATGCCTAGCCAACCGGCTATATAGTCTTGTATCTGGGAGCACAAAACCATTCCAAGGAGCCGGGTCCAATGACGACCTTCGACGAGCGCGAGAGGGCCTTCGAGAACAAGTTCCAGCACGACCAGGACCTGCTCTTCAGGATTCGTGCACGCCGCAACCGGCTTGCCGGCCTGTGGGCCGCCGGCTTGCTGGGCATGACCGGGGGCGAGGTCGACGCATACGTCCGCCAGATCGTCGACGCCGACATCGCCGCCACGGGGCCGCACGACATCCGTGACCGTCTGGCCGCCGATCTGCACGCCCAGGGAATCGACATCTCCGACCACCGGGTGGAGAAGGAGCTGGCCCGCCTGCTCGATATCGCCCGCGAGCAGGTGCACGCGGAGTAAGCGTGAAAGCGGAGTAAGGCCGGCGCCGTCCCGGCGCGCCTGTCCGGCACAGATGCAAAGGCCCGGCTGCCGAATGGCGCCGGGCCTTTTCCTTTGCGGCTTCCTTTGGCGGTGCCGGGTTTACTCGCCGAACACGCGCTTGAAGACCGTATCGACGTGCTTGGTGTGGTAGGTCATGTCGAACATCGGCGCCAGCGTCTCGCGGGAGATGTGCTTGGACACGTCCGGATCGGCGGACAGCAGGTCGAGGAAGCTGCCGCCCTTCTCCCACACCTGCATGGCGTTGCGCTGCACCGCCTTGTAGCTGTCCTCGCGGCTCATCCCGGCCTGGGTCAGGGCCAGCAGGACGCGCTGCGAGAAGACCAGGCCGCCGAGGTCGTCCAGGTTCTTCTGCATGCGCTCCGGATAGACCACCAGCTTGTCCATCATGCCGATCAGGCGGGCCAGCGCGAAGTCCAGCGTCACCGTGGCGTCGGGGCCGAACATGCGCTCGACCGAGCTGTGGGAGATGTCGCGCTCGTGCCACAGGGCGACGTTCTCCAGCGCCGGGACGACGGCGGAGCGGACGATGCGCGCCAGACCCGTCAGGTTCTCCGACAGCACCGGGTTGCGCTTGTGCGGCATCGCCGAGGAGCCCTTCTGGCCCGGATGGAAATACTCCTCCGCCTCGCGCACTTCGGTGCGCTGGAGGTGGCGGATCTCCACGGCCAGATTCTCGATGGACGAGGCGATGACGCCCAGCACCGAGAAGTAGAAGGCGTGGCGGTCGCGCGGGATGACCTGGGTGGACACCGGCTCCGGCGTCAGGCCCATCTTGGCGGCGACGTGCTGCTCCACCCGCGGGTCGATGTTGGCGAAGGTGCCGACCGCGCCGGAGATGGCGCAGGTGGCGATGTCGGCGCGCGCCTGGACCAGACGCTCCCGCCCGCGGGCGAAGGCGGCGTAGTGGCCGGCCAGCTTCAGGCCGAAGGTTGTCGGCTCGGCGTGGATGCCGTGGCTGCGCCCGATGGTGACGGTGTCCTTGTGCTCATAGGCGCGGCGCTTCAGCACGGCCAGCAGCTTGTCCAGGTCCTCCAGCAGCAGATCGGCGGCCTGGGTCATCTGCACGGCGAGGCAGGTGTCCAGCACGTCCGAGGAGGTCATGCCCTGGTGGACGAAGCGCGCTTCCGGCCCGACATGCTCGGCGAGGTTGGTCAGGAAGGCGATGACGTCGTGGCGGGTTTCCCGCTCGATCTCATCGATGCGGTCGATCTCCCACTTGCCGCGCTCCCACACGGCGGCGGCGGCCTCCTTCGGGATGACGCCCAGCTCGGCCTGCGCGTCGCAGGCGTGCGCCTCGATCTCGAACCAGATGCGGAACCGGTTCTCCGGTTCCCAGATGCGGGCCATTTCGGGGCGGGTATAGCGGGGGATCATCGGACTCTCCGGGGGTGGCGGACCTGAAACTGGGAACGGGCGGGGCGCGTCCGGCCATTGCAGCGGCGGGAAAAGCCCCGATCGCGCGCGCGGGACCATAACCGCGCCGGGCGGCGCTGCAAAGCCTCTTCCGAATCCGGGTGCGGAAGGGTTTGTGGGCCGCCGTTGCGTTACGGGGGTATTCCTGGCGACTTCGCTCTTCTCGGGGAAATCGAAAGGACTGGCAATTCGTCGCGCCTGCATCTTCACCTTGACCTTGCCGCGTCCCTGCCGCGCGCACTAATG
>JAEYPE010000107.1 GCA_023411035.1 Pseudomonadota bacterium
GAGCGCCGCCACCACCGCGTCATGCGCAGGCGGGCCGAAGCGGTAGGCGCAGGTCAGGTCGAAAAAGCGATCGAGCAGAGACGCCGCCGGAACCGCCTGCGCGCCGCGCGGCGGCAGCGTGACCGCCCGCTCGACCCGCAGCACCGGCACCTCGCCCCGCCGCAGGGCGGTCAGGGTCAAGGCCGCCTCCACCGGCTCCGCCGTTTCGTTCAGCAGATGCAGCGCCAGCCCGTTCACCCCTTCATCGGTCAGCAGGACCTGCACAGGGCGGAAGGCGCGGCGCAGCGCGTGCCACGCCGCCTTCGGCACGCCCCCGGAATCGACCACGCCCCAGCCGGCCCCCGGCCACACATCCTGGAACATCCAGACCAGCCCGCCCCCGCAGGAGGAACCGGCCCGCCGCCATTCCGCGAAGACGGCCTCCATCACCTCCCCCGTCACCGCGCGGGACAACCTCGAATAGCGGTCCGGGTCCTCGTACCGCAAAGCCATGGGATCGCAGCCGTACAGGCTTCGCAAATAATGGTCCCGCACATCCTCGAAGTCCCACGGCGCGCCGGGGTCGCGCGGCACGCGCGCCTTCCAGCGCGGATCGTGCACCGCCGGCACGCCGGGCAGCGCCCCGGCCTCCGGCACATTGGCGAAGGCGAGGCATTCGGAGGCGAAGCGCACCGCCGCCCGGCGCGCGTCCTCCAGCGGGCGCAAATAGGCGCCGACGCCGTAGTAATGGGTCACGCCCGCGTCGGCGGCGAAGGGCAGCGGCCCTCCACTGGGGGAGTTGGCGACGTAAGGCACGTCGGGCCGCCAGCGCGCCGCCTCGTCCCGCAGCACGGTGTCGAACAGCGGCTGGCTCCAGCGTTCGCGGGGCAGACCGAGCATGGCCGCCTGCTGCTCCGCCTCGCTGCCGCCGCACAGCACGGCGAGCGAGGGCGACGCCTGCACCCGGTCGAGGAACTGCGCCGCCTCCCGCCGCGCGCTGTCGAGAAACGGCTCGTCGGCGGGATAGTCGAAGTTGGCGAACATGAAATCCTGCCACACGAGAATTCCCATCTCGTCGCACAGGTCGAAGAAGGCGTCGGCCTCGTAGACGGCGATGCCCGGCACCCGCAGCATGGTCATTCCGGCCTGCCGCGCCAGTTCCAGCCACGGAGCGTAGGCGTCCCGCGTTCCCGGCAAGGCCACGATGCCGGGGCTGCTCCAGCAGGCGCCGCGGCAGAAGATGCGCTCCCCGTTGATGCGCAGGGCGAAGCCGTCGCCGGGCTCCCGCTCGATGCGGCGGAAGCCGGTGCGGCCCAGGTCGATGCGCTCGTCGCCGACCGCCGCGCGCACGGGGTGGAGCGTCGGACTGCCGTGGCTGTGCGGCCACCAGGGCTCGATCTCCGGCAGGCGGACCTCACCGCGCAGTTCCCCCGTCCCCGTCCAGCGGAGCGGAGCCCGCGCCTCCCCGACCTCCAGCCAGGACGGCGGATGGGCGGAGCCGCTCCACTCCGCCGACAGCGCCAGCGACAGGCGGCCCTCCCGCCCCTCCAGAGTGACGCGCACATCCGCCGAGCGGACGCGCAGCGGCCCGGATTCCGCGATCAGTTCCACCGGGCGCCAGGGGCCGACCGCCGGCACCGGCGGGCACCAGCCGGGCATGTGCCCCAGCAGCGTCGTCCGCACCGAGCGCAGCCCTGCCGGTTCCGCCAGCCGCACCGGCCAGCGGCCCCGCCCCTTCCGCGCCTTCAGGACCGGATTCAGGGCGCGGAAGACGATGCGCAGGGCGTGCGCTCCCCGCAGCATGACCGGAACGTCGTGGCGCTCGAACATGCTGGCGCTGGTCAGGATGCGCGTTCCGTCCAGCCAGACCTCCGCGATGGTGGCGAGGCCATGGAAGCGCAGCGTGCAGGGTCCCTCGCCGGCCAGCCGCAAGCGGTACCAGACGTCGCGGTCGTGCAGGGGAAGCGGTTCGCCAAGCCGGTAGAGCCCCGCCTCCTGCAACGCCTGCGCGACGGTGCCGGGAACCGGGGCGGGCAGCCAATCCCCGCCGGGCGTCCCCCCTGGTTCGGTCACGCACAGGTCCCACCCCGCGGACAGGGGCGTTGCGGAGCGGCCCGTGACGGCGTGAAGGCGCGCCATCGTCCGTCACCCGTAACCGCGCGCCAGCGCGTTCAACGCCGTGTCGTAGGCGCGCTCCATCGCCTCCAGCGGCTCCGCGGGATCGCCGAAGCGGCGCCGGTGCACCCCGCGCGCCAGTTGGAACTGCAACGCCTTGGCCGTGGCGGACAGGGTGGCGCAGGCCGCCGCCGCGTCCGCCGGCCCGCCGATCCAGCGCAGATAAAGCCCCAGCAGCTCGAAATTCGCCCCCACCTGACGCAGCGTGTTGAAGGCGTAGAGGTGGAAGTAACCCATGGGCCGGGCGGCCAGGATCTCCAGATGCTCCGGCAGGACAGCGCGATAGGCGTCGATGGGATTCCCCGCCGGGCGCCGGCGCAGGTGGTGGGACAGCAGCCCACGGGAGGCGTCGATCAGCGCCGCCCCCTCCAGCGCCGGGCCGCTCCGCTTCACGAACTCCACATAGGGGAACAGGGGAGCGGGAGCGAACAGGCCGTCGTAATCCTCCCCCTCCAGCGTGAAGCGCCCGGCGTTGTGGATGTAGTCGAGCCGCCGCGCGCCCGCATCCATGCCCAGGATCACGATGGTCGTCTTGACGTGCTGCGTGCGGTAGGAGGTGCCGCGCGTGTCCGGCAGGTAATGGCCGTCCACCTCCACCAGCACCGGGCGCCCGCGCGACACCTGCATCGCCGCGTGGGTTTCCACCCGGTCGTAGAGGGCCAGTTCCTGCACCTCCAGCCCATAGAGGCGGTACAGGTCTTCGGGCGGCACTTTGAAGAAAGTGAACTGGTCGCCTTCGAAATCCTGCGCGACGGTAAAGGCCAGGGCCGCCATCGGCTCCATCCCCAGCGCCCGCAGCAGCCCGATCCACAAGTCCGTGTGGCAGTTGGTCTCCACCCAATCGCGGTCCGGCCTGTCGAGCGGATGCGTCATGCCCGGCCTCCCCTGCCCGCTCAGCCCCAGAGGGCGGCGCGCACCGCGGCGGGCCACGCCTTCACGTCGAAACCATGGTGGCGGAACAGGGCCAGCGCCACCCGCTCCATCCCGAAGCCGACGCAGGCCGTGTGGGCGACCGCGCCGTCCGGGGTCCGCAGATCCCACAGCAACCCGAAATGGTCCTGGTGGTAGTTGAAGCTGAGGCAGGCGGTGGGCTGCCGTTCCGACGCGATGGGGATCAGCAGTTCGAACTTCAGCCCCTGGTCGCGCTGGCTGGCGGCCAGAATCCGCCCGGCCCGCCCGAAGAACGGGTCGTTCGCCGGATCGACGGCCACCGGCAGGGCCAGCGATTCCATCAGCGCCCGTCCCCGCTCGACCCAGCTTTGCCGGAAGGCCACCACCTGCTCCGGCGTGCCGGCGCGCACATACTCGCGCATCCGGAACAACTGCATCCGCGCCGGGTCCAGCGACGGTTCATGGCGGAAGCAGTAGGAACAGACATCCACCAGCGCGCCGTCGTCGGGCAGCGGCCCGCGCTCCGCGATCGTGGGATAGACGGGGTAGCAGGCGGCGGGGGTCAGCACGACATTGGTCGCCGTCTGGCCTTCGGTCCACTCCTCCCCCTCCTCCAGCCGGCGCAGCAGGGATTGATGCGCGCGCTCATCGCCCCCGAAGGCGTGCACGGTGCCGGCCAGATGCGGGAAGCTCTTCAGATAGCCGCTCCGCTCGAACTGGTCGCGGGCCAGCGCCGGGGGAAAGCGCATGACGTCCGCCCCGTCCCCGCGCCCGCGGGCGGTGATCAGGTCGTCGAACCGCTCCACCACGTCCTCGAAGACGCCGCTGCGGCCATACAGCCCGTCGACTCCCGTTGGGATGAGAAGCCCCGCCGCGATCAGCGCGCTGCGGAACGCCGCCTGTCCGTTCTCCGCCTGCCCGTTCCCTGCCGGTGTGTCCCCTGCCCGCATGCCCATCCGCCGAATTCCGTTCCGAAAGCCTCAGCCGAAGAGAGAGCCGTTGTCCTTGTGCGCCAGCAGCAGATTCGCCGTGTTGCCCAGTATCCGGTCGTTGTTGATCATCAGCGGCGCCGAATGGGCGTCCCGCAGGTGGCGGCACAGGCTGTAGGGGCTGTCGTTCCGGTAGGCGGACAGGCCGGCGGCCAGCATCGCCTGCTCCACGATCCGCACCACCATTTCCGCCGCCCTGGTCTTCAGCGTGTTCATGGCGACCGCGAAACCAAGGGAGGTGAGACGATCCGGACTGTCCGCCGCCTCCTCGAACTGGGTCAGCGCGTTGCGCACCATGCCGCGCATGGCCTGAAGGCCGGCGGTCGCCTCGGCCAGCCGCCGCGCCCCCGGCGGCGGGGTGCCGGGACGCTTGCGCGCCTCCGCCCGGATGAAGGCGCCGGCCCGCGCCACCGCGTCCGTCGCGATGCCCAGCCAGACGCTGCTCCACAGGATGTGGGTCACCGGCAGCATGGTGCGGGCGGAAATATCGGCGTAGGACATCGGCAGGATCTGCGCCCGCCCGGCCTCCGCCACCAGCCGGTAGCCGATGCTGCGGGTGCCCCGCATGCCCAGCGTGTCCCAGCCGCCGATCTCCTCCAGTTGCGTCTGCCCGCGCAGCACCGGCACGATGACCTGATCGGACGGGGGAGAGTCCGCGCCGCGCCGCGCCGTCACCAGGAACGCGTCGGCCTCCTCCCCATAGGAGATGACCGTTGCCTGCTTCTCCAGCCGGAAGGTTCCGCCCGCCTTGCCCTCCACCGCGCAGACGCTGGACCGCACGTCGCCGCCGATCCCGGCCTCGGTCGTCGCGGACGCGAGAAGAAGCTGCTCCTCGGCGAGCCGCGCCAGGAAGCCGCGATGCCAGTCGCTGTCCTGCCCGTGGCGCACGAGACAGGCCGCCTGGATCTGGTGCATGGCGTAGATCAGCCCGGTGGAGGGACATTGCCGGGCCAGCGCGTGGGTCACCGCCGCGGCGTCGGCCAGACCGCCGCCGCCGCCGCCGAAGACGGGCGGCACCATCAGGCCGAGCAGGCGCGCCTCCTTCAAGGCGGCGAAGGCTTCGGCGGGAAAGCGTGCCTCGCGGTCCACGCTGCCGGCGTGGTGCCCGGCGATGACGGCAGCCTGGGCGGCGGCTTCGGCGGCCATCGCCGGTATGGAATCCGGCGCGGAAGCCCTCATCCGGCCTCCATACCGCTCAGCAAGCCGGCGACCGCCGCACGGATCGCGTCGATGCTCTCGAAGGTGCGGCGGCGCAGCAGATGGTCCGGGAACTCGACGCCATAACGCTCCTCCAGCGCCAGCATCAGGTTCACCGATCCATGGGAGGTCAGACCGGCGGCGTAGAGATCGTCCTTGTCGGACAGGGTGGCGGCGTCGGCAGCCAGCCAACCGCTGCCGGCCAGAATCGTTCGGATGTCGGCCGTGCTGACCGCATGGGCTTCGTCACCCCGCGGTGCCGTTGCCGCCACGATCCGCCAATCGGGCTGGCGCATGTTCATTACACATACCCCCGCATTCAACCTCTGGCTTTCCCTGCTCCGGGACAACGCCACCAAACCTGAATTGTTCTGCACCTTCCTTTGCTTTTCCGTATGCCATGAGTGTTTTTCGGATGCCGATGGCTCCTCTTGCTTAATACCTGTGGTGATTGCCGTTTCCTTGGACGGCCCTAATTTGTGCGGCGGACCACCACGCCACACACCCCTTACACAAAGGCGGGAGATCACCATGGCTGTACGGCAATCGGATGCGGAATGGCGCGGCACTCTGGCTCAGGGTTCGGGCACCATGCGGCTGGGCAGCGGGGCGTTCGAAGGCGCCTATTCCTTTCCCTCGCGCTTCGAAAACGGCGCCGGCACCAACCCTGAGGAACTGATCGCCGCCGCCCACGCCGGCTGCTTCTCGATGGCGCTGTCCGCCGGCCTGTCGAAAGCCGGGCTCAAGCCGACGCGCGTGCACACCACCGCCCGCGTCCATCTGGAGAAGGTCGGGGAAGGGTTCGCCATCACAAGGATCGAGTTGGACTGCGAGGCCGAGATTCCCGGAATCGACGCCGCCGCCTTCCAGCAGCAGGCCGAAGGGGCAAAGAAGAATTGCCCGGTGTCCAAGGCCCTGGCCGGAACGGAAATCACCCTGAACGCCCGGCTCGTATAAGCACAGCGGCCCCGCGATCCGGAAGACCGCGGGGCCGCTGGTTGAACGGATGCAGGCAGGACGGACGCTTATCGCCCGGTCCAGACCGGGCGGCGCTTTTCCAGGAAGGCCGCGATGCCCTCCTGATAGTCGGCGGACAGGTAGCAGCCACGCAGCAGATCGTCGTCGCCGTTCGGCGGCAGCGAATGATCCCGCCAGCGTTGCAGCGCTTCGCGCGTCGACCACAGGGTCAGCGGGGCGAGGCCGGCCAGTTCCTCGGCCAGCTCCTGCGTGCGGGCGGCAAGCTCCTCCTCCGGCACGACGGCGCGCAGCGCCCCGACCGAGGACAACTCGTCCGCGTTCAGCAGGCGTGCGCTGAAGATCATCTCCTTGGTCCGCGCGGTGCCGAGCATGTCCGCCAGCCGCGCGAGGTTCTTGATGCTCAGGCAGATGCCAACCGTTCGGGCGATCGGAAAGCCGAAACGCAAGGACGGCGTGGCGATGCGCACGTCGCAGGACGAGGCGATCAGCGCCCCCTCGCCGACGCAAGGACCGGCCATGGCGGCGATGGTGGGGACGCGGACAGCCTCCAACGCCATGGCCGCCGTCTCCGCCCGCTCCTCCAGGATGGTATAATCCTCGGGCTTCTTGACGCTCTGCAGGCAGGACATGTCGGCGCCAGCCATGAAGGCGGGCTTGTCGCCGGGGGCGCCGGTCAGGACAAGCGCCTTCACCTCGGGATCGGCATCGACCTCCCGGCAGATCTCGATCAGCCGGTCTTCCATCCAGGGCGTGATGGCGTTGCGCGCCTTGGGCCGGTTGAAGATCACCCATTGGACGGCGCCGCGCCGTTCCGTCAAGATTTCGGGCAAAGCGCCGGCGTCGCCGGCTTTCGCGGTGGTCATCGTTCGGAACTTTCTCGGATTGAGGCCGGGATCAGGCCGCCGGTCCCAGGATCTGGCAGGACCCGATCGGAAGATGGGCCGTCACCGCATCACCCGGACCGTAGTGCTGTGCCGGCGGGATGAAGGCGCGCAGGGTCCGCTCGCCGCCGATGTCCACCAGCACGTCGCGGTACTCGCCGAGATAGGCGGAGCGCAGAACGGTGCCGGACAGCACGTTGCAGCCCTCCACCGCCGTGTTCTGCCGGGCATCGGTCAGCCGGACCTGGGACGGACGGACGCACAGCGACACCGCGCCGCCGCGCGCGGCCTCGCTCCGGTCGGGCGCGATCAGAACCTGTTCGCCGACGCGGATGGCGCCCTTCCCCTCGCTGGTCCCGGCCAGCGCGTTGTTGGCGCCGATGAAGGTCGCGACGAAGGCGTTGGACGGCCGCTCGAAGAGGTCCTCCGGCGAGGCGAGCTGCTGGAGATGGCCCGACTTCATGACGGCGATGCGGTCGGCGGTGACCAGCGCTTCCGACTGGTCGTGGGTCACGTAGACCGTGGTGATGCCCAGCAGGTCGTGGACCTGCCGGATTTCGAACCGCATCTCCTCGCGCAGATGGGCGTCGAGGTTGGACAGCGGCTCGTCGAGCAGCAGGATGCGCGGCTCGACGGCCAGCGCGCGGGCCAGCGCGACGCGCTGCTGCTGGCCGCCGGACAGTTCCGACGGATAGCGGTCGCGCAGCGCGTCCAGCCGGACGGTGCGCAGCGTGCGGTCCAGCCGCTCGGCGATTTCCGCCTTGGGCATCCGGCGGATGGCGAGGCCGAAGGCGACGTTTTCCGCCACGGTCTTGTGCGGCCACACCGCGTAATTCTGGAACACCAGGGAGATGCCGCGCTTTTCCGGTGGGATCACCCCGCGAGCCGAGGACAGGAGCACGTCGTCGGCCCAGATCTCCCCCTCGCTCGGCGTTTCGAACCCGGCGAGGAGCTGAAGCGTGGTGGACTTTCCGCACCCCGACGGGCCGAGCAGGGCCAGCAAAGTGCCGTTGGGAACCTGGAGGCTGATGCCGTCCAGCGCCTTGTAGCTGCCGAAGGTCTTGCGGAGATTGTTGATGCGTATCCCGCTCATGTGGGGAGGGCTCCTTCCGCCGGGGCGGATTTACGGGAGGTGCGGCGCGCGCCGGACAACCGGGTCAGGGGACCGGCAGCGGCAACCAGCGCCAGCGTGATGAGGAGAAGAAGGACGCTCATGGCGCAGACGGCCTCGTAATTGCCGCCGTCCTTGGCGTTGTAGATCAGGGTCGTCATCACGTTGGTCTTGGGCGTGATGAGGAAGACCGCCACCGACAGCTCGCGGATGATCGGGATGAAGACCAGCAGCCAGCCCGACACCAGCCCGCCGCCCATCAGCGGAATGGTGATCGACAGGAAGGTCCGCCCTTCCCCGGCGCCCAGGCTGCGGGCGGCGCGCTCCAGCTCCGGCCCGATGCCCTTCAGGATCGACCCGCCATGGGCATAGGCGATCGGCAGGAAGGTCGCCGCGAAGGCCGCGACCAGCAGCAGCGGCGTGCCGTAGAGGTTCAGCGGCGCCCGCGTGTAGGCGGCGAAGAAGCCGACCGACATGACGATGCCGGGGATGATGATGGGAACCGTCGCCACCGCGCCGAACAGGCTTGCCCCGGCCACCATGCGCCGTTCCACGATGTAGGCCACCACGGTGCCGAGCGCCACGCAGAGCGTCGCCGCGAGGGTGGAGAACAGCAGCGAGTTGACGATCGCGGTGTGGGTCTCCGAATTGCCGAACAGCGCCCACCAGTACCAGTGGAGCGACAGGTTGTCCCACGACAGGCCCTGGCCCCAGGCGCGGGTCAGCGAGACCAGCAGCAGCGCCGCGTAGGGCAGGAAGACCGAGACCAGCGACGGCAGCAGGGCGAGCAGAAGGGCCGGCCAACGCCCGCGGCCGAGCGCGATGCGCCGCCCCGCGCGGATCTTGCCGGAGATGGTGACGTACTGCTTGCGGCCCAGGACGCGGCGGCGCATCCAGAACAGCATGGCGGTGACCAGCAGCAGCGGCATGCAGTAGGCCGCGGCCATGAAGATTTCCGGCGGGAAGAGCTGGTAGAACTCCGCCAGCTTGGTCGTCACCACCGGGATGCCGGTCGGGGTCAGCAGGAAGGCCGGAACGCCGAACAGCGTCAGCCCCTGGATGAAGGACAGGATGAAGCTGGCGATCACCGCCGGCGTGACCAGCGGGATGGTGATGCTGAACATCGTGCGCAGCGTGCCCGAACCGAGCGTCGAGGCGGCGTCCTCAAGCTCCACGGCCATCTCGTCCAGCGCGCTGGACACCATGGTGAAGCTGTAGGGAATGGTGTAGATGCCGCAGATGAAGATCGCGCCGGCCATCGAGTAGATGTTCATCAGCGGACCCGCATCCGCCCCGGCGATCGTGCGCCACAGCGCGTTCAGCCAGCCGGAATTGGGCGCGGCCAGCAGAATCCAGCCGGTCGCTCCGATGAAGGACGGGGTGACGAAGGCGGTCAGCGTCAGCACGCGGATGGTGCGGCGGAACGGCAGGTCGGTGCGCGACACCAGCCAGGCCAGCGGCACGCCGATGCCCACGGCGATCACCGCGGTCGCGGCGGCCAGGACCAGCGAATTGAACAGCGGTTCCAGCAGGTCGGCGGACTGGAAGATCCGCGCGTAGTTGCCGAGCGTCCAGGCGCCGGTCAGGTCGTCGTGAAAGCTGTTGTTCAGAACCCAGCCGAACGGCAGGATCACAAGCAGGAAGAGAAGTAGAGCGACGGCGCAGAAAACCACCGTCCTGGCGAGCGGCACACGGGCCATCGCCGGCCGCGCCGGTGCTCCGGACCTGCCGTTCGGCGCCGCGCTGTCCGGGCTGTCCGTTGTGATGACCCCCATAGGGTCTGCCTCCATTGCTACGAAGTCCGGCACCGGGCCGGAGGGGACACCCCCGCCCGAAGGCGGGGGTTCCAGATCAGCGCACCAGCTCCTTCCACTTGGCGATGCCTTCCGCGACCTCCGGACCGAGGTCGTCGCCGGTGTTGCGGTACCACTTCAGGGTCTCCAGCGAGCGCCCCTCGGCCCACGGAACGTCCTTGCGGAGCGTCGGCCAGAAGTTCTTCTGGAGGATGAGCGACACCTCCGGGGAATAGAGGAAGTTGGTGAACAGGCGGGCGGCGTTCGGATGCGGCGCCTTGGCGAGAACGCCGGTCAGGCCGAGGTTCAGGATGGCGTCGTCCGACGGGGCGATGACGTCGATCGGGTTGCCGGCGGCCTTCTGGGTCAGCGTGTAGCTGAAGGGCGCGCCCGAACCGACGACGCGCTCGCCGGCCAGGATGTCGGTCACGGTATCGACGTTGGACTGGCCGACCTTCGGCTTCTGCTTGCCGAAGGCGCGCAGGAAGTCGTCACCGTACTTGCGGCGGATGGCGACCACCCAGTTCGACACGTCGCCGGAGAAGGCCGGGCTGCCGGTGGTGATCTTACCGTGCCACTGGTCCTCCAGCAGCGACTGCCAGCTCGTCGGCGGGGTCGCGACCTTGCCCGGCGCGTAGTTCATGCTGGTCAGGCTGATGGCGCCGACATGGTACATGTGGTCCGGATCGAGGCCGCGGAAGGCGTCCGGCAGGTGCGCCGCGTCCACCGGCTCGACCGAGGCCAGGGCGCCGATCTTCTTCAGCTCGGTGTAGTGCAGCAGGTTGGTGGTGCCCAGGGAGTCGCACTCATGGACGCCGCTCTGCAGCTCCATGCGCAGGCGGGTGTAGACGGTCTGCGAGGCCTGACGGAGCAGGTTGACCTCGATGCCCGGATACTTCGCCTTGAAGGCGTCGCGGATCGCCTCCATGGTCTGCTGCTCGTAGGAACCCCAGTAGAGGGTCAGCGCGCCTTCCTTCTTGGCCGCGGCGTAGAGCGGGTCGTCCGCCACCGAGGCGGCGGCGATGCGGGAGAAGGCGGTGCCGGCGAGACCGCCGGACAGCAGGGCGGTGCCGACGATGCCGCCGGTCTGGAGAAGGCGGCGGCGCGAGAATTCCATCATTGTGCCAATCCCTGTTTCGTTGTGGGGAAATGCCGTTGCAGCATCTTTTGTTGTTGCGGGGAGGAGCGATCAGTAATCGCCCGTGGTCGCCCCGCCGTCGGCAATGATCGTCTGGCCGGTGACGTAGGAAGCGTCGTCGGAGGCCAGGAAGGCGACGACGGAGGCGATTTCCTCGGGCTTGCCGAGACGCCCGATCGGCGTCTTCTCGTGCCATTGCGAACGCACGGCGTCGGGCACGCCCTCGATGATCGCGGTTTCGACCACCCCCGGAGCCACCGCGTTGACCAGGATGCCGCGGCGGGCACCCTCCAGCGCGGCGGTGCGGGTAAGCCCGACCACCCCGGCCTTGGAGGCCGAATAGTTGGCCTGCCCGAAGGCGCCGAGGATGGCGGTGGACGCGATGTTGACGATGCGCCCCCAGCCGCGGTTGCCGACCAGCCGGAAGGCCGTCTGGCAGCCCAGCCAGGTGCCGCGCAGGTTGACGTCGATGACGGCGCTCCACTCCGCGTCGGTCATCTTCGGCAGCGAGCGGTCGCGGACGATGCCGGCGACGTTGACCATGATGTCGACGGCGCGGAACGCCTCGGGCAGAGCCTCGACGGCGGCGTCCCAGCTCGCCCGGTCGGCGACGTTCAGCGCGGCGGCGTGGGCCTGCGCCCCGGTGGCGCGCAGGGCGGCCGCGACCGCCTCGGCGGCCTCCGCACCGATGTCGGCGACGACGACCGCCGCCCCTTCCGCCGCCAGACGCTCGCAGACGGCGCGTCCGATGCCGCCGCTGCCGCCGGTGACGAAGGCGACACGGCCGGCGAGGCGCCCGGCGCAGGGAACGGGGGTGGTGGTGGCGGCGCTCATGCCTGGGTCTCCTTGCGGGCGACGGAGAGGACGTCCTCGCCCTCCTGCACGGTCTCGCCGCGCTGGTTCTTCACGGTGACGGCGACGCGGACGATGCCGCGGTCCGGCTTGGAGGCGCTGGGGCGCACCTCCGTCACCTCGGCCTCGTAATGCACGGTGTCCCCGGCGAAGACCGGGCCGACGAAGCGCCGGCGCGTCTCCATGAAGGCGAGGATCGCCCAGTCGTCGATGGTCGAGCGCAGGCCGGTGCTGAGCGAGTGGGTCAGCATCCCGTGGGCGATGGTCCGCCCGAAGCCGTTGGCCTTGGCGGCCTCGGCGTCCATGTGCAGCGGGTTGAAGTCGCCGGTCAGCCCGGCGAACCAGACGATGTGCGCCTCGGTGACGGTGACGCGCGAGGAGCGCGCCCGGTCGCCCGGCTTGATGTCGTCGAGATGGATGGCGGTCATTCTTAAGGCACCCTCAGGCAGGAATCCGCGGGCGGAACACGGGGAGGCTGGTGGTTTCGTCCAGTTGGTGGAACGCCACGGCGAGCGGCAATCCGGCCCGCAGGTCCGCCTCGGCGATCCCTTCGACGCGGGAGAAGACGGTGACGCCTTCCTCAAGCCGGATCAGGGCGCAGACATAGGGGTCGCCGCGCTGGTTGCCGCGATGGACGACGGAATAGGTCAGCAACTCGCCCTTCCCGCTCGCCTCGACCCACTCCGGACGGGCGTGGGGGGCGTGGATGGAATGGGCGCGCGGGTACCACTGGAACCGGCCGGTCTCAGGGCAGCGCTGGATCAGGAAACGGCCCTCGCGCGCCGCCTCCCAGAAGGGGGCGGAGGTCTCGTCCTGGACGGGCGGGATGGTCATGGCGGTCATCGGGCACCTTACAGGGCAAGGATGGCGGTGGCGGCGGAGCAGAAGGTGCCGCCCAGCCCATGGGCCATGGCGATGCGGGCATCGGGCACCTGGACGCCCGGCCCCTCGCCGCGAAGCTGGCGGACGCTCTCGATCAGGGTGAAGATGCCGCGCTTGCCCGGATGGTTGGACGACAGGCCGCCGCCATCGGTGTTGGCCGGCAGCCGCCCGCCCAGCGTCAGGTTGCCATCGGCCACGAAGGCACCGCTCTCGCCGCGTCCGCAGAAGCCCAGATCCTCCAGCGCCAGCATCGGGGTGATGGTGAAGGCGTCGTAGATCTGCGCCACGTCGATGTCGTCGTGGGTCACGCCGGCCATCGCGAAGGCGCGCGGCCCGGACAGCGCCGCCGGGGTCTTCAGGTCGTCGGCGATCTGGCTGTTCTGGGTGCGCGCCACGGCGGCCCCGTAACCGGCCAGATGGACCGGCTTCTTCTTGAGATCGCGGGCCCGCTCGGCGCTGGTCATCACGATGGCGCCGCCGCCGTCCGTCACCACGCAGCAGTCCAGCCGGTGCAGCGGCGAGGCGATCATCGGCGAGGCCAGAACGTCGTCCACGGTGATCGGCTTGCGCAGCCGTGCGTCGGGGTTCTGCGCCGCGTGATTGCGGAAGGTCACGGCCACCTGGGCGAGCTGCTCCGGCGTGGTGCCGTACAGGTCCATGTGGCGGCGGGCGAACAGGCCGTAGGTGGAGATCAGCGTCGGCGCGTAGGGAATTTCGTACTGGCCGGGACCGGCGGGGAAGACGAAGGGATCGAAGGACGGGGTGTCGAGCGGCCACCAGCGCGGGCAGGCGGCGTAGCTGATGACCACCACCTCGGCCAGCCCGGCGGCGATGGCGGCGGCGGCCTGACCGGCATGCATGATGTAGGAACAGCCGCCGACGTCGGTGCTGTTCACATAGGTCGGCGTGATCCCGATGTATTCGGCCAGCTCGATCACATCCATGGTGCTGCCGCCCTCGGCGAAGTCGCCGGAGGCCGCGCACAGCCCGTCCACGTCCTTAAGGGTCAGACCGGCGTCGTCCAGCGCGCCGAGGATGCATTCCATCTGAAGGGCGAAGGGATGGACGCGCGGCGCATCCCTGCGGGGCGATTCATAGACGCCGGCAATCGCCGTTTTGCCCGAAAGATCCATCACGCGCGGGTTGTCCTTTCCTGGTTGTGGAAGGCCACGCAACGCTGTCGCGATGCGCGGCGAACGGCTCTCCTTGACAGGCGACAAGAGAAAAATGATTGCCCGTCCGGAATATCGAAGTCTTCCCAACGCCCATCAGAGTTCTCGATCGTGGAGAACCGCTCCGGGCAAGTTCAAGAGTATCGATCCATTTTTGCCTCACAAGCAGAAAAAACGATATGCTCCGGTGCACGGAGCGCACCAATGATGAGACATTCAGGGTGCCGGAACGGTGCCTTGGATGCACCGGATTGGGACAAACTAAGCGATTGTTTTCGAAGCGCCGCGGCGCAAGCCTTGGCTATCGCTTTCCCGCCGCAGCCCTGAGCCGGACCGACCTCCGGCGGGTCGTGCGCCCCCCTCCGGCCCGGTTGCGCGGTGCCCGGCAATCCGAAGGATCATACATGCTCAACACCGATACGCCGCGCCGCAACGGCCCCCTGGCCGGCGTCCGCGTGGTCGATCTCACGCACATGTTGGCCGGCCCCTACAGCACGTGGCTGCTCGGCGCGCTGGGTGCGGACGTCATCAAGATCGAGCGTCCCGGCAAGGGCGACTTCACCCGAATCATCGCTCCGTTCAGCGATGACGAGAGCCTTTACTTCCTGAGCGTCAACCGCAACAAGCGTAGTCTGACGCTCAACTTGAAGGAGGAAAAGGGAAAGGAGATTTTCAAGAAAATCGTCGCCGGCTGCGACGTGCTGGTCGAGAACAACCGGGCCGGCGCCATGGACCGCCTGGGTCTGGGCTACAACGACCTGAAGGCGGTGAATCCGCGGCTGGTCTACGCCTCGATCTCCGGCTTCGGCCAGGACGGCCCCTACCGCCACCGCCCCTGCTTCGACGTGGTGGCCCAGGCCATGTCTGGCATGATGAGCATCACCGGCGAGCCGGGCGGCGATCCCTGCCGGGTCGGCGCGTCGATCGGCGACATCGGCTCCAGCCTGTTCGCGGCCATCGGCGTCCTCGCCGCCCTCCAGAAGCGGGCGACCACGGGCGAGGGCAGCTTCATCGACGTGGCCATGCTGGATTGCCAGCTCGCGCTGATGGAGAACGCCATCGCCCGCTACCTCAACGCCGGCGAGACGCCGCGCGCGCTGGGCAGCCGCCACCCGCTGATCGCTCCCTTCCAGGCCTTCCCCACCGCCGACAAGCCCATCGCCGTCTGCGTGGACACCAACGAGCAGTGGGAGCGGATGTGCCACGCCATGGGGCTGGAGCATCTGCTGTCCGACCCGCGCTTCCCCACCGGCTCGGCCCGCAACGCCAACCATGCGGAGCTGGAGCCGCTGCTGCGCGAGGTCTTCCTGACCCGCGGACGCGACGCATGGCTGGACGCGCTGGAGGAGGCGGACGTCCCGGCCAGCCCGATCAACAGCGTGCCGGACGCGCTGAACGATCCCCAGGTGATCCATCGCAAGATGGTGGTGGAGGTGCCCGAGGGTTCCGGACGGCGCTTCGCCGCCGTTCCCATCAACATGCCGCAGGCGCCGCTGCCGGCGGAAAGCCCGGCCCCGCAGCTTGGCGAGCACACCGACGCCATCCTGGCGGAACTGGGCTTCAGCCCCGACGAGATCGGCGCCTTCCGGCGTGACGCGGTGGTGTGATGCCCAACGAAGCGGCGGGAGACCGGAAGATGGCGGGCGGTGATGGGGCGCGTGCGGTGCTGGCGGAAATGTTTCATACTGCCGCGGGGATCGCCCAAAGCTCCGTCCACAGTCCCAAGGTCCGCATGGCGCGCCGCCTTCCGCCTCTCCTCGCCCTTCGCGCCTTCGACATCTTCGCCCGTCAGGGCACGGTAAGGGCCGCCGCCGATGAATTGGCGGTGTCCCACACCGTGGTGTCGCGACACATCCAGAATCTCGAACAGGCCGTCGGCGTGAAGCTGGTGGCCCGGTCGGGGCGCGGCCTGTCCCTGACCCGCGAGGGCATCCGCTACGCCGCCCAGCTCCGCCGCGCCTTCGACCTGATCGGCGACGCCAGCAACGAGCTGCGCAACGGCGGGATGGAGGCGGTGCACATCTGCTGCCTCGCCGGTCTGGCCTCGCGCCGCCTGCTCGCCCACCTGCCCGAGCTGGAAGAGGCGCTGACGGGCCGGGAGGTGATCCTGCAACCGACCTCGACCCGCCCCGACTTCAGCCGGGAGGAGGCCGATGCCGAGATCACCTATCTTGAGGACGGCAATTCCGTCGCCGAGGGGCTGCGGTCGGAGATGTTCGCCCGGCCCCGCATCCTCGCCATCGCCAGCCCGGAGTTCAAGGCGCGCTATCCCGACGTGCGCACCCCTGCCGATCTCGTCGGCCTGCCGCTGATCCACGAGCAATCCACCGGCATGTGGGAAGCGTGGTTCGAGGAGGCCGGCATCGCCGAACTGCCCCGGCTGCGCGGCCCCCGCCTGTGGCAGGCGCACCTGACCATCGAGGCGGCCCGGCTGGGGCGCGGGGTGGCCCTGGTCAGCGACCTTCTGGTGACCGACCCGCTGGCCAACGGCGAACTGGTGGAAATGGTGGACAGCAACGTCACCATCGGCGGCTATTACTTCATCGCCCCGACCCACCGGTGGAACACGCCGGTCATCTCGGCCATCCGGCAATGGCTGCGTTCCGTCTTCCCGCCGGATCAGCCCCCCGCCCCCTGACACGCATCATCCCGAGAGCTTTTTCATGAACCAGGACAATGCCTTGCCGGTGGACATCCTGCTGTCCGGCGTGCACACCGTCGAAGAGAGCTGGATCGACCTCTACGGCCACATGAACATGGTGCGCTACGTCGCCCTGTTCGACGATGTCGGCTACGCCCTGATGGAGCGGTGGGGCCTCGGCGAGACCTACACGCGGGAGGTGGGATTCGGCCTGTTCGTGGTCGATGTGGCCTTGCATTACCGGCGGGAGCTGCGCGTCGGCACGCCGCTGCGGGTGGCCCTGCGTCTGCTCGACGTCGATGACAAGCGCCTGTTGAGCTTGCTGGAAATCCGCCGGGCCGACGACGGAACGGTCGCCGCGACGATGGAACAGCTTTCGATCCACGTCGATCTTCAGACCCGCAAGGTGACGCCCTTCGCCCCGGCCGTGGCGAAGCGTCTGCGCGCCCTGGCGGATGTGCAGTCCGGCTATCCGCTGCCGCCCGGCCACCGGCGGCGGCTGCACTGCCGGGGATAGCGACACCGCCCGGCGAAGGGCGATGCGGTCCTCATCGCCCCCCCGGAACGGGTGCTTACGCGCCCTGCTGCCTGATCCGCTTGCCCACCATGCATTTGATGCGTTGAAGCTCGTATTTGGGGTTGTCGCTGATCCACTTCGCGCTTTCGATCTGGCCGGCAATCGGGCAGCTGGACATGGTCAGAGGCTCGTCATCGGGGATCACCGGGCTGACCGTCCGGCACTGGGTCGGGTCGGACGCCAGACAGAAAATCATCGACAGGGTAACAAGCATCGCACGCTCCAAAGTGCACCGGCACAACATCGAATGGATCGGGTTACGCAAGCCGTATGCCATGCCCATGACGGGGGCATGATGCCGGAACGCCGACTGCCCAAAAAATGAACCGAACCACACGACTGCCGAATCATTAGTCATCAAAGGTTAGCAATGCCTAAACGGCAGGACATGCGGTAGCCTGCGGGCGGAGCATGCTTGGCGCCTTCCGCAGCAATTCCCACTTGCAGCGTGGGCTCCGTGCCTTGCTTCACCGACGCTTGCAAGGGGGCTTGCACCATGGGGGCCTGCCAGGGCGATCCATCCGTCCCGCCCCGCCGGTCGGCTTACCTGCGCCCTCTCGGCCTGGTTCCGCACGGCTTGGCCCTGCCCGGCGCGCGTCCATTGGCAGGCGGATGGCTCAGCTTCGACCGGTGCGAGGTTGCTCACCGGCGTGGCGACGCGGTTGAACGCAGGCTGGTGGCGCTGGACGACCGTCGCCATTGGCCCGACGGGCTGCTGCCCCTGCTCGACCGGCTGTCGTCATCCCGTCCCGCCATCGCCGGGCTTTCGCTGGACCGGCCCCGCATCATGGGAATCCTCAACGTCACGCCGGACAGCTTTTTCGACGGCGGGCTCCATGCCGACGAGGACCGCGCGGTCGCGCACGGCCTCGCCATGCTGGACAATGGGGCGGACATCGTCGATGTCGGCGCGGAGTCCACCCGTCCCGGCGCAAAACCCGTTCCGGCAGAGGAGCAGATCCGCCGGGCCATCCCCGTGGTCGCACGCCTGGTCCGGCGCGGGGCGGTCGTTTCCATGGACACCCGCAGCGCCGCGGTCATGCGCGCCGCGCTCGCCGCCGGGGCGGCGATCATCAACGACGTTTCGGCGTTGAGCCACGATCCGGAATCCCTCGCTGTAGCCGCGGCCTCCGCCGCCTCCGTGGTTCTGATGCACATGCGCGGCGTACCGGAAACCATGAACGCGGCCCCCGTCTACACGGACACGCCGCTCGATGTATTCGACGAGATCGAACGCCGTGTGCAGGACTGCGAACGGGCCGGGATTCCGCGCGGGCGCATTCTCGTCGATCCGGGCATCGGCTTTGCCAAGACGATGAGGCAAGGCGCATCGGTTGCCCGCGCGCTGTCGCTGTTCCACGCCACCGGCTGCGGGGTGCTGGCCGGCTTCTCGCGCAAGGGACTCGTCAGGCGTTGGGCCGAGGCGACCGGCCCGGACGCGCGGCTTCCCGGCTCGCTCGCGGCGGCCCTGGCGGCATTCTCGCAAGGGGTTCAGATCGTGCGCGTCCACGACGTCGCGGCAACGGCCCAGGCGCGCGACGTTTGGGAAACGCTCACGTCCGCATGATGGGCACCGTCCGCATCAGGCGCCGGGTGGTTCGCACCGCCATTGACGGACGTTCCAGTTGGGGTGCTCCAAGAGCCAATGCACGACGTGGACATAGCTGTTGCGCGTGCACTCCATCGCGGTCGGGAACCGTTCGATGGACGGCGGACGTTCGATTGCGCATTGGTCCGGCCGCATGGCCAGACATATCACCAGAACCAGTTCAAACATGGATCGTTATTCCTGTACGGGATACCGATAAGCCGGCGCCTTCGGCAAAACCGCCATGGCGGCCCCATGGCGGACGAAGGCCGGAACAACGCTACCAACAGACGGCGCCACGTTTTTCGGCAGCATCGCCGCCTACGTTGCATTGCGGAAAAATATTGCTGCAATGCAAAATCAGGCGCGCCGGAACTGCAAATAAATAAGCTACAAAATCATGATTCGAAGGATTGTTGACTTACCACCTATTTGCGTATGTTCCTGACGAAAACTGCCATATGCAGCTTATTTTGATTTTTCTATTCGGCAGAGCCTTGACGGGAACATGAACCCAATATAGCATTAAGTCCTAATTTGGCTTCAGGCATTCTGAATCCTCAGTTCAGAATGAGACATTCCGCGCAACGAAATCCGCGCGACAACAACCGTCTGCATTCAGCACCGCGCTCATAAGCATAAACCCATTGGTTATTTGGGTAACAATAAGCGCCACCACGGGAGGGATCGCCATGAGGGTATTGTCTGGATGGCTTCTGGCATCGGTCGCCGTCTTCGCAGCCGGTTCCGTTTCTGCGAATGACAGCATTTTGAAAAATGAAGCGAATCCAAACTACTGGGCTTCTCAGCTCGGCAACTATGCCGGGCAGCGGTACAGTTCGCTCGACCAGATCAACACCAACAACGTCAAGGATCTCCAGGTCGCGTGGTCGTTCTCGACCGGCGTTCTGCGCGGCCATGAGGGCGGCCCGATTGTCGTCGGCGATGTGATGTACATTCACACGCCTTTCCCCAACAAGGTCTTTGCGCTGGATCTGAACAATCCCGGACGGGTCATCTGGAAATACGAGTCGGTCCAGGACCCGACCGTCATCCCGGTCATGTGCTGCGACACGGTCAATCGCGGCGTCGCGGTCGCGGACAACAAGGTCTTCCTGGCCCAGGCGGACAACACCCTGGTCGCGCTGGACGCGAAGACCGGCAAGGAGCTTTGGAAGGTCAAGAACGGCGACCACACCAAGGGCGAAACCCTGACGGCGGCCCCGCTGGTGGTCAAGGACAAGGTCTTCGTCGGCATCAGCGGCGGCGAGTTCGGCGTCCGCGGGCATCTGACGGCCTACGACACGAACAGCGGCAAGATGGTGTGGCGGGCCTACTCGACCGGCCCCGACGCGGACGTGAAGATCGATCCGCAGAAGACGACGATGATGGGCAAGCCCATCGGGCAGAAGGATCTCGGCGTTTCCACATGGCCGGGCGACGAATGGAAGCGGGGCGGCGGGACCACCTGGGGCTGGTACACCTACGATCCGGCGCTCAACCTGATCTATTACGGCACCGGCAACCCCGGCACCTGGAACCCGACCCAGCGGGCCGTCGACAAGGACCGGGCCAAGAGCGACAACAAATGGTCGATGACCATCTTCGCGCGCGATCCGGAAACCGGTGAGGCGAAGTGGGTCTACCAGAAGACTCCCTTCGACGAATGGGACTTCGACGGCGTGAACGAAAACATCCTGGCCGACATCCCCATGAACGGCCAGACGCGCAAGGTGCTGGTCAATTTCGACCGCAACGGCTTCGCCTACACCCTGGACCGGGCGACCGGCGAACTGCTCGTCGCGCAGAAATACGACCCGACGGTCAACTGGGCGACCGACGTGGACATGAAGACCGGGCGTCCGAACGTCGTCGACAAATTCAGCACCTTCGCCAACGGCGAGGACAAGAACACCTCCGCCGTCTGCCCGGCAGCCCTGGGCACCAAGGACCAGCAGCCGGCATCCTTCTCGCCGGACACCGGTCTGTTCTATGTCCCGACCAACCACATCTGCATGGACTATGAGCCGTTCTCCGTCTCCTACACGGCCGGACAGGCCTATGTCGGCTCGACGGTCTCCATGTACCCGACGCCGAACTCGCACGGCGGCATGGGCAATTTCATCGCCTGGGACGCGGCGAACGGCAAGATCGTCTGGTCGCGGCCGGAGCGGTTCGCGGTGTGGAGCGGCGCCCTGTCCACCAAGGGCGGCGTGGGCTATTACGGGACGCTCGAAGGCTACATCGTCGCCGTCGATCTGAAGGACGGCAAGGAGCTGTGGCGGTTCAAGACCCCGTCCGGCATCATCGGCAACATCAACACCTACACCCACAACGGCAAGCAGTATGTGGCCGTCCTGTCCGGCGTCGGCGGCTGGGCGGGCATCGGTCTCGCCGCCGGCCTGACGCAGGAGACCGGGGCGAACCAGTGGCACCAAGCCGTCCATCCCGGCCGGGCGGAAGGAACGGGGGTGGCGACCGCCGGCCTCGGCGCCGTCGGTGCCCACCAATCGCTGGGCGAGTACACGCAGCTCGGCGGGGTCCTGACGGTGTTCCACGTTCCGGACCAGAAGTGATCGGCAGACCTGCCCCCGGTGCCGCAACGCACCGGGGGCTTCGCTTTCCAGCGTCTCTTCGGGCGAGGATCTCGACACACATGATACGCAGACTTGGCTTGCTGACGACCGGCATGCTGACAGCGGGCGTCGTCGCCTGCTTCGCCGCCCTGGCGCAGGACGCACCCGTCACCCCCGACGGTCTGCCGGCCTACGTCGTCAAGGACGGGCAGGTGGACAAGGGAACCTACAACGGCTATCGCCGCTTTCACGCGACCTGCCACACCTGCCACGGCTTCGACGCATCGGGGTCGTCCTTCGCCCCCAGCCTCGCGGAATCGCTCCAGCGCCTCAGCTACGACGAGTTCAAGGAGGTCGTGGTCAACGGCCGCCAGAACCAGGGCGCCACCGGCGACAAGGTGATGCCCTCCTTCGGCCTGGACCCGAACGTCATGGATCACCTGGACGACATCTACCGTTATCTGAAAGCGCGTGCGGACGGCGCGCTGCCCGGAGGACGTCCGCAACGCCTCGGCGGCTGACCCGGCGAAGGGGGACCATCCATGGCAAATCCCGCCACACGCATCAGGGCCACGCTCTTTCCGGCGTTGCGCAGGAGCGTTCCTTCCGCTGTCGCCGCGGTGCTTCTCTGCGCCGCGGCTTCCCCGGCCCCGGCGGTCGAGGTGACGGAGCGCGAAACCGTGCGGGTCTGCGCCGACGGGAACCTGCTGCCCTACTCCAACGAGAAGCTGGAGGGCTTCGAAAACGAAATCGCCCGGCTCATCGGGGAGGATTTGCAGAAGCCGGTGACCTACTACTGGTGGCCGCAGACCATCGGCTTCGTCCGCAACACGCTGCGCGCGCGGCAGTGCGACCTCGTGATGGGCACGGCGTCCGGCGAAGAGCAGATGCAGAACACCAACCCGTACTACCGGACCGTCTATGCCCTCGTCTATCGCACGAACTCGGGCATCCGGGCGGAGACGGTGGGCGACCCGTCCCTGAAGGATGCCCGCATCGGCGTCGTCGAACGGACCCCCGCCGCCAACCTCATGCGGCTTTACGGCATCACCCGGACCGAGCCCTACCAGCTCAACACCGACACGCGCGCGAACAACCCGGCCCGCGACGCCATCGAGGACGTGGCGGCGGGGAAGACCGACGCCGCGGTGATCTGGGGGCCGATCGCCGGCTATTTCGCCGCCCAGCAGGCGGAACCGCTGACTGTCGTGCCGTTGATCAAGGAGCCGCCGGCGGCCCGGCTGCAATTCAACATCTCCATGGGCATCCGTGCCGACGAGCCGGAGTGGAAGCACTGGCTCAACGATTTCATCAAGCGCCGCCAGGACGACATCGACCGCATCCTGCTGCGCTACCACGTCCCGGTCATCGGCCCGGACGGCACGCTCAAGACGACCGCCGTCACGGAGCCGCCCGGCTACCGGATGGACAACTACCGCGCCCCGACACCCGCCGGCCTGTCCGGCGCCTCCACCGTGACCCTGGCGGAGTTGCGCCGGTTGATCGAACACTTCCCGGACACGCGGCTGATCGACGTGATGCCGGCGCCGCCGCGCCCGGCGGACCGCGCGGCCTCAGCCGTATGGGCCCCCCCGCCCCGCCGCAGCCTGCCGGGAGCGGTCTGGCTGCCCAACGTCGGCTACGGCACCCTGTCCGGCGACCAGGAGCGCTACTTCCGAACCGGTCTGGAGACGCTGAGCAAAGGGGATCGGGCATCCCGGCTGGTCTTCTTCTGCGAGCCGGACTGCTGGATGTCCTGGAACGCCGCGAAGCGCGCCGTGGAGTGGGGCTATGGCAACGTCTATTGGTATTCCGACGGCGCCATGCGGTGGCAGGAGGCTGGCTACGCGCTGGAGACGGTTCAGCCCTTTGCCGGCGGCGCGTCGAATTGACCTTACTCCAGGTGGGCGGCGATGCTCCGGGCTATGCGGCCTGCTTTGCGTTCGAGCTGGACCGGCTGGTCGCACAGCGCCGTCTGGTGGCGCCGCCGCTCATCGAGGATGCGCCGCCTCCAGGCGATGTCCTCCCGCAGCGCCACCGCCTCGGGGGCGTCGGCTGGAAGTTCGTTGAGGCGGGTCAGAGCCTTGTCGATGCTGTCGAGCAGCTCGCGCTGCTGGTGGGCGTAGCGCCGGATGGCGGCGATGTCTTGACTGCGCTCCCGGTTGAGCGCGTCGAAGGCACCGGCGAACAGGGCGGTGAGGGCCGCGTTGCGGTCCGGTACCGATCCGGCAGTTCCCGATTGATCGGCCCCCAATTGATCGGCAAAGCGGTCGATCGCCGCCTGCTCCTGCTCCGGATCGAGCCGGCGGTTGAGGATCTGCTTCAGGACCGGTTCGGTGCCGGGAATGTCGCGCCAGTCCCCCTCCTTCCCCTCGATGGGATCGCCGGGCCAGATCTGGCCGGACGACAGGGCTGGGACCAGGACCTGGACGCAGGGCCAATCCGGATCGCTCCCGGCGGCGCCCGCCGGGGCGGACGCCAGGATGAGGAACGCGGCGGCGAGGAAAGTGGAGCGGTGACTCATGGTTCGATTTTGCAGGATACCGGTCCGGCCTGCCCATCCGGGCATTCGGATAAGGCCGATGCCTTTCACCCTGGCGGCGGTCCTGTCCGTGGCAACGCTGGTGGCGTCCTTTGCCTCGGCCGCGGCGGAGGCGCCCGCCAAGGTCCTGGTCTTCGACTTCGAACTGGTCGATACCAGCCAGGAGGGCCTCCATCCGGACCATCCCGGACGGCTGGACCGGGTGACGGCGCTTCTGGGCGACGGGCTGAAGGACGGCGGATACGCGGTGACCAGGGCCCGCGACAGCGCCGTCGCCGCCGACCTGCCGGCGTCGCTGTACTCGTGCAACGGATGCGAACTCGACCTCGGGCGCAGGGCGGGCGCGGACCTCGTGGTCACGGGGTTCATCCATAAGATCAGCACGCTGGTCATGAACATCCGGATTACAATGCGCCACGTCGATACGTCCGGGGAAAATGGCGGCGTCGTGGTCGCCGCGATCGCGGACATCCGAGGCGACAATGAACGGTCATGGCGGCACGGTGTCGAATGGCTGCTGCGTCATCGCCTTTTGACCGCATCGCCTTCGACCGCATCGCCTTCGACCGGTGACGCACCCTGAAGGCATCCGGGGCGAGGGAACCGACCTTCGTCCGACACGGGGAGGAGGATCGCTTGGCCGAGGACGCTTTGCTCTCCTATGTGCCGTTCCGCCCGGCGACGAGCCGCGTCCGGTACTACGACATCACCCTGCGCGACTATGTGGACCAGTTCAGGATCGGCGTCTGGGACCAGGAGAAGGAGCGCACGCAGCGCGTCCGGATCAACGTCTCGCTGACCCTTCCCTGGCCCGACCGCCCGATGACCGACAGCCTGGACGAGGTGCTGTCCTACGATTTCCTGATCGACGGCATCCGCGCCCTGCGCGACGGCGAGCATGTGAACCTCGTCGAAACGCTGGGCGAGCGGATCCTCGCCCTGTGCTTCTCCATCCCGAGCGTCATCCGGGCGCGGGTGCAGGTGGAGAAGCTGGACGTCGTGCCGGAATCCGGCGGCGTGGGCGTGATCATCGAACATTCCCGCCCGGATGGGGCATGAGCGGGGTCATGGGCAGCGCGCCGCTGTGGGTTGTGAAGCTGGGCGGCAGCCTGTGGCGGGCCCCGGAACTGCGGCGCTGGCTGGAAATCCTGGCAGCAGTTCGGCGCCTGCGGATCGTGGTCGTCCCCGGCGGCGGCCCCTTCGCCGACGCCGTGCGCGACGCCCAGCCGGCGCTCGGCTTCGGCGACCGGGCCGCGCACCGCATGGCGCTGCTGGCCATGGAGCAGTACGGAACCGCCCTGGCCGACCTGGAGCCGCGGCTGACCCCCGCCCGCAAGCTCGCCGGCCTGCGCGGCTTGCCGAGCCCGACCGTCTGGATGCCGCTTCCCCTGGCGGAGGACGCCGACATGGCCGAAAGCTGGGACGTCACGTCCGACAGTCTGGCGGTCTGGCTGGCCGGTGCGCTCGGCGCCGCCTGCACGGTTCTGGTCAAATCCGCCCCCCTGCCGGACACCGCCGCCCCCGTGCATCAACTCGTCGGGCACGGCATCGTCGATCCGGCCTTGCCGGACCGCTTGGCCCGCTTCGGCGGGACCGTCTGGTGCGTGTCGCGGGACGATCACCGGCGCTTCGCCGAGGCGCTGGACCAGGGCAACCCTTGCGGAACCCGCCTGACCGGAGTTGCCGATGCCTAAGCCGCCCGGACATGTCCTTCTGCTGACCGGCGAGCTGGCCGAACCGCGCCTGCGCCGCGTGCTCGCCGCGCTGGAGCCGCTGGATTTCCGGACCACGGTGGTCAATCTCGGCGTCAAGGTCGCGGCTCTGGCCACGACGGAGATCGTGCTTCGCCGCCTCGCTTCGACCGGGGAAGCCGACCTCGTGCTGCTGCCGGGGCGGTTCCGCGGCGATCTCGACCGGCTGTCCGCCCATTTCGGCGTGCCGTTCGAACGCGGCCCCGACGAGTTGGAGGACCTGCCCCAGCATTTCCGGCGTCAGGCCGCCCCGGTCGATCTCAGCCGCTACCGCACGAAAATCTTCGCCGAGATCGTCGAGGCGCCGCTGCTCGACGTGCCCGCCATCCTGGACCGCGCCGCCCGGTTCAAGGCGGACGGGGCCGACGTGATCGACCTCGGCTGCCTGCCCGAACACCCCTTCCCCCATCTGGAGGAGGCGGTGAAGGCCCTGCGCGATGCCGGCCACACGGTCAGCATCGACTCTCTGGAACCGGGGGAACTGCTGCGCGGCGCCGGGGCGGGCGCCTCCTACCTTCTGAGCCTGACCGAGGCGACGGCCTGGGTCGCCCGCGAGACCGACGCGGTGCCCATCGTCATCCCCACTACCCCGAACGATCTGCCGTCGCTTTACCGGGCGCTGGACGCGATCCGCGGGGAGGGCCGGCGCTGCATCGGCGATCCGATCCTGGAGCCGATCCATTACGGCTTCACCGACTCCCTGCTCCGCTACCGCGAGGTCCGGGCGCGCCATCCCGACCTGGAAATCCTGATGGGCGTCGGCAATGTGACCGAGCTGACCGACGCCGATACGCCGGGGATGATCGCTCTGCTGATGGGGATCGTCTCCGAACTGCGCATCGACCACATCCTGGCGGTGCAGGTCAGTCCCCATTGCCGCCGGACCATCCGCGAATTCGACGCGGCGCGCCGCCAGTTTTTCGCCGCCGCGGAGGCCGGCGGCGCCCTGCCCCGCAATTTCGGCGACGCCCTGCTCTGCCTGCGCGACCGCAAGCCCTTCGTCAGCACGCCGGAACAGGTGGCGGACCTCGCCGCCCGCATCCGCGACCCGAACTACCGGATCGACGTGACGGAGCAAGGCATTCACCTCTTCAACCGCGATGGCCACCATGTGGCCGGCGACCCCTTCGCCCTGTTCCCTCACATCGACGCCCGCGGCGATCCGGGGCACGCCTTCTATCTCGGGGCGGAACTGTCGCGCGCGCAGATCGCCTGGCAGCTCGGCAAGCGTTACAGCCAGGACAGCGAACTGCGCTGGGGCGTGGCGGTGGACGCGCCGGACGAAGACCTGTCCGGATTCCATGCAACAGGAACGACGCGCCCGTCGAAGCCGGAGGGCCGCAAGACGTGACCTTCATCCGCGAAACCATCATCACGAGCTGCGATGCCGCGGGAAACGTCCACATCGCCCCCATGGGGGCCACGGTGACGGAAACCGGCTATGTCCTGGCCCCCTTCCGCCCGTCGCGCACGCTCGACAACCTGCTCGCCACGCGCTGCGCGGTGGTGAATTTCGCGGATGACGTCCGGGTCTTCGCCGGATGCGTCACCGGGCGGCGGCGCGACTGGCCGACCGTTCCGGCGGAGCGCATCCGCGGCGCTGTGCTCGCCGGAGCGCTGGCGCATGAGGAGGTGGAGGTGGCCGCGGTGGAGGACGACGGCGTGCGCCCCCGCCTGGACTGCCGCCCGGTGCACCTCGTCACCCACCACCCCTTCCGCGGCTTCAACCGGGCGCAGGCCGCCGTGGTCGAAGGGGCGATCCTGGTCAGCCGCCTGCGTCTCCTCCCGCCCGAGAAGATCGACCGCGAGATCGAATACCTGTCCATCGCCATCGGCAAGACCGCCGGCCCCGTGGAGCTTGAAGCCTGGGGCTGGCTGCTCGACCGCATCGCCGAACACCGCGCTGGCGGGAAAGGCGCGGCATGACCCGTCTGCTCGCGAGCGTCGCGACCCTGGATGAACTCGCTCTTGCCGCGCGGGGTGGCGTGGACATCCTGGATTTGAAGGACCCCAAGGCCGGCGCGCTCGGCGCATGGCCGCTGGACGGCATCGCCCGCGCCGTGAGCGTGGCCCGCTCCTGGCCCGTCCGCCCGCCGCTGAGCGCCACCGTGGGCGACCTGCCGATGGACCCCGCGGCCGTGGTGGAACGCGTGGCCGAAACATGGGCCTGCGGCGTCGATTTCGTGAAGATCGGCCTGTTTCCGTCCGGATATCCTGTGGCCGGCGATCCGGTGGCCTGTGTGGCCGCGCTGGCTCCACAAGCGTGGCGGGGCGCCCGGATCGTCGCCGTGCTGTTCGCCGATCTCTGGCCCGACGCCAACCGCCTGCTTCCCGACATCGCACGAGCCGGGTTTGCCGGAGCCATGCTCGACACCGCCGGGAAGGGCACGGGCGGGCTGCTGCGGCATAAGACGAACGACGAACTGGCGCGTTTCGTGGAGCAGGCACGCCACCTCGGGCTGCTCACCGGCCTCGCCGGCTCGCTGAGCCGGGAGGACATCCCCATGCTGCTGCCGCTCACGCCCGATTATCTCGGCTTCCGCACGGCCCTGTGCGCCGACGCGGACCGGGGCGGCGCGCTGGACCCGACCGCGCTGGCGGCCATTCGCCACGCCATCCCGAGACACACCATCAGCGCCTGACCGAGTGGACGGCTATTGCCCGGAACCCTGCTTCGGCGGTTCGGACGCGCTGTTGCCGCCCTGCGTCACCGAGCCGCCGCCGATGGTGCCCTGCCGCTGTCCGGCCAGGGAATTGTCCGGCAGAGCGCCCGTGGGGGCCGAGGAACCGGACGCCGAGGTATCGGGGGCCGTCGAACCGGACGTACCGCTCTGACCGCCGCCTTGAGTGACCGTGCCTCCGATGGTGCCTTGCCTCTGTCCGGGCAAGGATTTGTCCGGCAGAGCGCCCGTCGATGGCCGGGAACTTTGGCTGCCGGAACTTTGGGGCATCGCGCCGCCCGTGGACTGGGCCGACGCCGGGATCGCCATCGCGACCGCAGCAAGCGCCAGCGCGGATGCAGCGGCCAGAATGTGCAGATGGTTCATGGACATGTCCTCCGGCTTGGTGATGGGAGTTCCGGCGCCTTCAGCGCGTGTCCTTCGCGCTCTGGTTCCGGCGGGACGCTTCCCCCATGTGTCCGATGTCTTCCTTCGCCTTCTCTTCCCGTCCGGTGTCTTGCGGCTCGTCCTTCTTGAAGTCCTGCTTGCTGCCGAGAACGCTCTTCTCACCGCGGGGCTGGTCCTTGTCGGATGGTCCGGTCATGGCCCTTTCCTCCACGCGTTTCCGTCCGGCGGGATGACCGGGCGGCCGTCCCTTCCGTCAACCGGAGATTATCGGAGCAGTTCCGCTTCCCTGCCTCTTCATCCCTGTTCCGCAGGCCCGCCGCGGCGTGCCCAGAAGCCCCGTCCAGGGTCGTAGGCGAGGATCGCCGCCCCCAGGAACAGGGCCAGACAGGCGGCCACGGCCAGAAACGCCGTGGCGTTGAATTGCAGGTACAGCGCAAAGCGGATCAACTCGACGGCTTGCGTAAAGGGGTTGATCCCGGCGATCCAGGCCAGGGCCGGGCTGCCCTCGCGGATGCGCCACAGCGGGTAGAGAGCGGAGGAGGCGAAGAACATCGGGAAGATGACGAAATTCATCACGCCCGCGAAATTTTCCAACTGCCGGATGAAGGAAGACAGCAGCAGGCCGAGCGCGCCCAGCATCAGCCCGCTCAGCACCAGGGCCGGCAACACGGCGAGATAGCCGAGTTCGGGCGGCTGGACGTTCCAGAACCAAGCGATGGCGAAGAAGACATAGACCTGAACGATCGACACCAGCACGCCGGCCAGCAGCTTGCAGACCAGCAGGTACCAGCGCGGCAGCGGGCTGACCAGCAGGGTCTTCATGCTGCCCATCTCCCGGTCGTAGACCATGGACAGCGAACTCTGCATCCCGTTGAAGAGCTGGATCATGCCCACCAGCCCCGGCGTCACGTAATCCTCGTACAGGATGTAGGTCTCGTAGGGCGGGATGATCGACAGGCCGAGCACCGCGCGGAAGCCCACCGCGAAGATGGCCAGCCAGACCAGCGGACGCACCAGGGCGGCGAAGAACCGCTCGCGCTGGTGCACGAACCGCAGCCCCTCGCGGATAATGACCGCGCGCAGGCAACGTCCGTAGAGCGATGCGTTCATCCCGGCGCTCCCCTCTCCGTCAGCCGGGCGAAGGCTTGCCCCAGTGACGCGGCGCCGATGGCGGCGCACAGTTCGTCCACCAGCCCGGCGGCCAGCACGCGCCCGTGGTGCAGCACCACCACGCCGTCCTCCTCCCGCGCCTCGTCGATCAGGTGGGTCGCCCAGAGCACGGCGAGACCGCGCTCCCGGCAGAGGCCGTGCACATGGTCGATCACCTGCCGGCGCAGGTCGATGTCCAGCCCGACGGTCGGCTCGTCGAGCAGCAGCAGGCTGGGGCGGTGGAGCAGCGCGCGGGCGATCTCCACCCGTCGCCGCTGCCCGCCGGACAGGGTGCGCACGCGCTCGTCCGCGCGCTCGGCCAGACCGATGCGGGCCAGTTCCTCGCCCGCCCGCGCCTCGATGTCGGCGGGCGCCAGCCCGTGAAGCCCGCCGTGGTAGCGCAGGTTCTGCAGGACGGTCAGATCCGGGTCGAGCGTCGGCTGCTGGAACACCACGCCGATGCGCGCCAGTGCCTGTGTGGGGTGCCGGCGCATGTCGAAGCCGAAGACCCGGATGCTCCCCCGGCGGGTGTTGTAGAGCCGTGTGATCAGGGAGAAGAGCGTGGTCTTTCCAGCGCCGTTGAGCCCCAGCAGCACGACGAACCGCCCGGCGGGGATGCCGAACGACACGTCGTCCAGCACCGCCCGCGTCCCGAAGCTGTGGCTCAGCCGCTCGACCGCCAGGACCGGTTCCGCCGCATCGCGGGAGGAGGCGTCCTGGTCGGGATGAGCGGTTTCGAAACAGGCCATGTCATCCCCATTGCCCGGAACCGTTGCCGTTCGCTCAGTCAGCCCCCCCCCCTCCGGGGAGAGGGGACGCCCTGCGCGCCCTCTCCGCCGGTGGTCACGGCATGGCGATCACGCCCCAGGGCGCGCCGCCGACCGAGATCGACTTCACGACCCGGCCGCGCTCCAGATCCATCACCGACATGTCGTTGCTGACGCCGTTCGTCGTGTAGAGGCGCTTTTCGTCCGGGGACAGCGCCAGATTCCACACCCGCTGGCCGACGAGATGATAGCGCTTCACCTCGAAGGTCCTGGCGTCGATCTCGGCGACCCGGTTGGCGGGGCCGAGGGCGACGAAGGCGCGCTGCCCGTCGTTGGTGATCTGGATGCCGACCGGCTGGATCGATTCGCGCGGAACCCCCTGGACGGCGAAGGCGATCTTGTGGACGACCTTGCGCGACGCCGCGTCGATGACGCTGACGGTCCCGCCGACCTCCGACGACACCCAGACGAACCGCCCGTCCCCCGTGAACTGGGCGACGCGCGGGCGCGCATCGACCAGCACGTTGTCGATGATCTTGTGCGACTCCGTGTCGATGAAATGCGCCATGTTCGTCGTCTCGGACGTGTTCACCAGAATTTTGCCGTCCGGGCTGACGCCCATGCCTTCCGGCTCCACCCCCACCTGGATCTCGCCGATGATCTTCTTCGACGCGATGTCGACCACCGAGACCATGTTGTCGTCCTCGTTGGCGACGTAGAGCCGGTGCCCCTGCGGGTCCAGGACGAACAGCTCCGGATCGGGGCCGGAGGGCAGCCGGTCGACCACCTTCCGGGCCGCCACGTCGATCACGTCGATCCGGTTGTCGTCGCCGACGCAGACGAAGATTTGCGTCATGTCCTCGTTGAAGGTGATGCCGCGGGGACGGCGCCCGACCTTGATCGTGGCGACCACCTCCAGCTTGTCGCCGTCCACGACCGAGACCGTGTTGCTCTTTTCGTTCGACACGAAGATCGTGTCCGCCTGCGCGGACGGGGCGATGACGAAACCCAGCGACGCTAAGATGCCGATCCGGGCGACCTCTCTGAACGATGACATGATATTCCCTCCCATTGTTGCCCCGTGAAGGGGGGTTGGCTCAGCGGCCTTGCTCTCAGCGGTTGCGGCACCGGCTTTCGGGCCGGTCGTCGCCGAGCGTGTCGAGTTCCGAAAACTGGTGCAGGAAGCCCGGCTGCGGCGACACCGAGACGAGCACCCGCGGCCCGGCCAGCAGCACGGGCTGCCGAAGCTGCCCGTCCCAGTCGCGGAAGGTCAGCCCCTGCCCCTTGAAGGCCGGCAGGGCGAAGTCCGGACCGCGCACGAAAGCGGCGAGCGCTGCGGGATCGGCGGATTTGGTGCGCGTCGCGGCCTCCCCCACCGCGCGGACGGCCATCCAGGCGGTGTAGTCGCGCGGACGCATCCAGCGCCCGGCCTGCCGTTCGAAACGGCTGTGGATCTGCGTCGCCCCCCACTGTTCATGCACGCGCGACCACGCCGTCGGGACGAGCCCATGCGTGCCGGTCACCAGCCGGGGCAGCCACGTCTGGTACAGGAGATATTCGCCGAACCCGTCCGCCTCGTCGGCGACGACCAGCACGTCATGCTCGGCGCCCTGCGTGAAGGTGAGGATCTCCGACTGGACGGTCACATGGCCGGTGTCGACGCGGCGGTTCGCGTCCTCGAACGCCCAGCGCTTTTCCTCCACGATCCTGGCGCGGTAGCGTTTGGCGGCGGCGCGGATCGCGTCGGCATAGGCGGCGTCCTCCGGCGTCCGCCCCACCACCAGCAGCCAGTTCATCCATTTCCGCGACGTGAGATACTGCGCCAGCGCATCGGCCTGCATCCGCCGGCTGGGCGTCATGTGCAGCAGGTTGGCGCGGCAGCGCTCGTTGCGCAGGTCGTCGTCCGGCGCACGGGTGTTGAAGATCAGCATGTCGCCCGCCTCCGGCGCCGCCGCCGCGGCGAGCAGGGCGTCCTCCTTCAGGTCGGCGACGAGCAGGCGGACGCCTTGCCCGGCGAGGTCGCGCACGGCGTCCTCGACGCGCCCGTCCTCCGGCACCGTCACCTCGACCAGTTCGAAGCGTTGGCCGAGGAAGCGCCCGGTCGTGTTGTTGTCGGCGATGGCGAGGCGGGCGCCCTGGACCCCTTCATCCTCCGACACCGGTTCCAGGAAGGTCTGGGGAATCCGCGGCTCCTCCGCGCGGGTCAGGTAGCCGATCCGGATCACCATCGGGTCGGCGCTCCACGCCGGGGCCCCGAGCAGAAAGGCCACGGCGACGGTCAGAAGGAAGGCAACCCTGATCACGAACCCTCCGGCGCGGTCGGCGGCAAGGCCGCGGACTTGAGAGACGATCTCAGATTGTGGCGCGGCACCATCGGACACGCTACGCATTCAAAAGGATGAGCACTTCTCCGATCCCCCCGACCGAACGGTCACCGACGAGGCGCCGGGCACGGGTACCCACAGTCGGAAATCCCGCGGGCCACGCCCCACCATCGGTCAGTTCCCGCCGCATCAGTTCCAGAAACAGCCAGTCGTTCAGGCCGCCGTCCACGAAGCCCGCCGGCATGGCCGCCGGCCTTTGCGACAGCAGGACGGAGCCCCGGCGCATGGCGAGCCCCAGGTCCGGGCCGCAACCAGCGCCGACGGCGATGGTTCCCGCGATCATCCGGGCGCCGCACAGGCTCCCCACCCGCCCGTGGACGGCGATCAGGCCCCGCCGCATCCGCTCGCCCACGCGATCCCCGGCGTTGCCCCCGACGACGACGGACCCGCCACTCATGCCGCGCGTGCCGCCGGCCAGCGGCGCCCCCAGGAAGTCGCCGGCATCGCCCGCGACGCGCAGGCGCCCGCCGGACATCTCCGCAGCGGCGAAGGCGCCGCAACGTCCCTCGACGATCAGCGTGCCGCCGCTCATGCCGCTGCCGGCGCAGGCGCCGCAATCCCCCTCGACCATGATTTCCCCCGCCGTCATGCCCGTCCCCACTCCATCGAGCACGGCACCGCCGGGGCGCAGGATCAGGGTGCCGGGAGGGCCGCCGTCCTGAAGCGTGAACAGCGCGTCCAGCCGATGGCGTCCACGCCCTCGGACCAGCATCAGCCCGGCCAGCGCGTCCCGCCCGCTTCCGGTCAACCCTTCTGCGGCCAGCCGTTCGGGCAGCACCCCCGTCATGTCGATGGGCGGACCGGCGGGCGCGCGGGGGGTGAGGACGACGCCGCTCATGCCATCACCTCGTGCAGGCGGAAGTGGTAGCGCCCGAGCTTGCCGCCGTAGTTGCCGGCGGTGACCGACACCACCCCTCCGGCGGCGCCCAGCCCGGCCACCGCGGCGATGCCCGCGCGCATGGCGGCGGCGACCGCCTCCGCGCTCACCCCGTCGATCACCAGTTCCAGGATGGACTCAACCCCCTCCGGCACCAGCGACGTGGGCAGCGTCCCCCGCAGGGTCGGGCAGAAGACGGTGTTGGTGGAGGCGATCATGCCCTTGTACTTGCCGCCGATCTTGGAGCCGGAGCGGGCCACGCCGCCGGGAAAGGGAAGGATGGCGCCCGGCACGTCGTGGATCGCCATGACCGCGGCCTGCGCCGCCGCCAATCCGGCGCGGCGGTCGGCGGCCAGGATGATGAAGTTGCCGCCGCCGACGCCGTCCACCGCGGCGGTGGCCGCCTCGCACAAGAACTCGCCGTCCATGACCGGGATGCGCCAATAGCGCCGTGTCCCGACCCGCTTGGCGATCTGCCAGCCGTCGCCGAAGTAGCGCAGCGCGTTGCCGAGCGGAATCGCCGGGCCGTCGCGCAGGCCCGCGTAGCAGGCCGAGCCGGGCGTGGTCATCACGCACTGCCCGACACGGCGCGCCACCTGCTTCGCCAGTTCCGCCTTGGACATGGCGAACAGCAGCACCGCGGCGCCGGGCCGGGCGTCCGGCGTCTCGTCGGGCGGCAGCAGGCGCTCCACCGCCGCCTCGCACCCGCAATCGATGACCGAGGTGGCGAAGCCCGTCATGCTGACCGCCGCCGCCTGGACCCAGGCCGGGGTATCGGCGGTTATGAGCAGCCGCGTGCCGAGCATGGGGAAGGCTTCGGCGAAGGTGTCGTCGATGTGGACGCCGTTCAGCCGCATCGGAACGCTCCCATCAGAATCCACCGGGCTGGCCAATGGGCTGGCAGGCGTGGCGGATCAGGCCGTTGCCGCCGCGGATCTCGTCCTCCGCGATGCGGAAATGCATCAACCGCTGGCCCATGCGCTCGTCGAAGCGGCGCCCCATCCACGCCTCGATCTTCGGGTCGTAGGCGGGCTCCACCACATGCGTGCGCCCCGGCACCAGCGCCACCACCACGCCGTCGCGGACGATCAGCCGGCCATCCTTGAAAACGAGATCGGGCTTCTCGAACATGGCGCGCCGGTCCGCCCGGTCGGTGTAGACGGTGATGTCCGCCACCGCCCCCGGCCCGAGATGGCCGCGGTCCGTCAGGCCCAGGATGCGCGCGGGTGCGGCACGGGTCATGGTGGCGATCTCGCCCAGCGAATATTCCCGCGTCAGCGAGCCGAGGATGGTGTGCTCCGGAAGCGCCGGATGCAGTTCGGCAAGCCGGGCGAGGCGGTAGTCGCGGTCCATCAGCAGGCGGATCAGTTCGGGATAGCTGGTGAAGGGTCCGCCGTTCGGGTGGTCGGTGGTGAGAAAGATGCGCCAGGGATCGTCGATCAGCAGGAACAGCTCCAGCCCGATGGCCCATTGCAGCGCGTTGACGAACGCCTTGTCGCGGTAGCGGAACGGCACGACACCGCAGCCGGCGTCGCATTCGATGTCCATCATCACCCACTTCTTCGGATGCGCGAGCCCGGTGTTGCGCATCTGCGCCATGGTGTCGGCGGAGGCTGTGACCGTCTGGCCGAACATGATCTGCCCGACGTCCACCGAGATGTTGGGCCGGCGGTTGACCGCCTCCGCCACGCGCGCGGCGGCGGATGAGAATTTCCGGTCGCCCTCCGCGCCGTAGGCATGGAACTGGACGTGGGTGAGATGGAGCCGGAGGTCCTCGACCGCCTCGATGCTGTCGAGCGTCGCCTCCACGTTGCCCGGCACGCCGAGGTTGAAGCCGTGCAGATGCAGCGGGTGCGGGATGCCGAGCCGCTGCACCGCCCCCGCCAGCGCGGTGAGGATGCGGCGCGGCGTGATGGCGTGGAAGGGACCCTGCTCGTCCACGTCCAGGCGGCGCTGGTTGTACTTGAAGGCGTTGATGCCGCCGGGATTCACCGCCTTCACGGCGAGGCTGCGCGTGGCGTTCAGCATGAAGCCGACGTAATCGGCCACCGCGTCCTCCCCGGCGCCGGAGGCGAGAAGCTCAAGCAGCAGGTCGTCGTTGCCCAGCACCAGATAACCGCCGGTGTCGATCAGCGGAATGTCCGCCATCTCCAGATGCGCGTGGCGGGCGTTGCTGGGCAGCATCGCCGGCTCGAAGGCCGCCGTGTAGCCCATCTGGGCGTAGCGGCAGCCCGTGACGTGGGTGGAGGGGGTGGCGACGGCGCCGCCGCAACCGCAGGGTCCCTCCGACGCACGGTGTTCCTCCGCCATCAGCAGGCGCGCGATGTTGACCTTTCCCCCGGCGATGTGGCTGTGGATGTCGATGGCGCCGGCCATCACGATCCGCCCGGACAGGTCATGGACCTCATCCGGATTGGCGCCGGGTCCGGGGTCGGCGACGATCCGCCCGTCCTCGACGAACAGATCGCTTACCGCGCCGTCGCGCCCGTTGGCCGGGTCGTGAATGCGCCCCCCGGTGAGCTTCATCAGCATGCGGGAGCCTCCTGCGGCAGAGCGGCGGCGATGGCCTTCAGCACGGTCGCGACGTCCGGCAGGCCACGGTCGATGAGACCCCGCACGCGCAAGGCGACCACCGTGTCGCTGCGGAAGACATGGCCGGCATGGTCGATGCCGGGCGTCCCGACGGGGATGAACACCGCCGGTTCGTCGGGAAAGGCCGTTCCCGGCGGGGTCAGGGCGACGACCGGCTTGCCCGCCGGGAATTTGGGAATGTCCGGCCGGAAGGACGAAATCCAGAGAACGAGGTCCGCCACCTCCACGAACCGCGCCCAGTCGAACCGGTAGGGATCGTGAACCGGCACCCCTCCGGCGAGGGACGTGCGCAGCGGCACGCCGAATTGCCATGCGCAGACCTGATTGGCCCCGACCACATTGTCGTACCCCGCGAGCGGCAGGCCGGCGCAGCGGGTGTGCCGGTTCACGTCGTGCACGAGGCGGACCAGCCGTTCCACCGTCAGGTCGGCATGCGGCCCTGCGAGGGCGGAGGCGGCCCACGCCACGACCGCGTAGCGCGCCTTGCGCAACCGCTCGGCCAGGGCGGCGATGTCACCCGCGGCGATGCCGGCGGCCCCCGAGGCGCGGGACGGATCGGACAAGGCCGCGGCCAGCGCCGCCGCCGCGTCCCCGACCCTCGCGGGATCGCCGGACAGGGCCGTGACGGGAAGGCCCGCCAGTGTGGCCCGTGTGGCGTCCAGCGGCTCGCCGCACAGGAACACCACCTCCCGCGATGGGGGTGTCTGGAAGGCCGGTACGGGCGCCACCCAGCGTTCGAAGACGCGCGGGTGGAGCGCCGCCGGGTCGGGTCCGGCCACCACCAGCAGGTCACAGCGGTTGCGCAGCTCGGCCAGCGTCGTCGTGATCCAGCCCGTGCGCTGGAGCACCGCCAGATTGCGGTACAGCCCGTCCGACAGCGCGTGATCGACCACCGCCCCCACCCGCCCGGCGAGCGCCAGGGCCACCCGCGTGCCGTCGATGTCGGTGCCGAGCCCGGCCACCAGAGGCGCTTGCGCCGCACCCAACGCCGAGGCGGCGGCCCGCACCGCGTCCTCCAGCGGCACCGGAGCGCCCGCGACGCGCGGCGGCTCGGCCGGCGGGGTGTTGGAAAAGCGTTCGCGCGCGACCGGGCAGTCGGTGGAACGCACCGCCAGCTTGGAAGGCGGCTCCGCCTCGACGGTCAGGTCGTCGCAGCCGAGGCCGCAGAACGGGCACACGACGTCGCTATGAACGTCGCGATGGGCATCTCGATGGGTTGGCCGGTCGCTCGCCATGCCGGTCAGTCGTATTTTATGTAGGCGAAGCGCAGATCGTCCTTGGGCGTACCCTCCAGCGCGCCGCCGTCACGGGCGGGCTGCCATTGGATGACCTCCTCGATCTTGCGGGCGAGTTCGAAGTCCTTGTCGGTGATGCCCTTGGCCGTGTGGGTCTTCAGCCGCACCTCGACCCAGGCGTAGGAGGCGGTGAGGTCCGGATGGTGCCACGCGGCCTCGGCCAGATGGCCGACCGCGTTGATCACCATCAGGGTGCCCTTCCAACTGCTCGTCTTGTACTTCCGACGAATCCAGCCGTCCTCAAAACGCCAGCGCGGCAATATTTGCTGCAAACGCTCTACGACTTCCGCATCGGAATAGGTGGTTTCCCGAACCGCGGCCATGTCTTCCTCCCCGAAGAGACCGAACAGTCCTCACCCCGAAAGAGGTATATACTATTGGATCTGGGTCTTTTTTTGACGCAAGACTATCATGACAGAGAAAACGACGCAACTTTCCTTGAATGAATGAGGTTCTCATGCCTCTTGGCGTCGACGACGTGAGGGAGGTGCGGGTCACGGCACCCGCGCGGCTGCATCTGGGGTTCCTCGATATGAACGGCGGTCTGGGCCGCCGGTTCGGCAGTTTGGGGCTGACGCTCGATGGGATGGCGACGACCATCCGGGCGCGCCCTTCCGACCGCCTCCGCGCAACCGGCCCATCGGCGGAGCGCGCGTTGAAAGCCGCGCGAGCGATCTGCGACCGTTTCCGCTGGCCGGCCCGCGCCGAGCTGACGGTGGAGGAGGCCATTCCCGAGCATGTCGGCCTGGGGTCCGGCACGCAGCTCGGCCTGGCGGTCGGCACCGCCCTGGCGCACCTGCACGGGCGGCCTTTGACGGTCCGCCGGCTCGCCGCGGAGCTTGAGCGCGGCGCCCGTTCCGGGATCGGGATCGGCGCCTTCGAGAACGGCGGCGTCATCCTGGACGGTGGCCGGGGGTCCGGCGACGATCCGCCGCCCATCGTCGCGCGCCTGCCCTTTCCGGAGTCCTGGCGCGTCCTGCTGATCCTGCATCGGGATGGCCAGGGGCTGCATGGCACCGCCGAGGTGCAGGCTTTCCGGGCGCTGCCGCCCTTTCCGGCGGAACGGGCCGGGCACCTGTGCCGCCTGATGCTCATGGCGGCCCTTCCGGCGCTGATCGAGGGCGACGCCGATCGTTTCGGGCAGGCCGTGGGCGAACTGCAACGCACGGTGGGCGACCATTTCGCCCCCGTCCAGGGCGGGCGCTTCACCAGCCCCCTGGTGGCCGACGCGCTGGCATGGCTGGAGGCCGAGGGCATTCCCGGCGTCGGACAGACATCCTGGGGGCCGACCGGCTTCGCCATCGTCGGCAATGCCCGGCGCGCCGAAGCCCTGCTGGCGGAGGCACGGCGCCGCTGGGCGGGGTCCGCGCTGGACTTCCACCTGACCCGTGGCCGCAACGACGGGGCGACGCTGGAATTCACCACCGACCGGGTGGCGCTGCGGGCCTCCTGAACCTTCACCTGAGCAAGCGGGAGGAGCACGATGGCCGCACCCTACGTTCTCCACATGCTGACGCCGCTGAAGCACGTCAGCGCCTTCGACGTCAACATGGCGGCGGATGCCGGCATGGAAACCCTGTTTCCCTACACCGGCGTCGCGCCGGAGGAGATCGCCGGCATCACCCAGGACGCCATGTTCTCCCGCGACCCGGCGAACGCGGCGCGGACCGGGCTGTTCATCGGCGGGCGCGATGCGCTGGTGGCGCTCGACATGATGGAGGCGGCCCGCAAGGCCATGTTCCCGCCCTTCACCGTCTCCGTCATGGTCGATCCGTCGGGCGCCTTCACGACGGCGGGCGCCATGGTCGCCGTGGTCGAGCGCGCCATGCGCCGCAGCCGGCCGGACGGGATCAAGGGACTGAACCTGCAGGTTTTCGGCGCGACCGGCGTGGTCGGCGGCATCGCCGCGGTGATCGCGGCCCTGGCCGGTGCGCGCGTCACGCTGGTCAGCCACCGCGGCCTGTCGGGCGTGGAGCCCAAGGCCACGGAGTTCCGCCGGCGTTTCGGGGTGGAGCTTGCCTGCGCCGACGCTCCCGACGACGCGGCGAGGGAGGCGCTGCTCGCCGATGCCGAGGTCGTGTTCGGCTGCGGGCGCGCCGGCCTGCAAATCCTGTCGGCGCGCAACCTCGCCGCGGCGAGCCGCCTGCTGGCCGCTGCGGACATCAACGCGGTTCCGCCGTCCGGGATCGAAGGGGTCGGCGCCAAGGACGACGGCGCGCCGCTGCCGGGCGGGCGCGGCGTCGGCATCGGTGCGCTCGCGGTCGGCAACGTCAAGTTCCGGGTCCAGCACACCCTGCTGAAGCGCCTCGCCGAAGCGGAGAAGGCCGTATATCTGGACTTCCGCGATGCCTACGATGCCGCCCGCCAAATCGCCGGCTGAAAGGCCGGACATCGTGGTCGCGGCGCTGTCGGCGCGGGCGCTGGCCGCCGCCGCGC
>JAEYPE010000198.1 GCA_023411035.1 Pseudomonadota bacterium
ATATTGACATATCAGGCGGACCGACTCTCTCAGGTTGGGCGGCGGATCAGCCGCACGGCCCCGACGCCCAGCAGCATGGTCAGCGCGCCGCCGAACAGGAAGAGGGCGGGCAGGCCGACCTGGTGGGCGACCGCCCCGTAAACCACCGGCCCGATCCCCTGTCCCAGGAAGAAGGAGGAGGCGAAGAGGGCGAGCGCCGACCCGCGCGCCGTCGCCGACAGCTCCGTCGCCTGGGTCTGCATCGTGTTGTGGAGCATGTAGAAGCCGAATCCGGCGACCAGGAACAGCAGGGACACCACCGGCCAGGGCACCGGGGCGAGCATCGCCAGATAGGCGCCGCCGGCCACGAGGCCGCCGACCCCCATCATCCCCCATTGGCCGAGCGTGCCGAGCAGCCGCCGCACGATGAAGCTGTAGACGACTCCGCCGATGGCGAAGGCGGCGAGCGTCACCCCGGCCTCGAACGCGCCCTCCGCCCCGTGGCGGGCCAGCATGGGGGCGACGAAGGGAAAGACGCCGAAGATCAGCAGCCCTTCCGCCGCCACCGTCGCGAAGACCCAGACCGAAACCGGATTCTCCAGGACGGAGGCGTAGCGCCGCCGCGCGTCGGCCACCGACAGGGGATGCCGCTCCTCCCGCTCGCCCTTCAGCAGCAGGGCGGCGGTCAGCGCGCTCAGGCCGGTCACCAGCGCGGCCAGGGCGAAGACGGTGCGCCAGCCCGCCACCTCCGACAGGGCGCCGGCGACCGCCGAGCCGGACATCTGGCCGAGGATGACCGCCAGCAGGAAGCGGCTGATGGCGAACTGCCGCTCCGTATAGACCACGCGGTCACCGATCAGCGCCATGGAGGCCGGAATGATGCCCCCGGCGAAGGCCCCGGCCAGCGCACGGGCCGCCAGCACGCCGGTATAGCCGGGCGCCATTGCTGACAGCGCCACCCCGATGGTCAGGACGACCAGCGACAGCCGGACCAGCCGGGTCTTGCCGATGGCGTCCCCGATCGGCCCCAGGACGAGTTGCATCGCCGCGTAGGGCAGGGTGTAGGCGGAGGAGAGCAGGGCCGCCTCGGCCACGCCGACGCCCAGATCCGACGCGATGACGGTCAGCATCGGGTCGGTCGCCCGCAGCGAAAAGGAACTCGCAAAGCCGGAGAGGCCAAGCATCAGGATGAGAAGACGCATGGGGCGCGGCGTTCCGGTTGCATCGTTGGAACGTCAGCGTAAAGCAGGGTGCTCCGGATGCCGCACGGCAACCTCGCCATGGCACCCATGCGGCGGTGTGTCCGGCTCCTCTGGTCAGTCCCCGGCGGGCGCCATGGCGGCGCGGCGCGGCACCAGCGCGGCGGCTCTCAGCAGCACCTCCGGCCCGGCGCCGGGAAGATGCGCGTTCTCGCTGAGATGGCGGCGCCAGGCGCGGGCGCCCGGCAGGCCCTGGAACAGCCCCAGCATGTGCCGGGTGATGGCCGACAGCGGCGCCCCCCGGCGCATCCGCTCCTCGGCATAGGGGACCATGGCCTCCACCACCGCATGGCGGTCGGGGCCGGGCTCCCCGCCGAACAGGCGGCGGTCGGCGTCGGCCAGGATGTAGGGCGTCTCGTACGCGGCGCGCCCGATCATCACGCTGTCCAGGGTGGCCAGATGCTCCTCCGCCTCGTCCAGCGTGCGGATGCCGCCGTTGATGGCGATGGTGAGGTGCGGATTTTCCTGCTTCAGCCGGTGCACGAGGTCGTAGCGCAGCGGCGGGATGTCCCGGTTCTCCTTGGGGCTCAGGCCCTTCAGCCACGCCTTGCGGGCGTGCACGATGAAGTGGGTGCAGCCGGCGGCGGACACGGTGCGGACGAAATGGTCCAGCGTCGGCCATTCCTCCATCTCGTCGATGGCGATGCGCGACTTGACGGTGACGGGGATGGACACGGCCTCGCGCATGGCGCCGACCAGCCGGGCGACCAGATCGGGTTCCGCCATAAGGCAGGCGCCGAAGCGGCCCGACTGCACGCGGTCGCTCGGGCAGCCGACGTTCAGGTTGACCTCGTCATAGCCCCATTCCTCGGCGATGCGGGCACAGGCGGCCAACTCCGCCGGGTCCGACCCGCCGAGCTGGAGCGCCACGGGATGCTCCGCCGCGTCATAGCCCAGCAGCCGCTCGCGGTCACCGTGCAGAATGGCGCCGGTGGTCACCATCTCGGTGTAGAGCAGCGTGTTCTTCGACAGCAGGCGATGGAAGGTCCGGCAGTGCCGGTCCGTCCAGTCCATCATCGGTGCGACGCTGAGGGCTATGGCGGGCATGGGCGAAGACAGTCGTGAATCGGGAAAAGCGGCGCATCAATTGGACGAAGCCGGCCCGGATGGCAAGGGGAAGCGCGTTCGTTTGCCGTGCATTTCCCCTTTTCCGGAACGGGGGACGGATTGTTGCGGCGCTACTTCACCCGTTCGCCCGTGAACGGGTTCCAGCCCACCGCGGCCAGCGCCGTCCAGGCCGTGGCGGCCAGATGGGGGCGGCGGTAATAGCGGAAATCGTCGGTGGTGCTGTCCGGCCCGATGGCGAGGCCGGTGGTGATGCTGTCCTCGCGCGTCGCCCAGACATGGCCGCCGCGGCTCACCTCCTTGCCGACCTCCGCCAGAAGCCGCTGCGCGTCCTCCGGGCGCCCGACCGCGCGGTAGACCAGGGCGGCCTGGGCCGTGCCTTCCACCCACATCCCGTCGCGGTCGTCGTTGAAGTCGAAACCACCGTCCACCCCGTGGGCCTTCTCCGCATAGGCGAGCGCCGAACGCCATTCCTCCGGCGCGCCGCGCAGCAGCAGCGGCCAGAGCTGGGCGTCCAGCCCCGACGTGGCCCGGTTCACCGTTACGCCGTCCGGCGCGGTGCCGGTGGGGAAATGCCCGCCACCCGCCGTCCACATGGCGTCGAGGAAGCCGCGCGCCGCCTTTTCCGGCCCGGCCCAGTCGCCTGCCGTGCCGCTGCGCCCCAGCCAGCCGAACAGGGCCACGAGGTCGGTGTTGTGCTCCGTCGCCTTCCAGGTCAGCGGCTGCGGCTTGTCGTCGAAGCCCTGGACGCCGCCGTTGAAACCGCCCGGCCCGCGCGGGTCGGCGGTGTTCGCCACCACCCAGTTGGCCAGCTCCGCGGCGCCGTTGCGGAACCGCTCCTCTCCCGTCGCCTCGCCCAGCGTCATCAGGGCCAGCCCCGCCCAGGCCACGTTGCCGGTGGCCGAGCCGACCTGATAGGCGTCCTCGAACCAGCGGTTGGCGGTGACGTCCCACCAGCCCATGGGCGGGATCGGCTTCTGGGTCTGGGCGCCCGCGCGGTAGGTGTTGCGCAGCCGCCCCTGGCGCCGCGCCCGGTCCAGCGTGGCGGCGGACAGCAGCGATTCGCCGATGCGCAGCGCCGGTTCCGTTCTGCCGCAGGCGACCAGGGCGATGACGGCCAGCGCGTTGTCATAGGTGAAGGCGGCATCGCGCAGCGGCAGCTCCGACGTCTGGCCGACGCCGAAGCTGCTGTCGTAGCTGCGCAGGAACACCGGGCCGGAGCCGGGAATCTCCGCCACCCGCGCCGACAGCGTGCCGCAGGTCTTCTCGGCCAGCGCGGCGGCGCCAGTCTCGGCACCCGCGGCGGCGGGCGCCGTCAGGGCGCCGATCCCGGCGGCGAGCAGCCACGCGGCCAGACGGCCTTTTCGCTTCATGGAACAGCCTCCCTTTCCGGTCCGGCGCCGCCGGGGAATCAGCCTTCGAAGGCGCGGACGGACTGGCGCTGCTCGCCCAGCCCTTCGACGCCCAGACGCATGGTCTGGCCCGGCTGGAGCCAGGGATGGTTCGGCCCGCGGCCCAGAGCCACGCCCTGCGGCGTGCCGGTGGCGATGACGTCGCCCGGCAGCAGGGTCATGAAACGGCTGATGTAGGACACGATCTCGGCCACGCCGAAGATCATGTCGCCGGTGTTGCTGTCCTGCATGGGCTGGCCGTCCACCTCCAGCCACAGGCGCAACGCCTGCGGGTCGGGCACCTCGTCGCGGGTGACCATCCAGGGACCGAGGGGGCAGAAGCTGTCGGCGCTCTTGCCCTTCACCCACTGGCCGGCGTGCTCGATCTGGAAGGCGCGCTCCGACACGTCGTTGACGATGCAATAGCCGGCGATGTGGTCGAAGGCGTCGGCCCGATCGACGTAACGGGCGGTGCGCCCGATGACGATGCCGAGTTCGACCTCCCAGTCGAGCTTGCCGGCGTCCTTCGGCATCAGGACGGGATCGTTCGGGCCGCAGATGGCGGTGGTCGCCTTCATGAACAGCACCGGCTCCGCCGGTTCCGGCAGACCGGCCTCGGCGGCGTGGGCGCGGTAGTTCAGGCCGACGCAGACCACCTTGGACACGCCCGCCACGCAGGGGCCGAGCCGCGTGCCGTCCGGCACCTGGGGCAGCCGGTCGGTGTCGAGCGCGCGCAGATGCGCCAGCCCCTCGTCCGTCAGGGTGGCCGGGCCGATGTCCGACACCACGCCCGACAGGTCGCGGATCACGCCGTTGCGGTCCAGAAGGCCCGGACGCTCATGGCCCGGCGCGCCGAATCGCAGAAGTTTCATCAGGCTTAACCCTTCCCGTTCCCGAAGGTTGAGCCGCGCCTCTCCTCCGGTGATTGCCGTCCGGTTCCGGCCGAAGCCGGAAGGCGGCTGTTCCGTCGCGGTCCGGTCTGGTGTACCCTTTTTTCCGCCCATGGGGAAACCAGACGGGAGGCGGATATGCCGGTGTGGCGCCGTTACCTCGTGAAGGAACCATCCGGGCGGCTGGTCGAATTGCCGAGCCGCCAGTACGACCGCGCCGACGACGGCACGGCGCCGATTCCCGACTACGCCGGACGCTGCGTGGAACTGGTGTCGGCGGTGCTGGTCGGCAAGCAGGGTGTCCCTCCCACGGTGGCCGAGGTCGCCTTCACCAAGCTGTATTTCGACCAATCCGGATTCGTGGACGCCGCCAAGCGGGAACGGATGATCCGCCTGATGCTGGAAAGCTGCGCCGACCGGCGGTGCCGCAAGGCGGTCAAACGGTCCGGATGCACCGACTGCGCCTCCCTGGCGGAGCGCGCCGACGCCGCCCGCAGCGAGCTGATGCGCGACTTCGAATGGGCGCCGGCCCCGGCGGAGGTCAGTGCCGCGCTGTTCGTGCTGGGGCCGCCCGCCGGAGCCATGGCGTTGCAATAGCAGCACCTTTTTCCCTTCTGTTTTCTCGAAAGGTCACATCCTCCGCCCTCTTCCCCCACGGCCAAGCGCTCCCATATGGCTCTTGGCACAGGAGGAGGAGCCCCGATGCATCGCCGTGCCACAATCCGCCGCCCGCAGTTTGTCCGGTCGCTGTTCGTGCGGCCAGGGCTGGCTCGCGTGCGGCAGCTTGCGCTGATCGGCACCGGATGGAGCCTGATCGGCCTGGGCGCCCTGATGTCGCCTCTTCCGGGGCCGTTCGGGTTTCCGGTGGCGCTGGCCGGCGGGGTGATTCTGCTGCGCAACTCCGCGAACGCCCGCCGCCTGTTCGTGCGCTTGAAGCGCCGCCATCCCCGTTTGCTGAGCCCCGTCGAGCGCATCCGCATCAAGCTGCGCCGCCGCCGCAACGCCGCCAGGGCCGCAGCCACCGCGTGACGGACCTGCGGCGCGCTCAATTTGTGACACCCGCAACGTCAGGGCGGAGAGGCCCAGGCATGACTGCCCGGAAATACGGAGCGGGCCGCACCCCGTCGAACTGGTTCTGAAAATCGATTTGGATTCGGTGTCCTTGCGGCGTCGCGGGCTTGCGGAGCGGGGAGGGGCGCCGCTATGGTGCGTTGAACGCGAAACAAGGGGCGGACATGCACGTTTCACGGTCAGGCGCGGCGTCGTCCTCCGCTCTGCATGCCAATCCCTCCACGGTGCCGGGGAACGCCGCGCATGTCCTGCGGCGGTTGGGGGAAACGCCGCTGCGCGAGGACCCCTTCCCGCATCTGGTGGTGCCGGACGCCCTGCCGGCGGACCTCTACGCCCGCGCCGTCGCCCATTGGCCGAGGTTCGAGGCGTTGGCCCTGTTGCAGATGGACGCGCTTCCCCAGCGCTATCAGATGGTGCTGACCGACCGCAACCTGAAGGACATGGAGCCGGAAGCCGCGGCGGTGTGGCGGGAGGTGCGCGATTCCCTGTTCGTGCCGGAAACCCTGACCCGGCTGGCGCCGCGCTTCCCCTCGCTGGCCGCCAAGCTGGAAGCCTCCTTCGCGGCGCGTCCGCCGCTTGTCTATGCGCGGCTGGTGGAGGACCATGCGGGCCATTCCATGCTGCCCCACACCGACGTGTTCGGCACCTTCCTGTCCATGCTGCTCTACATGCCGGAGGACGGCAGCCGGCCGCATCTGGGAACGGCGTTGTACCGGTCCCGCGACCCGTCCTTCACGGTGCCCGTCGACCGGTCGACGGAGCGGTTCCCGCGCGAGGATTTCGAACTGGCGGGCACGGCGCCCTTCCTGCCGAACCATCTGCTGGCCTACGCGCCGTCCGACCGGTCCTTCCACGGGGTGGAGCCGGTGGAGGCGCCCTGCATGCGGCGCTTCCTGCTTCTCTTTGCCGTGATGGACTGCCGCGGGCCTTGAAGGCCGGCGGGCGTACCCCTATTCCATTGCATCGACGGCCCGGACCGTTATAGTCGCCGCGTCCGCGAGCGCCCGTCGCGCTTGCGGAACCAAAACCACAGGGAGCCTTCAGATGTTCGTTTCGACGGCCTATGCACAGACCGCCGCGCCCGCCGCCGGCGGGGCCGACATGATCGTGCAGTTCCTGCCGCTGATTCTGATTTTCGTCGTCTTCTATTTCCTGCTGATCCGTCCGCAGCAGAAGAAGATGAAGGAACACAAGAGCATGCTGGAGGCCATCCGCCGCGGCGACCGCGTGGTGACCGGCGGTGGCATCATCGGCACCGTCACCAAGGTCGGCCCGGAAGACGAGCTTCAGGTCGAGATCGCCGAGAACGTCCGCGTGCGCGTCATGCGCGCCACCGTGAACATCGTGCTGTCGAAGTCCGAGCCGGCCAAGGGTGCGGCTGACGAGAAGGCTGAAGAGAAGGTCGTGGACCGCAAGTAACGCGGACCTCCGGTAGCGAACGGGACTGGTTTACGAATGCTGTATTTTCCGCGCTGGAAGATTTTTCTGATCGTCGCGATCTGCGTGCTCGGGACCCTCCTCACGCTGCCGAACTTCCTCAGCCGCGAGACGCTGGCGTCCCTGCCGAAGTGGTACGCGAACAACCGGGTCAATCTCGGCCTCGACCTTCGCGGCGGGTCGCACCTGCTGCTGGAGGTGGACATGGGCGCGGTCATCCGTGACCGCGTCGAGAGCCTGGTCGATTCGGCGCGCACCCAGCTCCGCGCCGACAATGTCGGCTACACGGCGATCACCGCGGGCGACCGCGGCATCACCGTGCAGCTTCGCGACCCGGCGCAGGCCGACACGGCGGTGCGGGCGCTGCGCCAACTCGCCAACACTATCGGCGGCGGCCCGCTGGGCGGCGGACAGCCGGACCTGGAGGTTTCGGCCAACGGCAACACCGTCACCGCCACGCTCAGCGAAGTGGCGTTGCGTGAGCGCGCCACCCAGGCGGTGGAGCAGTCCATCGAGATCGTGCGGCGCCGCATCGACGAGACCGGCGTCAACGAGCCGACCATTGCCCGCCAGGGCAGCGACCGCATCCTGGTCCAGCTTCCCGGTGTGGAAGACCCCGACCGCGTGAAGCGGCTTCTGGGCACCACCGCGAAGATGACCTTCCGTCTGGTGGACGTGAACGCCGACCCGACGGCGGGACGCGCCCCTCCGGGCACCGACATCCTGCCCTCGGCGGAAGGCGGGCGGACCCAGAACGCCTATGTCATCCGCAAGAAGGTCGAGGTCGACGGCGCCAACCTGACCAACGCCACCGCGGGCAACAACCCGCAGACCGGCGAATGGGTGGTCAATTTCGAATTCGACAGCATCGGGGCCCGTCGCTTCGCCGACGTGACCCGCGCCAACGTCGGGCGGCCCTTCGCCATCGTGCTCGACAACAAGGTCATCAGCGCCCCCGTGATCCGTGAGCCGATCACCGGTGGACGCGGTCAGATCAGCGGCAACTTCACCGCCGCCGACGCCAACGACCTCGCCGTCCTGCTGCGTGCCGGCGCCCTGCCGGCCCCGCTGAAGGTGATCGAGGAACGCACGGTCGGCCCCGACCTGGGGGCCGATTCGATCCGCGCCGGCCTGATGTCCGTGGGCATCGGCTTCGCGCTGGTCTGCGTCTACATGATCGCCTCCTACGGGCTGTTCGGCGCCTTCGCCTGCTTCGCGCTGCTCATCAACCTCGTGCTGACTCTGGCGGCGCTATCGGTGCTGAACGCCACGCTGACGCTGCCGGGCATCGCCGGCGTTCTGCTGATGCTGGGCATGGCGGTGGATGCCAACATCCTCATCAACGAGCGCATCCGCGAAGAGACGAAGAAGGGCCGCGGCGTCTTTGGCGCATTGGAGGCCGGCTTCAGCCGCGCCTACTCCACCATCGTCGACGCCAACCTGACGACGGCCATCAAGATGACGCTGCTGTTCATCCTGGGCACCGGCGCCATCAAGGGCTTCGCCGTCACCATCACCTTCGGCATCCTGATTTCGCTGTTCACGGCAACCGTGCTCGTGCGTCTCATGATGGTGAGCTGGCTGCGTCGGACGCGGCCCGCCGCGCTGCCGGTTTGAGAGGACCATCCATGTTCCGGCTTCGTCTGGTTCCAGACAACACCAACATTCCCTTCATGCGGGGCCGGTACGCCGGCCTGATCGTGTCGGCGCTGTTGTCGCTGGCGTCGATCGTCCTGTTCTTCCATCCCGGTCTGAACTACGGCATCGATTTCCGCGGCGGCATCGTCATCGAGGCGCGCACCCCTCAGGCCGCTGATTTCGCCCAACTCCGCCACACGCTGAACGCCCTGAACATGGGGCAGGTGGCGTTGCAGGAGTTCGGCTCGCCCCAGGACGTGCTGATCCGGCTGGAGCGCCAGCCCGGAGACGACGCGTCCCAGCAGGCGGCGGCGGACAAGGTCCGTGCGACCCTGGCGCAGGAGTTTCCCGGCACCGTCGTCCGCCGCGTGGAAGCGGTCGGCGCATCGGTCAGCGGCGAGCTGTTCTTCAACGGCATGTTGGCGCTCGGCCTCGCCATGCTGGCGATGCTGGTCTACATCTGGTTCCGCTTCGAATGGCAGTTCGGCGCCGGTGCGGTCGCCACGCTGCTGCTCGACGTGACGAAGATCGTCGGGTTCTACGCCATCACCGGCTTGCAGTTCAATCTGACGGCGGTGGCGGCGATCCTGACGATCATGGGCTATTCGGTCAACGACAAGGTCGTGGTCTATGACCGCATGCGCGAGAACCTGCGCATCTACAAGAAGATGCCGCTGCGCGAGCTGATCGACCGCTCGATCAACGAGACGCTGAACCGCACGCTGGGCACCTCTCTTTCCTCCCTGCTTTCGATCCTGCCGCTGGCCTTCTTCGGCGGCGAGGCGTTGCAGGATTTCGGAATCGTGCTGATCTTCGGCATTTTCCTGGCGACCTCCTCGTCCATCTTCATCGCCGCCCCCATCTTGCTGTTCCTGGGTGAGAATCGGCTGCGCCGCAATGCGCCGGCGGAAACCGCGGCCCCGGCCGCGACTCCGACGCCGACACCCTGACCGAGGCAACAGGAAGCGGGGCAAGGGAGCGGGTAAGCGATGGCGGACATCACGCCGATCATCCCGTCGGACCGGCAGGTCATCGACGGCTACGGGGAGGGGCAGTTCTGCGTGTCCGGGCAGTGGCGCACGGGCGCGGTGGTGGTCCTTCCCGACCGCACGCAGCCCTGGCGCCCTACGGACTTCGCCGATCTGACGGCGGAGGACTTCGCCCCCGTCATCCAGGCGGAGCCGCGGGTGGAGTTCCTGCTGCTCGGCTCCGGAACCCGGATGCAGCTGCTGCCCAAGGCCCTGCGCCAGAGCC
>JAEYPE010000216.1 GCA_023411035.1 Pseudomonadota bacterium
CGACGCCGTCGATGACAAGGCCGCCGAGGTGGCCCTGAGCGCCTTCGAGGACGGTCCCTGGGGCGACAAATATGCCGCCATCGGCAAGGCGTGGCGGCGGGCGTGGCCGGAGGTCATTCCCTTCTTCGCCTTCCCCCGCGAGGTCCGGCGCATCCTCTACACCACCAATGCCATCGAGGCTTTGAACTCGAAGCTGCGCCGGGCGGTGCGGGCCAGGGGGCATTTCCCCAATGACGAGGCCGCCCTGAAGCTCCTGTTTCTCGTCTTGAACCGCGCCGAGAAAGACTGGAAGATGCCGCCCCGGGAATGGACGGCCGCCAAGGCCCAGATGGCCGTCATCTTCGGCGAGCGGTTCGCAAAGGCAATGAACGCCTGAAACTGAAATCCGCCCCGCCGAGCACGAAATTCCGGATACTCCCTGGAAACGTGCGCCTGACGGCCCGCCGAGGCACCACCAACATCGGCGTCATCGACAATCCCGGCCACGCCGAGCCGTGGATCATCGCCATGGCCGCCACGCCGGGATACCCGAAAACGCTCGATTACTCCGCCCGCTGGGCGATCGAACCGATGTTCTCGGACTTCAAGTCACGCGGCTTCGGGGTCGCGGACACCCAGATCCAGCATCCCGACCGCCTCGCCCGGCTTCTGCTGGTCATGGCCCTGGCCCTCTGCACCGCCGTCTCCACCGGGCGCTGGGACGCCGCGACGAACCCGACCCCCGCCGAAAAAAAGATGTGAAGCTCCAGCCCGGAAAAGTCGCTCGCTCCAAAACCTTCTATTTCACCAGAGGGTTGCGCCGCATCGCCCGCCTCATCCTCACCGCGCTCCCGCTGCCGCCGCTCTGGTCTCATCAAACGGATGGATGCTGAGCGAGGCCGGGGAGATTCGGCCCGGCGCAAAATGGCTGGAAGCGCTGGCTTTTCCCCTCCTTCCTCCGGTTGTCTCCGAATGCGTGCTTGAGGTGGGTCGCAGGATCGCCACACCATGATGACGCGCCTTTGGGCAGAACGGATTGGACTCAATCCTATGACGAGGAATGTTGTTTCGGTTGCGCTGATCGCGATTCTGGTCGGTTTCGGCACGGCACATGCCGAGGAAGGGTATCCCACCTACGCCCGCGTCGATTACGTTCTCGGCTGCATGGTTTCCAATGGCCAGGGTCCGGACGTCGTGCGCAAATGCTCGTGCAGCATCGATGAGATCGCCGCGCATTTCCCATACGACAGTTACGTGGCGGTGGAAACCGCGCGGGGCATGCAGGACGCTCCCGGCGAACGCGCCTCGCTCATGCGCGACGTCGGGTGGATCAAGGATCTGCTGGATGAGTTCCGGCAGGTTCAGGTCGCTGCCGACCTGAAGTGCTTTTGACGCGTTCTTTTGAACCGCCCGGCTGCACTCCGTTTTACGGCTACGAACCGGAGTTGGCCCGTATCGGCCAGCTCTCCTTGAAGGTGCGCCCGTTCGAATCCTCGACGGTTGCTTCCAGCGTGCCCTGTTCGTCCGGCACCAGGGAAAAATGGATGCTGGGGTCTTCGCTCAACGAGATATCGGATTGCACGTCGAGCACCGGCGTCCCGTTGTAGCGGATGGCAACGGTTTTCACGTAGTGCGCCGGAATGAAGTAATGGTTGAGCTGGTCGTACTGCATGCCCGTGTAGTTGGGATGGCTGATCAGCAACTGAGCGGTCACAGGCTTGCCCGCGACGATGGTGTCGGGCAGGTTCAGCTTCATCTTGCCCATGCGGGCAACGGTAAGCTGCGCGTTCTTCAGAGCCGGCGCGGAGCATCCCCCGGACGCCTTGACGAACTGCGTGGTCCGGAGCAGCCGCCCGTCATCGGTCTCGGCGACGGCGGTGATGTTCGTGTAGGCGTTGACCCGCAAGCGGGTGTCGATCGCCTGCGGGCTGTCGCCCTTGGCGAACCGGAAGATTGCGGCCAGCGGCACCGGATTCTCATCGACGATCAGGGTAACCGCGGTCACCTGGACGCCGCTTCCGGGGGCTGTCGTGATCCGGATGGGGACCACCGCCGCGTCGTTGGCGCGCTTTGGCGCCTCCAGGCTGAGGAGCGGTCCGGCATCCTCGACCGTGCGGCCTGAAAAATACATGTCGCGCAGCATGTCCCAGCGCTCGTCCTGAGGCGAGGCCGCCGGGGCGGTTCCGGCGCTCAGGCACAGCCACGCCGCTCCCGCCAGCGCGGTGATGATCCGGTGCGATGCCGTCATGGTGTCCTCCTGTTTCATTCCCATTCCAGTTCCGCGAAGGCCGCCGTCACGTTGCGCGGGTTGTAGGCGTCGAACAGCCGCCAATGCGGAGCCTCGTCGGAGGCGACCGTGTCGACCGCCTGTTGAATGGTGCCGTTGGCGGCCTGGACCGCGCGGACACCACGGACTACCTGATCCAGGTACCGGCGCAGGTCCGCCGCCGCGTCCGGCCAAGGGGCCGACGGCGGGCCGTGTCCGGGGACCACGCGCGCCGCCGGTTCCGTCCCCAGACCGTCGAGCAGGCGGAGCCAGCCGAGGACGGAACCGTCGATGGCCGGCGCGCGCTCCATGAACAGGAGGTCCCCGGTCCACAGCGTCGCCGTGTGCCGGTCGAGCACCGTCAGGTCGTTGTCCGTGTGCGCAACCGGCCGCGCGACGAGTTCCACCACGCGCCCTCCCAGGTCCAGTTCCAGGCGGTCGGACACGGCCACCGTCGGCGGGATGATCCGCACCTCCGCGGCGGCTTCAGGGCCGACCGCCGCTTCGAAGGCGTGCCGGTAATGGTCGCCGCGCGCCGCCAGGGCCGCCTGAAGGTTGCGGTGCGCCACGAAGTCCGGCTGGTCGGGCAGGAAGGCCGCGTTTCCCAGCACATGGTCCGGGTGCATGTGGGTGTTGACGACGTAGCGGATGGGTCGGTCGGTGTGGGCGCGGACCGCTTCGCGCAGACGTTGGCCGACCGCCGGGGAGCCGCCGCTGTCGATCACGGCAACCGCGTCGCTGCCCACAATGAAGCCGCAATTGGCGATGTCTCCGGCGTTGTCCGCGTCGGTTTCCTCATGACGGCCCGCATGCACGAAAACGCCGGGGGCGACCTCGAACACGGGCAGTGGGTCGGCCTGCGCCGGGGCCGCCCAAAGCAGCCAGACACCGGCCAACACCACGCCAGCCATCGTCCGTTCCTGCATTTTGTCCATTTGGGCAAGTATGGGGCTGCGTCGAAGGGCGCGGCAATCGGGCAAAGGTGTTTGTGCAGCGCACCGAAAAACTCAGACGAGGCGGTCGCGTTGCAGGGCCAGCCAGCCGACGCTGACGGCGGGCGCGAACCACCCGGCGCGCTCCCGCAAATCCGGCGCGATCGGCAGGTGCGCTTCGAAATCCCGATAGGCCGATCCCCGGCGCTCGGCCAGACGGCGCACCAGGATGCGGCCAACCCCGGCGCCCACGAGCGGAGGGGAGCCCGCCGTCAGCTCCCGCGACAGCACCTGGTCGAGCGCGTCCTCGATCTGCCGGAGTTGACGTTCCGCGAGATGGCGGGCGAACCGGCGGGCCGCCGGAAGACCGTCCGGTTCCAGGTCGTCTCCGACCATCCTGAGCAGCCGCCGCGCGCTGGCCTCGATGCCGTGGTCGCGCCCGTCCGCCGTCGGGTGCTGGTCAGCGCCGTCCGGCAGCGTTCCGGTCAGGCGGTGCACGTCGGCCATGGTCGCGAACAGCTCCGCCATCAGCCTGCGCCAGCGCCCGCCGTGAGGCACGGCGCGGGCCACCGCCATGACCGGGGTGCGCACGATGCCCGTGTAGACCAGTTCCCCGCTCTCCAGCCGCTCCGCGTCGGAATAGCCGGCATGGCGCGGGGCGCCGCCGACGAGGGGCACGATGTCGGTGGTGGTGCTGCCGACATCCACCAGGATTCCGTCCCCGGCCCCCGCGGCCACCAGCGCCGTCGCGTACCAGTTGGCGGAAGCCGCCGCGTCCGCGCAATCCGGCACGGCGTCGGGCGGCACCAGCCCACGGGGGCCGGCGAAGAAGGTGAGGGCCGAGGCGGGCAGGGCGGACCGCATCGTCGCGGCGATGCGGCGCACGCCGTCCGCCCGACTGTCGAACAGGTCGGCCAGTTCGCCGGTCATGGTCGCGGCGACCCGGTGCGGCTGGTCCCAGCGGGCGAGCACCGCCGCGACGGCGGCCTCCAGCCGGTCAAGACCCTGCCAGAGCGGACAGGGCCATTGATCGAGGTCGCGGAGCGTCCCCGTTTCGTCGAACAGGGCCGCCTTCAGGTGCGCCCCGCCGATGTCCAGCCCGATCAGCCCGCCCTGTTCCATGCCTCACCCCTCCAGTTTCACAAGGACCGGTTCGATGCGCTCAACCGGTGTCGGCGGGATCGGCGGATCGCGGGCCAGATCCAGAACGGCGGCGGCGAGGTTCAGCCCGGTCGCCCGCCGCAACCCCACGCAGGAGGTGGTGAGGCGCGGGTTGACCTCGATGATCGCCGGGCCGTCGGGACCGGCGATGAAATCCACGCCCACGAAGCCGAACAGGCCGGGAAGCGCTGCCGCGACGCCTTGCGCAAGGTCGGACAGGTTCGGCGACGGCACCATCCCGCCGACGATCCCGCCGTCGTAGGTGAAAGAACCGCCGGACAGCGAGACGTTCTGGCGATTGACGGTCAGCAACCACGCGCGCCCGTCGCGGCAGAGCATCGACAGGCTGGCGGGCATGCCGGGCTGGAAGGGCTGCACCACGAAGCCGGCGCGGTCGGCCCCGCCAAGCCATCGCTCCCATTCGGAGCGATCGAGGATCAGGCGGGTATCGACGCATCCGGCCCCGTCGTCGGGCTTGACGACCCAGGGGCCGTCTCCCGGTGGTCCATCGGTGATGGCGTCTATACGCCAGACCGGGATGACGGGCAAACCGGCTGCGGACAGGACGGCGGCGGTCGCCGCCTTGCTCGATGCGACGGCCACCGCGTCGGCGGCGCTGTTGAACAGGCGGCGACCGGCGGACTCGACCATGCGGCTGAAGCGTTCCAGCGCGCCCTCCGTCTCCGGGGCGATGGGCCATACGCCGTCCGCGTCCCGGGTGAGTTCCTCCCAAAGGGTCCAGGACCGGCGAGGGTCGGTGACGGTTATGCTGCGCACGGGCATAGCGAGCGGCGGCAGGCGGGCGTCGCGCGTGACCGTGACCTCCACTCCCGGCACCTCCAGCAGGTCGGCGAGCAGGGCGCGGAGCATCAGGTCGCCTTCGCGGGCAAGGCTGGCGGGGATGGGGGCGTCCGGCGGCATTCCGCCGCCGGTCACGAACTCACAGACCAGGATGCGCATGTCGTCCGCCGAAAGGAAGCCGAGGGAGGGCGCGATGTTCCATGTCGTTCCGGTGATCGATGTGAGGGATGGCGGCGTGGTTCATGCCCGCCGCGGCAATCGGGGCCGCTACCCGCCGCTGCGCTCGCCGTTGTGCACCGGCAACGACCCGGTGGCGGTGGTCGGGGGACTGCTCGGCCTGCATCCGTTCCCGGTCGTCTATGTGGCCGATCTCGACGCCATCGAAGGGGTGGGGGACAACCGGCCCGTGCTGGCGCGGCTGAAGGCGGCCTTCCCGGAGGTCGGACTCTGGGGCGACGCCGGGTTCCGCAGCGCCGGTGCGGTGCGCGGCTTCGTCGCGTCGGGGCTCGGCGACGCGGTGCTTGGCAGCGAGAGCCTGGAGGGGCTCGAACCGCTGGCGGCGCTGAAGGCCGATCCTGCGTGGAAGCGCGTGATCCTCTCGCTCGATTTCCGCGAGCGGTTCGTCGGGCCGCAGGAGTTGCCGGACCGCACCGACCTGTGGCCGGACCGGATCGTCGCCATGACCCTCGCCCGCGTCGGGTCCGGGGAGGGGCCGGACTGGAACCGTCTTGCGGAGATCCGGCGGGCCAAGCCGCAAGCGCGCCTGTTCGCCGCCGGCGGTGTGCGCGACGGCAACGACCTCAAGGAGCTTGCGTCGCGCGGCAGCGCCGGTGCCCTGGTGGCAACGGCGCTGCACGACGGCCGCATCGACCGCGCGGCGCTTGAGGCCCTGGCCCGGTGAACGGGTCACGCGGCGAAGGGATGCTTCACCTTGTCCTTCTGGTTCATGAGGTCCTGCGCGCTGGGGAAGCTGGCGACGGCGCGTTCGATGGCTTCCTTCGTGGCGCGGTAGTTGTAGTCCTGGATCTTGGCGTTGTCCTTGGCTTCCCAATGGATGAAGACGCCGACGCAGATGAAGATGTTGTCGATCTCCTCCTGCGGGATGGTGCCTTCCGCCACGCAGTCGGCCACGGCCTTGGCGACGGCGTGCTGGGCGGGGCCGAACATCTGCACCGCCTGTTCCGCGCCCTTGATCGTGACCTTGTTGAACAGGATGGTGGCCGGCTTGCACATCAGGTTGGGTGCGACGACGGCAAGAAGGGCGGTGAAGCCATCCTTGTTGTTGGTCAGCGCGTTGCAGAAGGCCGTTTCAACGGCGCTGCCGCGCGGCCCCATGATCAGGTCGATATGGGCAACCTCGTTCCCATCACCGACCAGCGACTCACCAACAAGCACACGGTTGATCTTCGCGGACTGTCCTCCCCACATCGGCATGTCCTTTCTCCCTAGCTTCTTCGGTGTTTTGCGTGGAAGGTGTCTTATCGGTTGCCTCGGGCCGCTACGGCGATTGCATGAGCCAGAACGCGAGCAAGCTGCCCACGACAATATCCGCGGTCGTCCCCGGATTGACGCCATTGTATTTGAGTTCCCGGTCCAGTTCCGCCAAGCGCGATCGCGTTAGCGTGAATGCACGATTCGAGGCTGCGTCTTCCCTCAATTCCGAAGCCCTGGCACGTAACCATTCAGCACGCTCCAGCCCGTATTTTCGGGTTACATGGCTGTCGGGCATGGTGGCGAGAAATTCCACGTACAGCAATTCCGCGGCCTGTTCGAAATTCGCTCCGGCGTCCAGCCATCGCCGGAGGCACGGGACGCCCGTTTCGAACAAGTCCGCGAAGTCCGTCGCGTACTGCCGGGCGATCCGGTCGCGCTCCTGCGCTTCCCGCATGGCGGCAAGCAGGGGCACCCGCGCCGGGGCGTGCACGTCCGCGCCCTCCACACGGCCCAGGCCGGCGGGTTCGGCCAGCGCGATGGCACGGAAGGTCAACTCCGCGTCCGCCACGGTCAGGCTCGCGAGAACATCGCCCAGCCGTTTGCGCAAAGGACCGCCGCCGGTCAGCGCGGCCTGGGCGAGCGGAGCGGCCAGCAGCAGGATGCCGAGATTGGTGTTGCAGCCGGCGACCGCCCGCGTGGCGGTGACCGCCGCATGAATCCGCTCTCCGACGCTCAGTCCCGGCTGCGCGAGGATGGGCGCGGTCGCGTCGGCGCTGGCGAGGAACTGGGCAACGGTCATGCCGTGACCGTCCGCATGGATATGGACGTTTCCGGGCTTCAGCGCGCGCAGCTCCAGGTGGCAGGCGGCGCGGTAGGCACCGGCCACGCCGGATGCCGGATCAGGGGGAATTGGTGCCCAATGGATCATGCGCTCACCCGCTCCACGAAATCAGCAGCCAGGGCGTCCGCGATGTCCACCGCGCTGACCCGTTGCAGCCCTTGCCAGGCCGGCATGCTGTTGACCTCCAGAACCAGCCAGCGCCCCGCCCGGTCCTGGATCAGATCGACACCGGCATAGCCGGCACCAACCGCCAGCGCGGCGCGGATGGCGAGGGCGGCGGCCTCGTCGTCGGCGGGAGCGGCCTCGCACGCCGCACCTTGATGGACGTTGGTGATCCAGCTCCGTCCATGCCGGTTCATCGCGGCGACCGCCCGCCCGCCGGCCACGAACACCCGCCGGTCCCGCCATGCGCCCTCCGTTCGCGGCGGGATGAAGGGCTGGAGGTAATAGACCCCGGCGACCTGTTCGGCATCGGGCAGCGCCTCCGGCCCGTCCAGCCGCAGAAGGCCGCGCCCCTGCGCGCCGAACAGGGGTTTCAGCACCTGATCGGGCGCCTGTTCCAGGACACGCCGGGCCGGTTCGGCGTCCTGCGCGGCGAGGGCGGGCGGCGTCGGCAGGCCGGCGCGGGCCAGCAGGAAACTCGTCATGCTCTTGTCCACACAGCGTTCGATGGCCCGCGCGTCGTTGTAGACCGGTACCCCGAGGTCCCGCAGCGCGTGGAGCACGCCCAGGCGCAACGTCACCTGCTCGAAGCTGCCCTGGCCCACGGCGCGGACGAACACGCCCGCCGGCAGCGCATCCTCGAAACCGGGGATCAGCAGCCCCGTGGCCGTGTGGCCGGCGGCGATCCCGCAGCGCCGTGGCGAGACGCAGCGGCAGGGCAGGCCGCGCGCCTCGATGGCCCGGACCAGACGGGGGGTGTGCCAGTCGGGCCGCTCGGTGAGGATCAGGGCGGCGCGCTCAGCGGACATCGTCAGCGGACATCGCGGAACGAGCGTTCCACGAGGTCCGGCGCCAACTCCCCGGCGTGGAAGCTGCGCCCGCTGTCCACAGCGGTGACGATCACGCGCGCCGGGCTGAACAGCATGGGGTCGATGGCGTAGAAATCCCCCTTCGCCGCCGCGAAGACCTCCGCGAAGGGACGTCCATGATCCCGCGAGGCGGATGAGGGCAGGCGGCGCGCCAGATCCTCCGCGCCGTCATCCGGACCGGCGACGTGCAGATGGACCGTTCCCCCATAGAGGATGGCGTCGTTGGTGCGGCCCATCGCAGTGAGGAAACCGCCGCCCGGCGGCGGAAGCGGCGCCATGCCGATGCCGTCGACGACGCGGTCGAGCGGGAAGCCGAGGCTGTGCAGCTTGTGCAGGGCGACCTCCAGCACGCGGGCGACCACCTGGGTGGTCCCGGCGAGGCTCTGCGTCGGGGTGAGGACCAGCGTCAGCCGGTCCGCGGCGATGCCGCAGGTGGTGGCGATGCGGGCGACCAGTTCGGCGGGCGGCACCGCCGCCACCTCCATGACGAAGGCCGCCGAGTCAGCCGTGTCGCGGTAGGCCAGCTCGTCGAACAGCGCCTCCTGCCGCGCCAGCGCACGTCCGGGGCCGGAGCCCAGGGCGAAGAAGGCGTCCTTGCCGCTGCCGTGGCTGAGGCTCCAGCCGGCATACTGGCTGCCGAGACAGGCCAGCACCGGCTGTGCGCTGTGAACCGTGACGCCAAACGGCCAGGACGGCGTGCCCGGCACCGCACCCAGCGTCACCCGGCCAAGGCCGCCCATGCACAGTGCGGCGATGCGCCGCCCGGCCTCCAGCCCGCCGAAATGGCGTATCCCGGCATCGACGACGCAGGCGCCCCCGACCCGCTGGAGACCGAGGCGCAGCACCCGGGCATTGGCGACCAGCCGTTCGGCCAGCGGCGCGGAAAGCGCCGCAAGGCTTGGACGCGGGTCGGAGTCATTGCGTTTGGCCATATTAGCCCTCTCCCCTCTGGGGAGAGGGTGGCCCGCAGGGCCGGTGAGGGGGTTGCGCATGGCGGGACGCTCGGCAAAAGCGCACCCCCCTCACCCTAACCCTCTTCCCAGAGGGGAGAAGGGAAATCGAATGCGATGGCCCCTGACGCGGGACGGAAGGGGTTTCCAGGGTCATGCTTGCATCTCCATCGTTGCGGAGGCCGCCAGTTGACGCCTCCGCCGTCCGGCATGGCGCCGCGCCGCGCCGGCGCTGGGACCGTCGCCCAACACGGTGCAGACCGGCTCGCCGCGTTCGATGATGGACGGCGCCGCAGGACGGTCCGCCGTCCAGGCGGGCCAGCGCATCCCGGCGTCGATCCGGATGGGAGCGTCGGCGTAGAACACCTCCGCCGCCCGGCATCCCCACGGCGCCGGCAGGCTGTCGGGCAGGCGTCCCGCGCAGGCGTCCAGGTGAAGGCCGAACAGGGACGGCATGGGCGGGCGGTCGAAAACGTCCAGCGTCGCGCCCGGCCTTGGATTGATCTCCAGCAGATGATGATCCGCCCCGCTCAACAGGAAGTCGGCGCTGTTCAGCCCGACCAGCCCGAACGCCGACGCAAGGCGGTTCATCATGCCGGGCAAGGTCCGGGCCAGCCGCTCCGGACAGCGCCATGGCCCGGCAGCCCCGCCGTAGCGATACGGGCTTCTCACAGTCGGCGAAGCCCATTGGCGGCTCAGCCCGACGATGACGGCCCGGTTTCCGTTCGCGAGAAAGAGGACAGACACGGCATGGCCGGTGACACGGCGCTGAAAGTACCAGCCCGGTCGGGCTTCCGCCGCCGATGCATGGGTGACGTGCCCGCCGCCGCTGCCGCCGATCCGCTTCAGCAGATGGCCGCCATCACATCCATCGAGCGTCCGCGTGACCGGAGGATGGGGGATGCCCAGCCGCTTCAGCGCGGTGGCGAAAAGGAACGGGTCCTTCACCCGCGCCACCGCATCGGCCCGGTTGCCGAGCAGGGTCCGGTTCTCCGCGATGCGCGCCAGCAGCGCCGGGTCATCCTCGAAGCCGGCGCCGTAGACCAGCGGCAGGCCGCGCAGTTCCGTCCGCGCCAGAGCGTCCAGGAGAGCGCCGGACTCCAGCCGCAAGCCTCCGGAAGGCAGCCGGAGACAGGGATTGGCAAGCTGACGGGTGTCCAGGTCGGCGAACAGGTCGATGGCCGCCGGGCGCCGGCCGGCGCGCCG
>JAEYPE010000123.1 GCA_023411035.1 Pseudomonadota bacterium
ATCAAGATCTCCGACGCCGAGATGGACGCCCTCGCCATCACCCGAAACGACTTCCATCCCGAGTGGAATTACTCCATCGCTCCCAGATCAGGAATTCGCGCATTTAATTCGGCATAGGTCCTTAGAATTGACGCCTATAGATGAGACCGCGACATCAGAACCTTGGAGCATGATGTCCGTCCTCCACCGTCACGGGGCGCGCCGCAAAGCCCTCTCCGCAAAACATGCACAATGCGGTCGTCGGTGCGGGCTGTGTAACGGGGGCGAACGGGCCGGGCTTTGTCCGCATGGGTTGCCGCACTTTATGGCCGCACTCAAGCGTCAGCGCCCGAATGTGACCACCGCGAGGCCCTGTCTCTATTGCAATCAGGGCGACCGCTCTGCGCGGATCAGATGGCTTTTCCATTGTGATCTACTCTCACATAAATGGAGGAAAGTGCATTGTCTTAGCGGGAATGGGCGTCTCTATTTCCCGTTAACTCTTGACCAAACCTATGAAATGGCGGCCATCACTCGCAGTTACGGCTGTTTCCGATACTGCCCATCACAGCATCGGCCCCGCCGACACCACCTTCAGCAGCTCCAGCCCGACATACTCGTTGACCCCGCAGGACTTGACCGTGCGGAACCCGCGATCCTTCATCCGCCGCCCGAAGCCGTTCTGCTTCAGCGGCTCCACCGCGTTCCGCTCGCACCAGTCGGCATAGGCGGAGTACAGCGCGGTGGCCGTCACCCGCTTGCCCTGGATGGCGGCAGTCTCGGCCTCCAGGAAGTCGCCCAGCGGGTCCTGATCCCGCCGGTACTCCTCCACCGCGGCCATGACCTTTTCCGGCGGGTCCAGCCCCTCTTCCGCCCACAGCCACAGGCCGGTGAGCAGCCAGTTCAGGACGCCTTCCCGTTCGGCCAGCAACTTGTCGAGAATGTGCGGGTCCCGCTCGTCCGGCGGGATGAAGACCTCGAATGGAATCAGCATGACGCGCCGCCAGATGCCCACATCCTGCCCACGGATGATGGGCCTGTGGTTGGTCACCATGATCGGGGTGAACTCGGGCCGGTACTCGAAGGGGTCCTTGTTCAGCTTGCGCGTCTCGATGGGCTCCCCGCCCGTGACCTCCTTCACCAGTCCTTCGGACAGGGCCTCGCCCTTGTCGGGCTCGCTCATCAGCACCATCCGCACGCCCGGCAGCTTCGCCAGCGACGGCTTCGGTCCGTCCGCCTTCTTGTCCCGCCCGTCGAGGAAGACGCCGACCGGGATGGTGGCGGCATAGTCGCCGAACACCTGCCGCATCAGGTCCACCAGCTTCGACTTGCCGTTTTTGCCGGTGCCGTAGAAGATCACGAAAATCTGCTCGGACGTGTCCCCGGTCAGGCAGTAGCCGAACAACTTCTGCACGAACCGCCGCACCTCCTCATCCGGCAGGATGCGGGCCATGAAGCGTTCGAAGGTGGGGCAGGCCGCCGCCGCCCGGAAGGGCGCCCCGGCAAGCCGGGTGATCAGGTTGGACCTGCGGAACCCGTCCAGCCGCATGCGGTCCAGCGTCTCCGGCTTCTGGCGCAGGTCCAACGTCCCGTTGTCCACGGTCAGCAACCACGGATGCGCGTCCATGGCCCGCGCCGGCTTGGATAGGTAGGGCTTCGCCATCTCCAGGGCGCCCTTCACATTCCCGGCGTTGCCGCTGTCCACGCAGAAGGTCTGGAACTTGGAGATGCCGCGTTCCCACCCCTTGATCCGCTCCAGCCGCATCTTCCCCTGGATGGTCGGGTCGGTCTCCGCCTCCTCCGTTGGAGGCGGTGGTGGCGGCCCCAGGTCGCGCAGTTCCTTCAGCTCGTCCCGCAGCTTCTCGACCATGCGGTGGCACAGCTTGACCGCCGCAGCCTCGCCCAGCTCATAGGCGAATCGCTTGCCGTCCCACACCGCCCAACCGTTGCCGTCCACGAAGACCAGCTTGTCGCCGCTCCGCGCGATCAGCCGTTCGGCGTTGCCCTTGTGGGAAGGATCGTAGGTTGCAAGCTCCCGGTCTGGAGGCGGTTCCTGATCGTCATCGTCCGGCGGCAGGACGCCACCGCCGACCGCGCCGGGATCGACCGGCACGGCGGCGTCAAGCTCCCGGCGCAAGGCGTCCAGATCGGGAGAGAATTTGGTCCCATCATCAGGCATTTATCACCTGCGGAAATCCGCCGGGCCACCCATCGGGAGCCCTGAATTCAGAGGGGGTGCGGGGGAGCGGGCGCGGCAGGCGCGGCCACGTCACGACGCCCCCTCCACCTCGAAACGGTCGGTCTGGTTCCCCCACACGTCGAACCCCGGATACGACTGGCGAGCGAACAACTCGCAGGCTGGACCGCTGGGAATCAGGCGGCGGGCCTTGGCGTACTGCTCATCCGGCTTGCGGGAATGCTCCCGCGTCGCAGCGTCGATGATGCCGCGTTCCGACGCGCAGCCCGGCCCATAGGGCGGATCGCCGATGGCCCACAGCGTCACATGTTCGGTCACGACCCGAACGACGTAGCCCGGCCCGAAGGCGAGCTTCCCGGAGACGGTTCGCTTCACCCACGGGAAGCCGGTGACGTAGCGGAACCCCCAGGCATTCCCGACTTCCAGCGCCTGGGGCAGCATCGCCCAGGTGCCCCACAGCCACAGCAGACAGCCCCGAGGGTTCGCGAGCTGCTGCACCGGCAGGGCCTTGATGTCCGCCAGAGGCATGCAGTCGTAGTGGGCCACCGGGTTCTTGGCCTCTCCCTTCGCGGATCGGTTGTAGAACCGCCACGGCGGGTCGGCGACGATCAGCGCGTAATGGGCCAGCGACAAGGCACCGAAGGGCCAGGACAGAGGCGGCAGCGACACCGGCACGGACACGGAGGGAGCGACCGCCTCATTCGATGGAAAGTCGAAGAGGAGGGGCGCGGGGAGGGTGCGCATTATGCTGCCTCCGACGCATGAATGATCGCCGGGCGCGCCCACTGCCGCTGAAAGCGGCGCCAATCTGGACCGGGTGCGTGGCGCGCCTGCGACGGTTTTTCCGGCCTCCACAGCATCGCCATGGGGGTATAGCCGACGCTCATGATGCGGTTGAGGCGGGCTTCGGCCTCCGCGAAGGTGTCCTTCGGGTAGCCGATCAGCACATAGCAGCGCAGGCGGTGGGACCGGGCCGTGAACCCGGCGGCCAGCAGCCTCTCAGCGGCGGACGCCAGCGTATCGAACTCATCCTGCGGATCGTAGGCGAAGAAGCAGTTCGGTCGCGGCTTCAGGCTGGCCAGCAGGTCAACCTGATAGTCCTGGAGCGACAGCGCTTCGAGCCCTCCGGTGAACTCCACGCGACGCCCCTGCCGGCGGAGCATATCGAAGACGGCTTCGACATGGGACCGTTCGCAGGCCAGCAGGTTGTCGTCCAGAACGTTCCAGCCATCCGCGAAGTTGGGAATCGGGGTCGAGGTCGGGTAGCGCTTCCAGACCGAGCAGAACCAGCACCGCCGCGGGCAGCCACGCGAGGTGAAGGTGTAGCCGGGCTTGATGTAGCGGCCCGGCACGAAGTCGATCGGGTAGCCCTGCCCGGACTTCTCGTAGGCAGGGCCACCGACCTTGAGCGGAGCGACGTGGCGCCACTGTTCGGCCAACCGCTCGGCAGCCGGAATGTCCCAGGTGAAGGTGACCGAGACGTGCACCTCGTCAGCTTCAGCGAAAAAGTCAGGCGGGCCGAAGTACGCCAGTTCGTCGTCCGGTGTCGCTTTGGTCCGGCTAGGGAAGACGCGAATGAGCCTCACGCCGCATGCCTTTCTCGGTCATGACCGCACTTCCGCGCCGCCGCCTCAACGCGGCGGCGGATGCTGGCGGCGAAGGTTTCGGAATCGGCGATCAGGACGGCCAGCAGCTCATAGGCGTCCGACCACACGACGCGGGACCGCTGGCGCCCCCGGAAGCCCAGCACGCGGCGGCACATGGCGAAGACCGCGTCCGCGCGCTGGTGGGTGGAGGCCATGAACTGGAAGGCCAGAATTCGGGCATCCAGGTTATCCATGGGATGCCTCCCGCGCCTGAGACGGACGGGGAATCCGCACGGTCACCCGCCCATCGGAGCCCAGCGCCCGCGCTACGCGGGCTTGTGATTCGGGAGACGCTTTGCCGGCCCCGACGATCACCACATCCCGCACGCTGTCCGGCAACGACAGATGCACCAGCGCCCCCATGGGGCCACCGATCCACACCGGCACGTCGGGGTAGGCCAGCCGCGTCTGAAGCCCGATCAGCGCCCCGGTGGCGACGTGAAGCCGCTCCCCGGACAGCCGACCGAGACGCACCGCGGCACCGGTCCACGCGCCGATCAGCTTCCGGGCCGGCAGCACCTCCCCGGTGTGCGGGTCGTGGATGTCTGCCGGCCTTCCCTCCGGTGTCAGGAAGGAGGCGAGCACCGCCCGCACCTCCGGCTTGGCGTCCCGGTCCGGCCATTGCGCCATCCCTCCCAGCAGCGCCGGGAACCGACCGACGGTGTAGGGCTCCCCACCCTGCGGCTCGTGCAGGTATTCGACCTCCGCAAAGCCCCACCACGGCCCGGCCTGCGCCGGGTCCACCCCGTTCGCCGACAGGAAGGCCGCCGCCGGAGTGCCGGCGAGCGGTTGGCGTTGCCCCCACACCGCGCGTCCGGCGGCGATCCGCACCCCCAGCGCCGCGCCGGAGGGTTCACCACCGCGCCGTCCGCGTCGCCCGGTGTAGCGCCTCTGCGGCTCCCGCTGTTGCGGCTCCGGGACCTCGCGCGGGTTCTTGCGCCCGGCCTCGATGCCACCCCGGATGATCTTGTCCAGATGCTCCGGGTTCCATGCGCCGCGCCGCGGGTCGATGCTCCATTGCAGCGCCGCCGCCATCAGGTGCTGAAACACGAGGTCTTCGGGCAACGCCCCGGTTTCGACCAACCCGCCCAGCTTGAAGGCCGCTTCGTTCAGCGCGTTGTTCTGGTTCCCCGGCCCGGTCTGGCGGACCCGCTTGCTCTCGTCATCCAGGGCGGCGCGGGCATAGGGCGACAGGCGTTCGGACTTGACCGGACTGACCTTGGCGGCGGGCGGCACCGGCCTGCCGATGCGCTTCGCCAGAAAGGCCGGCAACTCCTTCCCGTCCAGCCGCAGACGCAACCAGTCCAAATCTTCGGGGTCGCCGATCAGCAGCCGGATCACCCACTCCGGCGCCGGCAGGATGGGTGTCTCCGGGCTTCCGATCCAGGCATAGCGCTGCCCGTTCGGATGAATGGAGGGCGGAGCCAGGATGTAGCCGCCGGTGCTGCGCGTGTCGAGACCGGGCCCGAGACGGGACCGCGCCGAGTTCTTCACCGGGCGGTCCGGCCACTTGAACAGCCAGTGCCGGCCACCGCTGGGCGTGTTCTGCCCCAACGTGGCGGGCAGTGGTTCGCCGAACAGGTCTTCCAGCAGCGCCAGCGTCTGGAATCCGTCTTCCCCAGGCTTGTCTTCCGTGGGCGGCTTGATGTCGGCGTCCAGAACCCAGAAGCCCGCCACCTCCCCCACCGCCAACCCGACGTTGGCACGCGGCCAGCGGGTCCAGAACTGCTTTACCCAATAGGGGGAAGTCTTGGCGTCGAGCACGCCATGCTCGAAGAGCCCATTTTCCTTGCAGGGCACCTTCTGCCGCTCGGCACAGGGGAAGACCGGCCAGCCACGCCATATGTAGGACGCCGCCGCCTCACGCAGCTCGGGTCCGGGGGTTTCGGTCATGGCCGAACCTCCGCACCGGAAAGCGGCTCCCAGCGGATCAACACACCCTCGAACCGGGTCAGGCCGGGGTATTCCGCCGCCCAGAAGGCGACGAGGTCAGACCAATCGCGGAAGCCGTCATAGATGGCGAAGGCGTCGAGCTGCCGGGCGGCCTCGTTATCGTCAGCGGGCGTCATCGCATCGCCAATGATCACGAGGCCCGGCTTTTCGAGCAGCAGGATCACCGGTTCAGCCGCCACGCATCGGCCATCGCCCAGTTTGCGGCACGACCGCGTCCGCATGCCAGTGTAGAGCTGCACCAGCTCGCCGGGGCGCGCGTGGCGCTTGCCGCCGCTGGCGCCACGGATCGTCTGCCGCTTCATGCCCGGCAGCAACGGGCCGGGTTCCAGCCCGGCCAGGATGGGATCGATGAAGCGGGGGCGGAAGGAATAGGCGACCATTCAAACGCCCTCCCCCAGCGCGCCGACCCGCCCGACGAGCAGGTGCGGATCACCCATGCAGAGCGAGAACCCCATGCGGCGATAGGTTTCGGGCCGCGCGGCGCGGACGATGACGAAATCACCCTCGCTCGCTTCGGCCTGGATGCCGGTCAGGCGGACACGGATCAGGGCCTGCCCGATCCCGCGGCCCTGCCAGTCGGGATGGACGCCCGCATAGGACAGTTCCCACCCGAAGGCCGAACACCACGTCTGCCGATAGCCGGCCACGCCGACCACCCGGCCACCCTCCACAGTCTGGGCGACGAAGAATTGCGCCTGCCCCTGCGTCCGGGCATGAACCGAATCGTACAGCTCATCGAACAGCCGCCCTTGCTCGTACCGCGGCGCGAGGATCCCGTCCGGGCGGAGGTGCGAAGCCTGCAACACCGCCACGGCCTGCCCAATGGCGGACGGGCCGGCATCCCGCAGCCGGCGGATCGCGATGGGGACCGGCCCAGCCAGCATCCCCGGATCGGAGGAGGTCTTGCCATCAAGCATGGACTCAGCCCTCCACCGGCTCGCCACGGCGCAGACGCGTCGCGATGCCAGCCACACCAAGGGCACAGCCCTTCACACCGTCGCGGACGCGGGTGGTGGGCTTCCAGTGATGATTGTCCCACGGCCAGATGTCCGCCGGCCTGCCCGGCGGAAACTGCGCGCGGTGGCTGTCGCCGCTGCCCGCATGCAGCAGATATTCACCGCCGGCCAACTCCAATTCACCGTGGGTTTCGTGCTGGTCATCATGCGCGGGGGTGTAGCCCTTCGCCGTGATCTGCCGTGCCCGCTCCGTAGCGATCAGCGACAGGGCGACGATGTCTTCCGCCGTCAGACCTTCCGGCAGCACCAGCATGGGCCGCTTGCCCTGCAACGCCTCGATTTCCTTGAAGAACGCCACGTCGTCAGCCGACGCGGGAGAACTCTGAACGGCCTTCGGATCGGTCATCGGTCGGTCTCCATGGCAGCCGCGACACGCGCGGCATGAGAAAGCAGCGGCACGTCACCTTCGACGAGGCCGCGATGGTCAGGCTCCGCGGGGCGAACAGGCCGCGACACGCGGGTGGCGTAGGGAGTGGCGAAGTCGGTCAGCGCCTCTTGCAGCGCTTCGGTTGCCGCCGCGTCGGCCAGCCACGCGGTGGCGGCATCGGCCAGGGCGGCAGCGGTGCCGGTCACGCCGGCTTCACGCGCGGCATCGACCGCCGCCGTCAGCTTGGCCCGGTCTTCGTCGGTGGGACGGCGGGTCAGCAGCACCTGATTGACGGCCAGCATCAGGGTGAAATCGGGGGACAGGATGCGGGCCGATCCGGCGTTCGCCATGGTCAGCCCTCCACCGGAGCGGGCGCCGGAAGAAGCGCGATCACATCGTGTTCCAGCGCGTCCAGCACCGCGCGCAGCTCGGCAACCTGCGTCAGGATGGCCTGTGCTTCGGACGGCACGATGGACTTGCCGCCGGGGCCGCAGGTCGCGCGGGCACGGCGCAGCTCTTCCGCCACGTCGCCCATTTCGGCCATGGCGTCGGCCAACCGCGCCATGGGGTCGCCCGTCTCTCTGGATGAAGCCTGCGCCCGTCGAAGCTCCGCCCGGTAGGCGGTCAGGATGGGCGGCGCCTCCCCCAGCAGCATGCAGGCGCGATCCAGGCGCAGGGCCTGATAGACCGGGATGTGATGGGCATCATCGTCCGGATCGGACCAAGAGCGGACGAGCCGGGCGCTCTTCCGCGTCGCCCCCTCCGCCTGTTCGTCGCCCAGGATGGCAAGGGCGACGGTAACGCCGTCCTCAACGGACAGCGGCTTGCGGCGCTTGGTCATTGGCCGAATCCTTCCGGCTGATTGCACAAGACGCCGCCGCCTCGCGCGGTGATAGTCGCCACATCCTCTTTCAAGCCGTCACTGGGACGCGGAGCGGGGGCCACGAAATCGCTGGGCACCAGCGCCTCCACCCGCTTCGCGCTCTCCAACGACGGAAGCGCGCCGGGTTCCAGCACCTTGGCCGCAGCGGTCCAATGCACCTTTGCCGCGACCGCGACTTGGTGCGTGTTCATTCCCGAAGTCGCGAAGTAGGAGCGAATCCGGTGCAGAGCGTTATCGATGGTGGGTGTCATACCTCGAATTTGCGCCGAAGCGAAAATTCTGGTCAAGCGGTATTTTCGCCGAAGCGAAATCGCGCAACGGCGAAAAATCGTGAGAATGGCAGCATGACCGTTGAGCAGGAAGAACGGGATCGGCTGCGCAAAGCCCTTGTGGCCTTCTATGAAGAGGCCAAACGCGCTCGCAAGATACGAAGCGTGCGCGCGTGGGTAACCGCGTCAGAAATCGGCTACAACACGCTAAACGACATCATCCAGGGCAAGAAGAACAAGCGCCTGGAAGACGAAACCTACTTCAGCCTTGCTCATGGTGCATCGAAGTTGCTTGGCCGCACGGTCACCGTGACAGAATTGCAAGGCTTGACAGCAGCAACGGAATCTTCTTTGAACGACACAGACGCTAAGATACTTCGCGACCTCGCGGATATCGGCTCGCTGGACGAAGGCGAGCGGCGCGATCTTGAAGAGTTGATTCATCGCCGCGCCGAAGCTGCACGCGCGCGTCGTCAGCACGACGGCTGATATAAGCCGCGACTGCTTTCTTTTCATCCTCTGGAAGCGCCTCCAAGTCGGCCAGCACTTTCAGCTCCCGCTCCGTCAGTGTCCCCCGCGACGGCACGCTTAAGGACCTATGCCGAATTAAATGCGCGAATTCCTGATCTGGGAGCGATGGAGTAATTCCACTCGGGATGGAAGTCGTTTCGGGTGATGGCGAGGGCGTCCATCTCGGCGTCGGAGATCTTGATGCC
>JAEYPE010000130.1 GCA_023411035.1 Pseudomonadota bacterium
GAGCATGTCTCTGCAGTGTGGCGTGCGCGGGTCGCTATCGATCCGTTGCAGTCCAGATGGAGACCGAGACGTGGATCACGAACAAGACAAAAGCGGCGAGCGCGTGCTGACCAATCGTCAGGGTCACCCGATCGTCAACAACCAGTCGCAGCGAACGGTCGGCGCACGCGGCCCGGCGACGCTCGAGAATTACCAGTTCCTCGAGAAAATCACGCACTTCGATCGCGAGCGCATCCCGGAGCGCGTGGTCCATGCCCGCGGCTTCGTGTGTTACGGAACGTTCGAGGCGACCGGCAAAATCGGCGACGAGCCGGCCTCCAAATACACCCGCGCGAAGCTGTTCCAGTCGGCCGGCAAGGAGACGCCGCTCGCAATACGCTTCTCGACGGTGATCGGCGGGCGCGACTCAGCAGAGGTTGCGCGCGACCCGCGCGGCTTTGCGGGCAAGCTCTATCCCGAGGCCGGTAACTGGGACCGCGTCGGCAACAATCTGGCGGTCTTCTTCATCCGTGATGCGATCAAGTTTCCCGACGTCATCCACTCGTTGAAGCCCGATCCGGTGACGTTCCGCCAGGAGCCGAACCGCATCTTCGACTTCATGAGCCAGACGCCTGAGTCGATGCACATGCTGACACATCTGTTCAGCCCGCGTGGCATTCCAGCCAATTACCGGCACATGGAAGGTTTCGGGGTCAACACCTACAAGATGGTCAACGCGGCCGGCGACACGGTGCTGGTCAAATATCATTTCCATCCGCGCTGCGGGGTCGCCTGCCTGACGGCGGAAGAAGCCGCCAAGGTGCAGGGGCAGGATCTCGGATCGGCCTCCAAGGACCTGTTCGAAGCGATCGAGCGCGGCGATTACCCGCAATGGGACATGTTCGTTCAGATCATGGACGATCACGATCATCCCGAGCTCGACTGGGATCCGCTCGACGACACGAAGACCTGGCCGGAAGATCAATTTCCGCTGCGGCACATCGGCGTGATGACGCTGAACCGGAACGTCGAGGACCAGCATACTGAAAGCGAGCAGATTGCGATGGGCACCGGCGTGCTGGGCGACGGCCTCGACTTCTCCGACGACAAGATGCTGGTCGGGCGCACCTTCTCCTACTCCGACACGCAGCGCTACCGGGTCGGCACCAACTACCTGCAATTGCCGATCAACCAGGCCAAGAACGCGGCGGTCGCCACCAACCTGTCGGGCGGCACCATGTCCTACCGGCGCGATCTGGCGCCGGGGCAGAACCCGCACGTCAACTTCGAGCCGTCCATCCACAACGGCTTGAACGAAGCCCAACGGGAAGAGCCGAACAACCCGCCGGAGATCCATGGCCGCCTGACCCGCAGCGTGATCGAGCGCCGCAACGATTACGCCCACGCGCGGGGCCGCTACTGCACCATGATGGATTGGGAGCGCGACGATCTGGTGCTGAACATGGGCACCCTGCTGGGTCAGTGCGAACGCGACGTTCAGGAGCGGATGCTCTGGCACTTCTTCCTGGTCCATGACGACTACGGCAACCGGGTGGGCGGCATGCTGGGCATGACCGCCGCCGACGTCGCCGGTCTGAAGCCCCTGCCCAAGCAGGTGCTGACCGACGAGGATCAGAAGCGGCTGAAGTCCCTCGGCAAGAACGGCGACAAGATCGACCCGGCGGCCTGGGGCCAGTGGACCGGTTCCGTCAAGGTCCACCGGGCGGCGGCGGACGAGGTGATCGACGGCATGCGGTCCGGTGCCAAGGGCGGCATGCCCGGTCAGGCCGCCGCCGAATAGGCGCAACCAAAGGTCTTCAACCGGACTTCGTCCCGATGGGGGCGGCGGGCTGATCCGCCGCCCCTTTTTCATGCGCCGCACCGGAAATTGTTCGTCAGAGCCGCAATTTGTACACAGACGTGCGGCAAGTTGCCGCGCGACACGCCTGTCACTGGTATCACCAGAAAATTTCATGCAACAGTCATTTTGCATCAAGGAATTAGCCCAGACATTAGAACATCGATAAGGGAGAAGTGCGATGTCCAAGCGTGTTGCCGTGTCTTTTGCGGCCATGCTGGCGGCCACTGTCGCCACCTTCAGCGTCCCGGCCTTTGCCGCCGACGAGCCGATTTCGCCCATCGAACCGGCGAAGATCACCAATCCCGGACTGGTTGAACTCGGCAAGAAGCTCTACTTCGATCCCCGCCTGTCCAAGTCGGGCTTCATCTCGTGCAACTCGTGCCACAACCTGTCCATGGGCGGCACGGACAACCTGAAGACCTCCATCGGCCACAACTGGCAGCAGGGTCCGATCAACTCCCCGACGGTGCTGAACTCCAGCCTGAACGTCGCCCAGTTCTGGGACGGCCGCGCGATGTCGCTGCAGGAGCAGGCCGGCGGCCCGATCGCCAACCCCGGCGAGATGGGCTCCACCCACGCGCTGGCGGTTGATGTGCTGCGCTCCATTCCGGAGTATGTGCAGGAGTTCAAGGCCGTCTTCGGTGAGACGAAGATCTCCATCGACGAGGTGACGAAGGCCATCGCCGCCTTCGAGGAAACCCTCGTCACGCCGAACGCGCGCTTCGACAAGTGGCTGAAGGGCGACAAGAAGGCGCTGACCACCGCCGAGCTGGAAGGCTACGAGCTGTTCAAGGATTCGGGCTGCACCGCCTGCCACAACGGTTCGGCGGTCGGCGGCAACACCTTCCAGAAGATGGGCGTGGTCGAACCCTACAAGACCAACAACCCCGCCGAAGGCCGCATCGCGGTGACCAAGGAGGAAGCCGACCGCTTCAACTTCAAGGTTCCGACGCTGCGCAACGTCGCGCTGACCTACCCCTACTTCCACGACGGCGAGGCCGCGACCCTGGCCGAGGCCGTGGACGTCATGGGCCGCATCCAGTTGGGCAAGAAGTTCTCGCCCGACGAGAACGCGAAGATCGTCGCCTTCCTGAAGACGCTGACCGGCGACCAGCCGAACTTCGCGCTGCCGATCCTGCCGCCGTCCGCGGACAACACGCCGAAGCCGAAGCCGTTCGACTGACGTCTTCGGAACAGGATGGGGCCGGACGCCGTGGGGCGTCCCGGCCCCATTCCTTTGTTTGGGGTGGTTGCCAGGGTATCGGACATGCGGTGGGGATGGATGAAGGCGGGCGGCCTCGGGGCGCTCGCGCTGGCCGGTCTGGTGGGCGTCGTCGTGGGTGTGGTCGGCTGGGGCGGCTTCAACACCGTCATGGAGGCCACCAACAGCATGGAATTCTGCATCTCCTGCCACGAGATGCGCGACAACGTGTACGCCGAGTACAAGACCTCGCCGCACTATCAGAACGCCTCCGGCGTGCGCGCGGTCTGCGCCGACTGTCACGTTCCCCGCGACTGGACGCACAAGGTGATCCGCAAGGTGCAGGCGTCCGGCGAGCTGTATCACTGGCTGGTCGGCTCCATCGACACCAAGGAGAAGTTCGAGGCGAAGCGCCATGAACTGGCGCGCCGCGAATGGGACCGCATGCGGGCCTCCGACAGCCAGGAATGCCGGAATTGCCATTCCTTCGGCGCCATGGACTTCCACAAGCAGACGCCGAAGGCGGCCACCGCCATGCAAGGGGCGGAGAAGGCCGGCAAGACCTGCATCGACTGTCACAAGGGCATCGCCCACACGTTCCCCGACGTCACCGCCGGCCATCGCCAACTCTTCGCCGGCCTGTCGGAACAGGCGAAGGCGCTGGCTCTCAAGCCCGGCGACACCGCCTACGCCTTGGCCAGCCTCGCCCTCTACGCCGCTCCGCCGGCGCCGGGGGCGACCGGGGACGGGGAGATTGCCGCGGCGACTCCGGTGAAGGTCCTGGCGGCGGAGGGCGGCGCCCTGAAGGTGGAGATCACCGGCTGGCAGCGCGGAAGCTCCGCCCAGACCCTCTACGCCCGGCCGGGCAAGCGCATCACCACCGCCAAGCTGAGCGCCGCGGCGGCGGAGCAGGCGGCGGCGCTGCGCACCGTCACCGATCCGGAGACCGAACAGGAGTGGACGGAGGTCCGCCTGACCGCCTGGACCGGGGCGGGCGGCTATGCGGCCGATCTCGGCAGGCTGTGGGACTATGGCGCGCGCGTCTATGACGCCAACTGCTCGCTCTGCCACGCGCTGCACCCGCCGGGGGCCTACGACGCGAACGCCTGGATCGGCAAGATGAACGCCATGAGGCGGTTGACGAAGCTGGACGAGGAGGAGGGCCGCCTGCTCCTGACTTATCTGCAGAGCCATGCGAAGGACAGCGCGCAATGATCGCTGCGGCGAGAACGCGAAGCTGCTAAGAGGGGTTTTCTACCACGGGCCGGCGCTGAACGGGCCGCGCCCCATGGCAGACGACCACTTGAGAAAGAGGACCCCCGCGATGTCGACTCTGCACAAACAAGCCATGGAAGCGGTGCTTCAGGCCGCGTCTCACGACATCGTCGGCACGCTCCAGGAGCGTGGCGTCACCGACAGGCACAGCGAGGAGGGCGACCTCGCCGTTCTCGACGTCGCGATCCTGCACGCCTACCGCATCTTCATGCGGATTTGCGAGGAGAACGGGCTGGAGGTGGACGCGGGCTATTTCGCCGACATGGCCAACGACCTCGCCGACGAAGTGGCCCAGGAGGACGACGCGGACTGAGCCGGTCCCGCGTCCCTGATCCGTGCTTCCTGAGCGCCCCGGTCCCGTCCATGCCCGCTTTTCCCTTCGGCGAAGGCGGCGCGGACGGGACCGGTCAACATCCTTCCGCCTTTCGGGGACCCGATGACCGACGCCCCTGACACCGTTTCCTTTCCCGATGCCGCCCCCGACGTTGCCATCATCGGTGCCGGCCCCGCCGGGCTGATGGCGGCGGAGGTCATCGCCGCCGCGGGCCGGTCGGTCGCGGTCTATGAACGGATGCCCACCCCGGCGCGCAAGCTGCTGCTGGCCGGGCGCGGCGGGCTGAACCTGACCCATTCCGAACCGCTGGACGCCTTCATCGCGCGCTACGGCGCGCAGGCCCCCCTGTTCGCGGATCTGCTGGCCGGATTCTCCCCGGCTGAGTTGAGGGACTGGGCGGCGGGGCTGGGGATCGAAACCTTCGTCGGCTCCAGCGGGCGCGTCTTTCCGGTGCAGATGAAGGCGTCCACCCTGGTGCGCGCGTGGCTGCGCCGGCTGGAGGGGCTGGGCGTCACCCTGCACACCCGCCACCGCTGGCTTGGCTGGGATGCCCAGGGCTGCGATGGGCAGGGCGCGCTGCGTTTCCGGCGCGGCGACGGCACGGAAACCACCGTCGCTCCGCGCGCCACGCTGCTGGCGCTGGGCGGGGCGAGTTGGCCGCGCACCGGCTCCGACGGCGCCTGGACGGAGCTTCTCGCCGCGCGCGGGGTGGAGATCGCGCCGCTGCGCCCGTCCAACATGGGCTTCGAGGTGCCCTGGTCCGATCACCTGCGCGGCCGCTTCGCCGGCCAGCCGGTCAAGAGCGTCGGGCTCGCCTTCGGCGACCGGCGGCTGAAGGGCGAGTTCGTCATCACCGAAACCGGCATCGAGGGCGGCGCCGTCTACGCGCTGAGCGCCCCGCTGCGCGACGCCATCGAGCGCGAGGGCTGGGCCGCCCTGACCATCGACCTGATGCCGGACCTGCCGGAGTCGGAGATTGCCAAACGGCTGCGCCGCCGCGGGGCGGAATCGCTGTCCACCTTCCTGAAGAAGTCGCTGTCGCTGACCGGCCCGCGCGCCGCCCTGCTGCGGGAATTCGCGCCCGCCGCCGACCTGCCCGACCCGGCGGCGCTGGCCCGCCACATCAAGGGTCTGCCGATGGTGCTGACCGGCGTGCGGCCGATCGACCGCGCCATCTCCACCGCCGGGGGCGTCCGGCTGGAGGAGGTCGATGCTTCGCTGATGCTGACCCGCCTGCCGGGGACCTTCGTCGCCGGGGAGATGCTGGATTGGGAGGCGCCGACCGGCGGCTACCTCCTCCAGGGCTGCTTCGCCATGGGCGCGCGGGTGGGGAGGGGCGTGCTGGGGTATTTGGGGGGCTGAGTTCTGCCCCCTCCCCTGCGAAAGCGGGGGAGGGCCGGGGAGGGGGCAAGCGGCCCCGTCACCGCACCGGGTTGCCGTAGTCGTACTGGACCTGCGGGGCGCTGCCCTTGCCGGTCAGGCTTTCGATCAGCGACCCGATGCCGGAGGCCACGCCGCCACTCGACGAACCGCGCGCCGCGGGGGCTGCCGCCGGGGTGGCGCGGGAGGGTTCGGCGACGCCGCCGGACGCGGCATAGGCGGGCGCACCCTCCAGGCCCGGCAGGGGGCGGGGCGGGCGTCCGGCGTGGGCGTCCAGCATGAAGCCCTGCCACAGCTTGGCCGGCAGGGAGCCGCCGGTGACCCGCTTCATCTCGGCGTTGTTATCGTTGCCCAGCCACACCCCGGCCACGAGGTCGGCGGTGAAGCCGACGAACCAGGCGTCGCGGTAGTCCTGGGTGGTGCCGGACTTGGCCGCCGCCGGGCGGTCGAGCTTGGCCGACTTGCCGGTGCCGTACTCGATCACGCCGGTCATCATGCGGGTGAGCTGCACCGCGTGCGCCGGGTCCACCACCGGGGCGGAGCCGCCGGCCTGCCGCCGGTACAGCACGTTGCCGTCGCGGTCCCGGATCTCGGCGATGGCGTAGGGCCAGACCGGCGCGCCGCGGTTGGCGATGCCGGCGTAGGCGCGGGTCAGCTCCAGCAAATTCACTTCGCTGGTGCCCAGCGCCAGCGACAGGTCCTTGCCCATGGGCGAGTTGATGCCCAGCCCCGCCGCCACCCGGCGCACCCGCTCCACCCCGATCCGGTCGATGATGCGCACGGTCGCGGTGTTGGACGAATGGGCCAGCGCGCTGGCCATGGTGATGGTGCCGCGGAACTTGCCGTCGTAGTTGCCGGGGCTCCAGGTGCCGACGCGGACGGGGGCGTCCTCGACGGGGCTCTCGGGCGACCAGCCGGCTTCCAGAGCGGCCAGATAGACGAAGGGCTTGAAGGCCGATCCCGGCTGGCGCATGGCCTGGGTGGCGCGGTTGAACTCGCTGTTGTCGTAGTCCCGCCCGCCGACCAGGGCCCGCACCGCGCCGTCCGCGGTCATGGCGACCAGGGCGCCCTGGCGCGCGTTGGCGGCGGCGGCGGGGCCGGACAGGATTTCCTCCAGCCGCTGTTCCGCCGCGCGCTGGAGCTTCAGGTCCAGAGTCGTGCGGACCACCACGTCGCCATGGCCGGCGCCGATGAAGGCGGACACCAGCTCCGTCACCCAATCGGCGAAATAGCGCCCGTCGCCGCCCGGCTTGCGCTTGGCGGAGGGGGCGGCGTTGCGCGCCGCCTCCAGTTCCTGGGCGGTGATGAAGCCGGCGGCCACCATGGCGGCCAGAACGACGCGCGACCGCTCCGCCGCCTCGTCCGGGTTGGAGGTGGGGGCGTAGCGCGAGGGCGCCTTCAGCAGACCGGCGATGATCGCCGATTCGCGCAGTTCGAGCTGGGTCGCCGGCTTGCCGAAATAGGTCCGCGACGCCGCGTCCACGCCGAAGGTGCCCGCCCCCAGATAGACGCGGTTCAGATAGGCGGTGAGGATCTGGTCCTTGGTGAAGCGGTACTCCAGCCACAGCGCCAGCATGGCTTCCTGGATCTTGCGCTTCAGCGACTTCTCGGGCGTCAGGAACAGGTTCTTGGCAAGCTGCTGGGTGATGGTGGAGCCGCCCTGCGCCGACCGTCCGGACCGCCAGTTGACGTAGAGCGCGCGGGCCAGACCGATGGGGTCCACGCCGAAATGCGAGTAGAAGCGCCGGTCCTCGATGGCCAGAACGGCGTTGATCAGATGCGGCGGCAGGTCCCGCACGCCCAGCGTCGTGCCGTGCAGGTCGCCGAAGCGCGCGAATTCCGTCCCATCGGCGGCCAGCACCGTGACCGAGGCGCGCCGTTCGAACTGTGCGACCTTGGAGATGTCCGGCAGGTCCAGCGCGAACCAGGCCAGCACCGCGCCCAGCGCGATGCCGCACCACACCCCCATGACGACCCCGGCATAGACCAGCGTGCCCAGGATCGTCCGCCGCCGCCCGCCGCCCCTGGCCGCCTTCGGTGGAGCCTTCTTCGGGGGTGGGGCGGGTTTGGGCGGCTTTTGGGCCTTGGGTTTTTCGGGCTTGGGCGCGCGCTTGGGCAGGCGGGGGCGCATCGCCGGCTCCTCTCCGCGCGTCTGGATGGGGCGCGGCCCCGGAAAGAGTTCGCCCGGACGATCGTTGCTCACGGCGCGGTCGCGGCCCCATGATGAAATCCACGATGCGAAGCTATACGCCGCTGCCCTGTTGCGACGAAAGAGCGCGCTCAAAAGAGATCAGATTTGTCTTGGCACCGTTGCAGATGGATGACGGGGGTGGAAGAAAAGCCGCCCCGGACTGTTGTTCCGTCGAATAAGCGTTGACGCAACGGAGAGCCTGTTCATGTCGAAGCCCCTGACCGTTTCCATTCCCCACAAGCTGGGCCGGGACGAGGCGAAACGGCGCGTGGCGGAGGGGGTGGGGCAGGCCCGCTCCCACCTCGCCCCGCTGGCCAGCAGCATGGACGATCATTGGACGGACGACCGCGTGGATTTCCGCGTGGTGGCGATGGCGCAGACCGTCACCGGCTTCATCGACGTGCAGGACGACAGCGTCACCGTGGAGGTGCAGCTTCCCTGGGCGCTGGGCCTGCTGGCGAACAAGGTGAAGGACCGGCTCCAGCACAAGGGCACGCTGCTGCTGGAGAAGAAGTAGCCGCATCCAAAGCCCCCCGCCCTGGACGGGAGAGGGGCTTTGTCAGATGCGATGGCCCCCGCGGATCGAAGGGGGGCGGGAACGGAGGTTACGCCAGACCCTTTTCCATCGCGCTCGCCAGACGGCGGGCGAAGGCGGCGGGGTCGGGAAGGGCTTCGCCTTCCACGATGCGCGCCTGGTCGAGCAGCAGCCACGCCGCGTCGTCCAGGGACGTGGCGGCTCCGCTCGCCTTGGCGCGCTCGGCGAGGCGCTTGATCAGCGGGTGGGCGGGGTTGACCTCCAGGATGCGCTTGGCCGCCGGAGCGTCCATGCCGAGCTGCTTGTGCTGCTTCAGCAGGCGTTCCAGATGCATGTCCATGTCGTTCTCGTCGGCGACGAGGCAGACGGCGCTGTCGGTCAGGCGTTCGGACGGGCGGACGTCCTTCACCGCGTCCTGAAGCGTCAGCTTCAGCAGAACCAGCAGGTCGGTCAGCTCGCCTTCGGACGCCTTCTCCTCGGCGGGCTTCTCCTCGCCGCCCTGGATCTTGCCGAGGTCGGCGCCGCCGCGGGTGACCGACTTGAAGGGCTTGTCCTGGAAGCTGCCGACGGACGGCACCCAGAACTCGTCCACCGGGTCGGTCAGCAGAAGCACCTCGACGCCCTTGGCCTTGAAGCCTTCGAGCTGCGGGCTGCGCTTCAGCGTCTCGATGTCGTCGCCGCTGATGGTGAAGATGGCCTCCTGGCCCTCCTTCATGCGGCCCAGATACTCCTCCAGCGAGACCAGACCGTCACCGGCGGTGCTGCGGAAGCGCATCAGCTTCAGCAACTCGTCCCGGTGCTCGTAGTCGTCGTAGAGCCCTTCCTTCAGGACGGCGCCGAAGTTTTCCCAGAAGGTGGCGTATTCCTCCGTCTTCTCGGTGTCGCGGGCCTTCTTGCCCAGCTCCGACAGGACGCGGCGGGTCAGGCCGGCGCGGATCTTCGCCAGCATCGGGTTGTGCTGGAGCATCTCGCGGCTGATGTTCAGCGGCAGATCCTCGCTGTCCACCACGCCGCGCAGGAAGCGCAGATAGGGCGGCAGCAGACCTTCCGCCGAATCGGTGATGAAGACGCGCTTGACGTACAGCTTCACCCGGTGGGCGCGCTTGGGGTCGAACAGGTCGAACGGCTTGCTCGAGGGCACGAACAGCAGGTTCGTGTATTCGATGGCGCCTTCCGCCCGCCAGTGCAGGGTCAGCCACGGTTCGTCGAAGGCGTGCCCGACGTGGTGGTAGAATTCCTTGTACTGCTCCGCCGTGATCTCGTTCTTGGAGCGCATCCACAGGGCCGAGGCGCTGTTCAGCGACTTGGCGTCCTCACCCTCGCCGAACAGGATCGGGATGGCGATGTGGTCGGAGTATTTGCGGACGATGCCGGAGAGGCGGTGCTCCTCCAGATACTCGTCGTCGCCTTCGCGCAGGTGCAGCGTGATCTGCGTGCCGCGCGGCAGGTCCGCCACGTCGGAAATGGTGAACTCGCCCTTGCCGTCCGACAGCCAGCGCCAGCCCTGCGTCTCCCCGGCCTTGCGGGTCAGAACCTCCACCCGGTCGGCGACCATGAAGGCGGAATAGAAGCCGACGCCGAACTGGCCGATCAGGTTGACGTCCTTCCTGGCGTCGCCCTCCTTGGCGCTTTCCTTCAGGCTGCGCATGAAGGCGGCGGTGCCGGACCGCGCGATGGTGCCCAGGTTTTCGACCAGATCCTCGCGGTTCATGCCGATGCCGTTGTCGGCCACGGTCAGGGTCCGCGCCTCCTTGTCCACGATCAGCCGCACCTTCAGGTTCGGGTCGTCGGCGGACAGTTCGGGCTGCGTCAGCGCGGCGTAGCGCAGCCGGTCGCAGGCGTCTGAGGCGTTGGAGACCAGCTCGCGCAGGAAGACTTCCTTCTCGCTGTAGAGCGAGTGCGCGACGATGTCGAGCAGGCGGCTGACCTCGGCCTGGAAGCTGAGCCGTTCCTCGGTCATGGTGTCATCCTTGATCGTTCTTGTTGATGGGGTCAGGTAAGGACGGCGCAGATATGTGGAAGTCCCCCGCCCCATGCAAGAGCGATCGACTGGCGTCGGGCGGGGTTTGCACAACCTGAGCTTCTGGCGGTGCTTCGCGGGGTGTCAGGGCTTCTTGGCGGCCGGGGCCGGAGCCGAGTCCGGGGCCGTTCCACCCATGCCCATCAGGGCGCTCATGTCGGCCCCGTTCAGCAGGAGCTGGCCGCTCTCGGTGACGTCGATCTTGTAGGTGCGGACGTCCTTCCCGGCGGCGTCCTTGGACGCCTGCCCCATGGCCTGGAGCATGGCGATGACGCCCAGCGCCTGCTGGGTTTCCTCGTCCGCCTTTTTGCCGGGCTTGGGCTGCATCGCCTTGGCGGCGGTGTCGAGTCCGGTGAGCTCCATGGTGTAGCCGCCGACCGTGCCGAAGGCGGCGTTGGCGGCCATGCGCAGGGCGCCCGTGATGCTGCCCGAGGTGGCCGGGGTGTTGATGAGGAAGCGATCGACGCGAAGCTCGGTCCCGACCGCCGCCATGGCGCCCATCAGGCGGTTGCCGATGGCCAGCAGTTCCGGGTCGTCGAACAGGGCGCCAGCCGACTCCTCGCCGTCCTCCTCGTCGGAAAGGTCGGCCTCCTCGTATTCCTCCTCGCTCTTGCCGGCGATCACGCCCTTCGTCACGCCGTCGCTCTCCTCCTCGCTTTCCTCCTCGGCGGCCTTCTTCTCGGCGAGCGCGGCGAGGTCGGCGAAGGCCCGCCACACCGAATCGGTCGGCACGTTGGCGATGGAGAACTGGAGGTCCAGCTTCTCCGGCATGAAGGATTTCGGGGCCAGCTCCGGTTCCAGCGACAGGCCGGCGGCCTGGAACCCGAAGCTGGAGGAGGCCATCGGCTTGTCCAGATCCTGCATGGCGCCGTGCAGGACGAACTGGCCGATGCCGATGCGGGTGTTGTCCTGCGGGTTCGTGGCCGACAGGCCGTTCAGGGCGATGCGGTACCCGCCCCCGGCCACCAGCCCCCGCACCAGCGGAAGCAACTCCGCCACGGAGGGCTCGGTGCCGGCCTTGGCATGGGTCTGGGCCAGCCGCTCCAGCGCGTCGGAGCGGGCAAGATCGACGCGGCTGTAGTTGCCCTCCAGCGTGAAGCCGGAGAGCTCCAGCACCGGCTTCTTCGCCTCGTCGGTCATGCGGATGTTGCCGAGGGTCAAGGCGCCGGGGCCGCTCCAGGTGGGCGAACCGGCGGCGGACGTGCCGTCCGGCTTCAACTCCCCGGTCATCGTGACGGTGCCGATGGTCAGGGATTCTTCTTTCTTCTTGCCCTTGCCGTCCTTTTCGTCGCTGACGACCGAGAGGTCGCGCAACTCGCCGTCGATGGACAGAATCCTGTTGTGGGCGTCGGACCACACGCCGGCGAGCCGCTGGCCGCCCAGGCTGATGGTGGCCGACGGCTTGCCCTTGTTCAGCACGGTCACGCGGTCGGGCAGGGTGGCGGTGACGGCGTGGGTGTTGCCGCCCTGCGGCTTCACGGTCAGGCGGATGGTGCCGATGTCCGCCGTGGTGCCGTCGTCCGATACCGCGGTCAGGGCGGGCAGCGCGACCTCGTAATGGTCGCCGGCGGGAGTCGCCACCGGATCGCCGGTCCAGCGCATCTCGGAGGCGCCGTCCTTTCCCTTCGGGAACCAGCGGGCCAGCCCGTCCTTCAGCGCGGCGGCCAGGGCCTTGGCGCCATCTTCCGTCACCGGCGGCGCCTGCGCGCGTGCGGGGGCGGACGGCAGCGCCAGAGTTGCGAGCATCAGCGCGGCGGCGAGCGGGCGGGCGGGAAAACGGCGCATGGAGGGTCCCTTTAGGTGGAGCGCGCAAAGGTAGACGGGATAAACGGCGCGGTCCACAGCCCCGATGCCTTGCGCCTGTTCTCCGGAGAATGCGGCATTGCAGCACGGTACGGCCGCCCTGACGCTTGCATTGCCGGTCCCCAGGCACAAAACTTACGCCTATGTCCTCTGTCCTTTCTTCGTCCGGGGGCGGTCTGGGCGCGGGTGGCCGGGTGGTCGCCGTGCTGGGGCCGACCAACACCGGGAAAACGCATCTCGCCATCGAGCGCATGCTCGGCCACCGGACGGGGATGATCGGTTTTCCGCTGCGTCTGCTGGCCCGCGAGAACTACGACCGCATCGTGTCCATCAAGGGCCGGAACGCCGTGGCCCTGGTGACGGGGGAGGAGAAGATCCTGCCGCCCAGCCCGTCCTATTGGGTCTGCACGGTGGAATCCATGCCGCTCGACCGGGCGGTGGACTTCCTGGCGGTGGACGAGGTGCAGCTTTGCGCCGATCCGGAGCGCGGGCACATCTTCACCGACCGGCTGCTGAACGCCCGCGGGCTGGTGGAGACGATGTTCCTCGGCTCCGACACCATCCAGCCGCTGATCCGCCGGCTGGTGCCGCGGGCCGAGTTCGTCAGCCGCCCGCGTTTCTCGCAACTGACCTACGCCGGCTACCGTAAGCTGACGCGGCTGCCGCCGCGCTCCTGCGTCGTCGCCTTCTCGGCCACCGACGTCTACGCGCTGGCCGAGATGATCCGGCGCCAGCGCGGCGGCACGGCGGTGGTGCTGGGGGCGCTGTCCCCACGCACCCGCAACGCGCAGGTCGGGCTCTATCAGGCGGGGGAGGTGGACTATCTGGTGGCGACCGACGCCATCGGCATGGGGCTGAACATGGACGTGGACCATGTGGCCTTCGCTCGCATCGTGAAGTTCGACGGCTTCGCCCCGCGCCGCCTGCGCGCGCCGGAGGTGGCGCAGATCGCCGGGCGCGCCGGGCGGCACATGCGCGACGGCACCTTCGGCACCACCGACGAGGTGGGGGAACTGGAGGCCGATGTCGTCAACCGCGTCGAGAATCACGAGTTCGAGACGATCAAGACGCTGATGTGGCGCAACAGCAAACTGCGCTTCGACACGCCGGGCTTCCTGCTGAAGTCGCTGGAGGAGCGCCCGCCGATCCCCGAGCTGCTGCGCGCCCGCGACGCCGACGACCATCTGGCGCTCCAGGCGCTGGTCCGCGACCATGAGGTGATGGACCTCGCCAAGGGGCGCGACAACGTGCGGCTGCTGTGGGAGGTCTGCCAGATCCCCGACTTCCGCAAGGTGCTGTCGGACGCCCACACGCGGCTGCTCGGGCAGATCTTCCGGCAATTGCGCACCGGCATCGGGCGGCTGGACGAGGACTGGGCGGCCAAGCAGATCGCCCGGCTGGACCGGACCGAGGGCGACATCGACGCGCTGGTCGCCCGCATCGCCCACATCCGCACCTGGACCTACATCTCCAACCGGCCTTCCTGGCTGGCCGACCCCGTTCACTGGCAGGCCCGCACCCGCGCCATCGAGGACAAGCTGTCCGACGCCCTGCACGAGCGGTTGACGCAGCGCTTCATCGACCGCCGCTCCGCCACGCTGGCCCGCACGCTGAAGGACGGGCGGGAACTGATGGGCGGCGTGCGCGCCGATGGGGAGGTGGTGGTGGAAGGCCACCCGGTGGGCCGGCTGGAGGGCTTCCGCTTCGTCCCCGACGCCCCGGAACGGTCGGAGGAGGCCAAGTCCCTGCTGACCGCCGCCCGCCGCGCGCTGCGCGAGGAGGTGGCGTCCCGCCTGCGCGCCTTTGAGCAGGAACCGGACGACGTGTTCGCCCTGGGTCCGGACGGGGTGCTGACGGCGGACGGGCTGCCGGTGGCCCGGCTCGGCCCCGGCCCCTCCGTTCTGGCCCCGGCGGTTCTGCCCTTCGACGAGGGGCTGCTCGACCAGGGGCAGCTCGACCGCGTGCGCTCCCGGCTGGAGCGCTGGCTGAGGGACCGCATCGCCGCCCGCCTGCGGCCCCTGCTGGCGCTGCGCGACGCGGCTGACAAAAACGATGGGGATTTGACGGGGGCGGCGCGGGGGCTGGCCTTCCAACTCGTCGAGAACATGGGCGCGCTGCCCCGCGCGCCGGTCGCCCCGCTGGTGGAAGGGCTGGAGAAGGCCGACCGCAAGGCGCTGTTCCGCCACGGGGTGCGGCTCGGCGTGTCGCACCTCTATCTGACCGCGCTCGCCAAGCCGGGGGCGGTGGAGTTGCGCGGGCTGCTGTGGGCGGTGAAGCACAGGCTGCCGCTGCCGGTGCCGATCCCCCCGCCGGGCCGCGTGTCGGTGGAGGCCGCGGGCGCGCCGCCCGCCTTCTGGGAGGCCATCGGTTATCCCACGGCGGGGCCGCGCGCCGTGCGGGTGGACATGCTCGACCGGCTGGAGACCGAACTGCTGACCGGCGCCAAGGAGAACCGGGCGGTGACCGAACCGGCGCTGGCCCAGATGATCGGCGCGAAGCCGGAGGAGTTGGGCGCCGTGATGAAGGGGCTTGGCTACACGCGCTCCGTGGCGGAGGATGGGGCGGTCTCCTGGCGCCGCCGCCGCAACCCGCGCCATAAGCCCCGCCGCGAGGCCCCGGTGAACGCCGACCACCCCTTCGCCAAGCTGCGCCAGCTTTCGGGAATTGGATGAAGAGATACACACTTGCCCCCTCCCTGCCCCTCCCCCGCTCCGCGGTGGAGGGAAATCCGGCCCTCTCCCGCGAAGCGGGGGAGGGAGGGACCCGCGCGCCAGCGCGGGGGGGAGGGGGCACGGCATGACCGACCTCGACGATGACGACAACCTTTCCCCCGGCCGCCTGCGGATCGACAAGTGGCTGTGGTTCGCGCGCTTCTTCAAGACGCGCAGCCTCGCGGCGAAGCTGTGCAACGCCGGGGGCGTGCGGGTGTCCGGCACCGTGGTCGGCAAGGCCCATTACGCGGTGAAGCCCGGCGACGTGCTGACCTTCCCGCAGGGGCGGCACATCCGCGTCGTGCGGGTGGTCGCGCTGGGCAGCCGGCGCGGCCCGGCGGAGGAGGCGCGCACCCTCTACGAGGACCTCGCCCCGCCGGTGCGGGAGGAGGCGATCCAGGACCCCTACCGCGCCCCGCCGGCCCCCCGTGAGCCCGGCACCGGGCGTCCGACCAAGCGCGACCGGCGGGCGCTCGACCAGTTGCACGGCGAGGAGTAAGCCGGAACCGTCAACGAAAGCGGCGGGGGAAAAGCGGCGGAGAAGCGCGGGCGGGGCCATTGCCATTCGGGGGGCGCAACCTCATCTGCGCGAAATAATCCCGCAACGGGCGATTTTTTCCGGAGCCACCCGTCCCCATGCTCGAACTGCTCTACGACCCGCAGGTCTGGGCCAGCCTCCTGACGCTCACCGCGCTGGAGATCGTGCTCGGCATCGACAACATCATCTTCATTTCGATCATGGCGGCGAAGCTGCCGGTCCACCAGCAGCAGAAGGCCCGGCAACTCGGTCTGGCGCTGGCGCTCATCACGCGCCTGCTGCTGCTGGCCTCCATCTCCTGGGTGGCGACCCTGACGGCGCCGCTGGTCAGCGTGCTGGGCATGGACTTCTCGGGCCGCGACCTGATCCTGCTCGGCGGCGGCCTGTTCCTGCTGGCCAAGGGCACCATCGAGATCCACCACACCGTGGAGGGCCACGAGGAGGACAGCGCCGCCCCCAAGGTCGCCGGCTTCGGCGCGGTGGTCGCGCAGATCATCGTGCTGGACATCGTTTTCTCGCTGGACAGCGTGATCACCGCGGTCGGCATGTCCAACCATCTGCCGGTGATGGTCACCGCCGTCGTCATCGCCATGGCGGTGATGCTGTTCGCCGCCCGCCCGGTCGGCGATTTCGTGAACCGCCACGTCACCGTGAAGATGCTGGCCCTGTCCTTCCTGCTGCTGGTCGGCATGGCGCTGGTCGCCGACGGCTTCGGCGTCCATATCCCGAAGGGCTATCTGTACTTCGCCATCGCCTTCTCCACGCTGGTCGAGGCGCTGAACCTGATGGCCGCCGCCCGCCGCAAACGGAAAAAGGCCGAAGCGCACTGACGCTCCGGCCCTTTCGTGGCAGACAGAAACGGGCCGCCCCTTCGCCGGGGCGGCCCGTTCGCCGTTCGGGGATCAGGTCCGCATCATGTTGTCGCGGAACTCCACCTCCTCCACCAGATGCTCGTAGGCGAGCTTGAACAGGTCGCGGATGGAGACGATGCCGACCGCGTGCTTGCCCTGGGTGATCGGCAGGTGGCGGTAATGCTTCGACTGCATCAGGGTCAGCGCCTCGATGGCGTCCGCGTCCGGGGGCAGGGTGTCCGGGTTGCGGGTCATGATCGCCGACACCTCGGTCTCCAACACGTCGATCTGGGTGGAGAGCACCTTGTTGTTCAGGTCGCGCTCCGTGACGATGCCGACGAGATCGCCGTGGTTCACCACCAGGACGGCGCCGATGTTCTTCTCCGCCATCAGCTTCGACACGGTCAGGACGGAGGTGTCCTCCGTCACCAGGATGAGTTCCTGCGACTTCACCACGTCCGGAACCAGCTTCCGCTTCATCATTCCCCCTAAATTGTAATTTGTTTACAAACTCAAGCTCTGCGGAGAAACAATAGCAAATCTCGCGGGTGCGAAACTGCGATAAAACAACGCACCTCGAAAGAGGTAGTCAGGGGGGAAGGAAACGGGGAGGTGGGAATCGGGGGGCGGATTATCCCCGCCCGGCGCGCAGGACGGCCGCGGCGGCATCGGGCCGCCCGGCCATCCTGGCTCCCGCGGCGAGAAGAAGCACGCTGACGAAAACCGCGGAGGCTGCGCCCATCAGGGCCGGATCGAAACTGCCGGTGCGCGCCACCGCCAGCCCCGCCAGCAACGGCCCGATGATCTGCCCCAGCCCGTAGACGGCGGTCAGCGCGCCGATGACGCGGGCCGACGCTCCTCCCGACAACTGCCGCCCCAGCGTGAAGGACAGGGTGACGATGCCGATGAAGGTCCCGCCATACAGCACCGCCGACACCACCGCGGCGGCCGGCGACCCGGTGATGGGCAGCAGGATGCCCGCCGTCTGCACGATGTAGGCGAGGATCAGAGCCCGCCAGAGGCCGAGCCTCCGCCCCGCCGCCGTCCAGACGATGCCGGACGGAATGGCCGCGAGCCCGGTGACCATCCAGGCCGAGGCGCCGAGCTGCGCCGTCTCCGGCATGCTTTTCAGAATGGCGACCAGGAAGGTGCCGGTGACGATGTAGCCCCCGCCTTGGAGAAAGTAAGCCAGCGTCAGCAGAACCAGCGGGGCGGAGGGCAGGAGGCGGCCCCCGCCCCCGCCAGCGTTCCCTGCGGCGCTGGCATGGAGGGGGGCGCGCGGCGGGTCGGTCACCCACAGCCAAGGCAGGGCACCGAAGCCCAGGCAGGCCAGCCCCAGCCACAGCCAGTCGCCGCGCCAGCCCAGCCGCTCCCCCATCAGGGCGACGAACAGGCCGCTCGACGCGATGCCGATCCCGATGCCGGTGTAGAGCCAGCCGGCCCACGCCTCCCGCCCGGTGCGGGCCAGCGCGTCCAGCGTCATGGCGACGCCCAGGATGAACATGCCGGCGCTGGCCAGCCCGGAGACGAGGCGCAGCACGGCCCAGGCAGCCATGTCCCCGGTGAAGCCCATGCCGGCGGTGGAGATGACGCTGGCGATCAGCGCGGCGCGGAAGACCGCGGTGCGCACCGCGCCGTGCGGCACCAGCCCGGCACCCAGCGCTCCCAGGAAGTAACCCACATAGTTGAGCGAGGCGAGCAGCCCGGCATCGTCGGTGCCCAGCCCGGTGGCCGCCTGCATCGCCGGCAGGATCGGCGTGAAGGCGAAGCGCCCCACCCCCATGGCGATGGCCAGCGCCAGCACGCCGCCGATCAGCACCCGGACCATCGTTTCCCCCCGACAGGCTCTTGTTTTTCGTGTGCGTCCATCCTCGCGCGGCGGACCCCTCATTTCCAATGAATTGTTTCGATGCTATATTTCACTGGAAGTGATGGGAGGAGGTCCATGGATCTCGCGGGTCTGCGGGTGGTGAAGGCGGTGGCGGACACCGGCAGCGTCAGCCGGGCGGCGGAGGCGCTGAATTGCGTCCAGTCCAACGTGACGGCGCGGCTGAAGCGGCTGGAGGAGGATTTGGGCGTGCCCCTGTTCCGCCGGCTCAGCCGCGGCATGGCCCCGACGCCCGCCGGGCGGGTGCTGGCCGACTACGCCGACCGGGTACTGCGCCTCGTCGCCCAGGCGCGCGACGCGGTGGCCGACGCGGCCGGGCGGGGCGGGCGGCTGGCCGTGGGCACCATGGAGACGACCGCCGCCGTCCGGCTGCCGCCGATCCTCGCCCGCTTCCACGCGGAGAATCCGGACGTGGAGCTGACCATCGTCCCCGGCTCCACCGAAGCCATGCTGGGGGAGGTGCTGGCCGGGCGCATCGACGGCGCCTTCGTCTCCGGGGCGGTGGAGCATCCCGAACTGGTCAGCCAGCCCGTCTTCGAAGAGGAACTCGTGCTGGTCGAGCCCGCCTCCGGAATCACCAGCGAGTCGGGGCGGAACACATTGCTGGCCTTCCGGCGCGGCTGCGCCTACCGCGCGCGGGCGGAGACGGCGATGCGCGAAGCGGGGCGGGTGCCCTACCGGCTGATGGAGTTCGGATCGCTGGAGGCCATCCTGGGCTGCGTCGGCGCCGGCATGGGCGTCACCGTCCTGCCCCGCGCGGTGGTGGAGCGGGAGCCCTGGCGCGGCCTGTTCACCGCCCGTGGGCTGCCCCCGGAACTGGCGCGCATCCCCACCCGTTTCGTCCGGCGGGCGGATTCCGTGGAGACGGTGGCGCTGCGGGCCTTCCTGGAGGCGGTCGCGAAGGGGAATTCGGGGGGTGGGGCTGTGGCGCATGCGCCCACACAACCGGCGGGGTTGATCCCGTCTCGGGCGGCGTGCTAGGCAAGCGCCGCGGTCGGGCCGAGGTCTCAACCCAGTGGTCTCAACCGCGGCCACGCGCAAGCACGTCAGTCGAAGCGACCATCGACGTCAGTCGAAGCGACCATCGAAGCGACCATCGAAGCGACTCGGACCCCGGCGCGTGAACATCGCCGGAACCGGCGGGAACAGCGGAGAACGAATCATGCCCTACGTCGTGACGGAAGACTGCATCAAGTGCAAGTACACCGATTGCGTCGAGGTCTGCCCCGTGGACTGCTTCTACGAGGGCGAGAACATGCTGGTCATCCACCCGGATGAGTGCATCGACTGCGGCGTGTGCGAGCCGGAATGCCCGGCGGAGGCCATCGTGCCCGACACCGACGGCCGCGCGGAGAAGTGGATGGAGCTGAACCGCGATTACGCGGCGCAGTGGCCCAACCTGACCCGCAAGAAGGAGGCTCTGCCCGACGCCGATGCCATGAAGGGCGTCGACGGCAAGTTCGAGAAATTCTTCTCCCCCAAGGCGGGCTGACAAGCCTGGGGTGTAAGCGGAGTCGGGGCAACCGCGATGCATGGCGTGGATTTGCCGCCATGCAAAAACAACAGGTCGGCTATCGGCGGGCGGCGGCAGAATCCGAACGGCTGCCCGCGCGTAGCCTTTGTAACCCGACCGTAATATCGCTATAATAGGCGCTCGGAGCCGGCCTCAGCGTCATTGCCGGTGTTCCCTATCGACCAAGGGCTCAGTGCAACAGAGTGCGGCGTGGAGGACTCCATCCCCACGAGGTGCCGTTGTAACGGGGCCTTTTTCGCCCCTTCCACCGGGGCGGCAAAATGGCGCGATCGCGAGAAGTGAGAGCCAACCCAAATGTCGAACAAGCTTGACTTCGAGGCCGGTGACTTCGTTGTCTACCCGGCCCATGGCGTCGGTCGGGTCGAGGGAATCGAGACCCACAGCATCGCTGGCATGGATGTTCAGCTCTACGCGATCACGTTCGAAAAAGAGCGCATGACGCTCAAGGTTCCGGTCGGCAAGGCCAAGGCCGCCGGCCTGCGCCGCCTCAGCACGAAGGACCGCATCAAGGTCGCCCTGGAGACGCTGCAGGGCCGTTCGCGCGTCCGCCGCACGATGTGGAGCCGCCGCGCCCAGGAGTATGAGGCCAAGATCAACTCCGGTGACCCGGTGTCCATCGCGGAGGTCGTGCGCGACCTGTACCGCGGCGCCGACCAGTCCGACCAGTCCTACAGCGAGCGCCAGATCTATCAGGCCGCTCTGGAGCGTCTGGCCCGCGAACTGGCCGCCGTCGAGAAGATCGACGAGACCAAGGCCACGGAGCGCTTGGAGCTGGTGCTGAAGAAGGCCGCCTGATTCTCGCCGGCGGCGGACTTCGCCGGGGAAACAGGATGTGGCGTTGACAATGAAGGCGCGGCTTTTTGGCCGCGCCTTTGTTTTAAGAATTCGGCTTTCGTCGGGCCTGCGCGGCGCCTACACTCCCGCCCCCGGTCTCCTCTGGACCGGTCCGTGACCGCTGGATGGGGTGAACGTCTCGGGCATGTCTGAACCGCAGAAATTCGTCGATCTCCGCAACCCGCGGCGCATCTGGGCCGTCGGTTCGATCCACGCTCAGACCGACCATCTCCACGCCGTGCACGAGGTGATCGCGGCGCGCTTCCTTCCCGGCGACCGGCTCGTCTATCTCGGCAACATGGTCGGCTGGGGTGAACGGGTGCTGGAGACGGTGGACGCGCTGCTGGGTTTCCGGACCTGGCTGCTGAGCTGGCGGGGCATGGAGGCCGGCGACATCGTCTATCTGCGCGGCGCGCAGGAGGAGATGTGGCACAAGCTGCTCCAGCTCCAGTTCGCGCCCGACCCGCAGCAGGTGCTCGACTGGATGACCCGCCACGGGGCGGGGACCACGCTGGCCGCCTATGGCGGCACGGTGGAGCAGGGCATGGCGGCGGCCCGCGGCGGCACCATGACGCTGGGCCGCTGGACGCAGGGGCTGCGTCAGGCGATGCACGCGCAGCCCGGCCACGAAAATGTGTTCAACTCCCTGCGCCGCGCCGCCTATTGCACCGGCCCGGAGAACGGGAAGGGGGGCGGGGGCGTGCTGCTGGTCAGCGCCGGGGTCGACGCCCGCCGTCCGCTGGCGCACCAGGGCGACGCCTTCTGGTGGGGTGCGCCCGGTTTTGCCCAGATGTCAGAGCCCTACGGCGGGTTTGCCCGCGTCGTGCGGGGCTATGACCCAGCCCGCAAGGGCGTCGCCGTGACCGACCATGTGGCGACGCTGGACGGCAATTGCGGACGGGGCGGGCACCTCGTCTGCGGCTGCCTGTCGCCTTCGGGCGAGATACTGGACCTGTTCCAAGTCTGATCCATCTCCCTTTTTCAGCCGGCTTCCCTGGCCGGCTTACCCACGGCTTCGGCATCCGCCACCGATTCCCTTCCGGTTCGGATGATCCGAAGCGCCGCGTCGTGCGTATCACCTCGCAACAGGGCGAGGGGAACGGCTGTTGTCCCAACCGTCGGCGACCCGTGACGAACCGACGGACCATCGGACCAGAGGGGCCTGCCGGACCAGAGGGGCCTGCCCCTTCGGACTCCTCGGGAAATGGCATGTGCAGCCTGAACACGCGGGCGCCCAGACGGGCCCAGACGGGAAGGAAGGGACGTATGGCCTACATCGACGATCCCGAGACTCAGCGCGCGAACCTGAGTTTCATCAAGGCTTCCATGCGTGAGCCTCTGCTGACGCGCGACCACGAATTCGATCTGGCGCGAAAGTGGCGCGAGGCCGGGGACGAGCGGGCTCTGCACGAACTGGTCCGGGCCTACACACGGCTGGTGGTGGCGACCGCGGCGCGATTCCGCAATTACGGCCTGCCGATGGGGGACCTCGTTCAGGAGGGCAACGTCGGGCTGATGCAGGCGGCCAGCCGGTTCGAGCCGGACCGTGAGGTGCGCTTCTCCACCTACGCGGCCTGGTGGATTCGCTCCGCCATGCAGGACTACATCCTGCGCAACTGGTCCATCGTCCGCACCGGCACGACGGCGGCGCAGAAGTCGCTGTTCTTCAACCTGCGCCGCCTGCGCGCCCGCATCGAAAGCCTCAGCCAGGGCGGCACCGGGTCCGGCAACGGCCTGACCAAGGAAGGGCGGGAGTGGATCGCCGGGGAACTCCAGGTGGAGGTGACGGAGGTGGAGGCGATGGAAATGCGCCTGTCCGCTTCCGACCAGTCGCTGAACTCTCCGGTCGCCGACGGCTCGGACGAGGACTGGCAGGACTTCCTGGCCGATCAACGCCCTTCGCCGGAGGAGGTGGTGATCGGGATGCGCGACAGCCGCACCCGCTCCCAATGGCTGGGGGAGGCGCTCGGCGAACTCAGCCCGCGCGAACGCACCATCATCCAGGAACGCCGCCTGCGCGAGGAGGGCGCTACGCTGGAGGAACTGGGCCGTGAACTGGGCGTCAGCAAGGAGCGCGTGCGCCAGCTCGAACACCGCGCCCTGCTGAAGTTGCGCCAGTCGATCCTGAAGCGGGTGGAAGGCTTCGGGGATTTGTTGGCCGACGCCTGAAGCCTTGCCCCCACCCCTCCCCCCGCTGTCGCAGGGGAGGGTTGGGGTGGGGCAACGCCAGCTACGCCTTCTCCTCTTCCCGAACGGCCCCGGCACCACCCTCGTCACCATCCAGCGACACCCGCCAGACCTCGGTGGTGCCGTTGCGGCCCCGCAGGTTGCGGTCGCCCACGCAGTCCAGCGGAGCGGCGCCGCTCCCTTGGAAGGCGGTGGCGGCGCTGGCCAGCACGACGACCTCCTGTTCCCCCTGCAGGGCGGAGGCCAACTCCTCGATCCGGGCGGCGACGTTCACGGTGTCGCCGACGATGGTGTAGTTGATCCGGCTTTCCGAGCCGATGTTGCCCACCACCACCGGGCCGGAATGCAGGCCGATGCGCACGCGGATCGGCGGCAGCCCCTCCGCCGCGCGGCGGCGGTTGCCCTGGCGGACGGCGCGGGCGATGGCGTGGGCGGCACGCAGCGCGCGGGCGGCGTGGTCCGGCTGCTCCTCCGGCGCCCCCCAGAAAGCCATGATGGCGTCGCCGATGAATTTGTCCACCGTGCCGCCCTCCGCCTCGATGCAGGCGGCCAGCAGGGTGAAATGCTCGTTCAGCAGGGCGGCGGTGTCGGCGGCGCCCATGTGTTCCGCCATGCGGGAGAAGCCGCGGATGTCGGTGAACATCACCGTCACCTCCCGCTCCTCCGACTGGAAGCTGGTCAGGCCGCCGCGCCGGTGCATCAGCCGCAGCACCAGAGCCTTGGGCACATAGGTTTCGAACCAGCGCAGGCCGGCGACCATGGCGTTGAAGGCGCTGTTGGCGCGGGCCAGTTCGCGCAGGCGCGAGTCGGGCAGTTCGGCGATCTCGCGGAACTCGAAGGTCCGGACATGGTCGGCGGCCTCGGCCAGACGGGCCACCTGCGCGCTGATGCGCCGCCCGACGATCAGCGCCACCGCCACCGAGATCAGCAGGATGCCCAGCCCGCCAAGGCCGGTGGTGTAGAGGCGCCGGATCTCCGCGCTGGCCTCGTTGGCGCGGAAGCTGATGCCGATGATCCAGTCCTGTTGGCCATAGCCGGCCATGCTGCGCATCAGGAACTGGTAATCCTCGTCCAGCACGTTGACGGTCCGGCCCTCAACGCGCTTGTTCAGCGCCTGCACCGGCTGGCCGGACTGCCACAGCGCGGCCAGCGCGGGGTCGGCCACCTGATCGATGCGCGGCAGGGGCGGGCCATCGGTCTTGGCGGAGAAATCGAACTTCATGCCGGCCAGCGACGGGTGGGCCAGCACATGCTGACGGTCGAACAGGACGAAGGCGTTCAGCCCCTGCTCCACATACAGCGTGGACAGGAAGCGCGACAGGTCGCCCAGCGACACGCCGACCACCACCTGCCCCAGATAGACGCCGTTGCGCCGCACCGGCTGGAACAGGGTGACGAAGCTGGTTCCGGCCTCCTTCGACCACAGCGGGTCGGCCCAGAGCGCGGTGGTGCGGTCGGCACCGTTGCGCAGCTCGGGCGCCAGATCCGGGTCGTCGCTCAGGGTTTCCGGACCGAGATGAAGCTCGTTGCCCATGCGGTCGGCGCGCAGGCCGGTGCGGTCGGGGCGGAAGAAGGCGATGCCGGTCACGTCCGGCGCGGCGGCCAGCGAGCCGCGCAGCGTGTCCTGGAGCGAGCGGGGATCGGCCGGGTCCAGCTCTCCCCGCTCCATCAGTCCGGCCACGAAACGAGCCATGTCCCGTGCTGGGTTGAGCTGGTTTCGGATGCGCACCTCCACCCCCGACAGGGCAAGGTCGGCGCGGTCGTTCAGCAGCGTGAAGGTGTTCCGGCTGGCGCTGACGAGGCCGAGCACCAGCACGCTGGCCACCGCCAGCAGCATCAGCGACCCGAAGCCCGCCACCAGCACCGCCGCGATGGGCAGGCGCAGGCGCGGACGGCCCAGCGCGGGTGGGCGGGACCTGCGGCGGCCGGCTTTCGGCCGCACGGCGTCCTTCAGCCCGGACAACCGCAAGCCGGTTCGGAAAAAGCGCCGTTTGGTGGGGTGGTCAGCCATGGCCGCGAGCCTACAGGACGCACGTCGCCATGGGCAATCGGCCATCGCGCGGCGTCCCGCAACGGTCACCTCGCCACGGAACCGGAACGATGGTCAGCCGACGATGATCTTCACCCTGCGCCCCGGCTGGATCGGCGTGCCCGGCGGAAGGTCGTTGATGATCCGGAACAGTTCCTCGGCATAGGGCTCCTGCGGCATTTGGCGCACGAAGCCCTCCACGCTGTCGCCGGGGCGGGCGGTCACCACGCGGATGCGCCGGGGCTGAAAGGACGCGGCCTCCTGCCGGGAGAGGCGGCGGAAGCTGCCGGCGGCCTGACGGAAGTCCGCGTCGAAGCGGGAGAGCGCGCCGCCCGGCGCCAGGAAGGTGAAGCGGTAGAGCGTGCCGGAGTCGGCGCGTATGGCGACCAGCCGGACGTCCACCGCCCCGGCGTCGGTCTTGCCCTGGGTCAGCGCCGTGGCCGCCGGCATCCCGTTGACGGTGAAGGACTGAAGCCCCTGCAACCGCGCGCCCTGCGCCCAGGTGCCGGACAGATAGGCGGCGGGGTCGCGCACCCCCGGCGCCTTGCCGCCATCGAAAAGGATGGCCCCGCCGTTCGGTCCCTTGGCGATCACCTGCTCGGCCCCGTTCAGCAGGCTGAAGCCCGGCGGCACGTCGAAGGCGATGCCCAGTTGCGGGTGGGCGAAGGTCCGCCCGCGGACGAAGCCGTTCTCCGGGCTGTCGCCGTAGATCACCCCGTCCATCGCCGCCATGTAGGGATCGACGGGCCGCGCCCCGCCCGGCAACCCGCGGGCGATGGCCGCCGCCTCCTCCACGCGGGAGGCCGTCTGCGGATGGGTGGCGAAGAAGTCGAAGCCGCCCTCCGCAGCACCCTTGCCGGACCGCAGGCCGGAATATTGGGTGTCGCGGCGCATCGTCTCCAGGAAGGTGGCCATGGCGAAGGGGTCGTAGCCGGCGCGGTGCAGATACTCGATGCCCAGCCGGTCGGCCTCCGTCTCCTGGCCGCGGGAATAGCTGGCGAGCAGGGCGGTGCCGCCGATGTTGGCGATCTGCGCCAGTTCCGGGCTGCCCAACACCAGCCCGATGCCGGCGGCCAGCAGGCCGGCGATGGTCTGGTTGGTCTGCCGCTCCCGGCCATGGTGGGCGATGACGTGGCCGATCTCGTGCCCCAGCACGCCCGCCACCTCCGCCTCGTCCTCGGCCAGGGCCAGCAGACCGCGCGTGACGTAGACATAGCCGCCGGGCAGGGCGAAGGCGTTCACCACGTCGCTGTCCAGCACGGTGAAGGTCCAGGGGCCGGAACGGTCCGTCTGGGCGGCCAGACGGTTGCCGAGGCCGGTGACGTAGGCTTGCAGCCGCGGATCGGGGTAGGCGCCGCCGAACTGGGCGAGGATCTTGGGATGCTCCTGCGCGCCGACGGCCTCCTCGCTGCCGCCGAGAAGCTGGGCGCTGGCCGGGGCGCAGGCCGAGGTGAGCAGCAGCACGGCCAACCCGGCGGCGGCGATCCGGCGCAGCAGGGACGGGGAAGACGTCTTGCGTTCGGTCGTCGGTTCGGGCGTCATGAGTCGTCATATCGGAAGGGGGCTGACAGAGATCAAACTCCCCATCCGGCTTGGCTGTTCCATGGCCCGAATCCGCATCCCTCATGCCGCGCCGCATTCCTTCCCTGCTGTTCGCTCTGCTGCTGATGGCGAACACCGCCGGGCCGCCGGAGCTGCGCGCCACGGCGGTGACCGACGGCGCCACGCTGCTGCTGGAGGACGGGCGCAGCCTGCGTCTGGCCGGGATCGAGCCCGCCGCACCGCCCATGGGGGCGGAAGCGGAAGGAAGCTGGCCGCTGGCCGAGGCGGCGGACAAGGCACTGGCGGAGCTTGCCCTCGGGCAGCGTCTGATCCTGCGGGGGGAGGTCAAGACCGACCGGCACGGGCGCTTGATGGCGCAGGTGGTGCGCGGCGACGGGCTGTGGCTCCAGGGAGAGCTTCTGTCGCGCGGCCTCGCCCGCGTGCACACCCGCCCTGACGCGCGTTCCCTGGCCCGCGAGATGCTGGCGGCGGAGGCCGGCGCGCGTGCGGCGGAGCGCGGCATCTGGCGGACCCGCGCCTATGCCGTGCGCTCCGCCGAGCCGGGCGCGCTGCGCCGGGACCGCGACAGCTTCCAGATCGTCGAGGGGCGGGTGCTGCGGGTGACCAAGGCGGGCGGCGACGCCTATCTGGACTTCGGCGAGGATTGGCGGACCGACGTGACGGTGCACATCGGGCGCGCCGCCCTGCGGGAGTTCGTGGCCGCCGGCATCGACCCGCTGTCCTACGAGGGCCGGGTCGTCCGCGTGCGCGGCTGGGTGGGGCTGCGCGGCGGCCCGCTGATCGAGGCGACCCATCCCGAGCAGATCGAGCGGCTGGACGGCGCCGGCCCGCCGGTGCGCTCCGCGCCGCGCGTGCCCGCTCCGCCGCCGGGCTTCCCCGGCGATGACGAGGACGAGTGAGCCAGTGGCGGAGGCCGGTCGGGCGTCCTACACTGGTATCCAACCGGCCCGGACTGACAGGACCTCTTCATGCCCCGCAGCGAGCTTTTCCCGCCCATCGACCCCTACCAGACCGGCATCCTGCCCGTGGACGACATCCACACGCTCTACTGGGAGCAGTCGGGCAACCCGCGCGGCGTGCCGGTGCTGTTCCTGCACGGGGGGCCGGGGGCGGGCGCCTCGCCGACGCACCGGCGCTTCTTCGACCCCAACCATTACCGGATCATCGTGATGGACCAGCGCGGCGCGGGCCGCTCCACTCCGCTGGGCGAAGTGCGTCGCAACACCACGGAACTGCTGGTGGAGGACGCCGAACGGCTGCGCCGCCATCTGGGGATCGAGCGCTGGCTGCTGTTCGGGGGAAGCTGGGGATCGACGCTGGCGCTGGCCTACGGGCAGACCCATCCGGAACGCTGCCTGGGGCTGATCCTGCGCGGCATCTTCCTGATGCGGAAATCCGAGATCGACTGGTTCCTCCATTCGATGCGCACGATCTTTCCGGAAGCCTGGGCCGCCTTCGCCGGTCACATCCCGGCGGAGGAGCGTGGCGACCTGCTGGAAGCCTACTGGCGCCGGCTCGATTCGCCCGACGCCGCGACCCGCATGGCGGCGGCGCGGGTCTGGAGCATGTACGAGGGTTCCTGCTCCTCGCTTCTGCCTTCGCCGGAGCTGATCGCGACGAGCGCGGAGGACACCCACGCGCTGGGCCTCGCCCGGATCGAGGCGCATTATTTCCGCTCCAACCGCTTCACCCCGGAAGACAGGCTGCTGCGCGACGTGCACCGCATCCGGCATCTGCCGGGGGCGATCGTCCAGGGCCGCTACGACATCGTGTGCCCCATCGCCAGCGCCGACGAGCTGCGCCGCGCCTGGCCGGAGGCCGAGTACCGCGTGGTGCCCGACGCCGGACATTCCGCCATGGAACCGGGCATCCGCGCCGCCCTGGTCCAGGTGACGGAGCGGTTCAAGGAGTATCGGTAGGGGGCCGAGGCGACCGCCTCCCGACCGCTCGCGGTTCGCTTCCCCTTGCGTTGCGGCGTGGCCGCGCGTATAACCCTGCGCTCCAACGGGCGGCGAGGCCGGGTCCGAGACCCAGGGCATGCCCAACCGTCAGTCGGAAACATCCAACGCAAGGATTGAAAATGCCCAAGCTGAAGACGAAGAGCGGTGCCAAGAAGCGCTTCAAGGTGACCGCCACCGGTAAGGTCCGTGCCCAGGCGGCTTTCAAGCGCCACTGCCTGGAGCAGAAGAGCCCGAAGATGAAGCGCAACGCGCGCGGCATGATGACCCTGGCCGAGCCGGACCAGAAGATCGTGCTGAAGAACTGGCTGCGCAACGCTTGATATCGTAAGGGAATCTGAACCATGGCTCGTGTTAAGCGCGGCGTCACCACGCACGCCCGTCACCGCAAGATCCTGAAGCTCGCCAAGGGCTACCGGGGCCGCAACTCCAAGAACTTCCGCATCGCGATCGAGAAGGTCGAAAAGGCCCTTCAATACGCGTACCGCGACCGCCGCAACAAGAAGCGCGATTTCCGCGGCCTGTGGATTCAGCGCATCAACGCCGGCGTGCGTCAGTACGGCCTGACCTACTCGCGCTTCATCAACGGCATCAAGCTGGCCGGCATCGAGATCGACCGCAAGGTGCTGTCGGATCTGGCCGCCCGTGAGCCGGAGGCCTTCAAGGCCATCGTCGATCAGGCCCAGGCCGCTCTCGCCTCCAAGGCCGCCGCCTAAAGGTTCCGCCGCACAAGCGGAACCCCGGTCCGGCGCCGGACACGAAAGAAGGGAGCCGTGCCTCTGGGCCGGCTCCCTTTTTCTTTACGCTCGCACTTCCTCATGGCTCGCGGGAAACGACATGCTCGATGCGCTGAAAGATGAACTCCTGTCGCAGGTCAACGCCGCAAGCGACCTCGCGGCCCTCGAAGAGGTGCGGGTCACCGCGCTCGGCAAGAAGGGGCGCATCACCGGCTTCATGAAGGAGCTGGGCGGCCTGTCGCCCGACGAACGGCGCGAGCGCGGCCAGCAGCTCAACGCCCTGAAGGACGAGATCGCGGCGGCCATCGACGGCCGCAAGGCCGACCTCGCCCGCGCCCATCTGGAAGCCCGCCTCCAGGCCGAACGCATCGACGTCACCCTGCCGGTCCGTCCGGAAACCGAGGGGCGCATCCACCCGATCAGCCAGACCATCGACGAGATGGTGGCGATCTTCGCGGAGATGGGCTTCAGCGTCGCCGAAGGGCCGGACGTGGAGGACGACTTCCACAACTTCACCGCCCTGAACTTCCCGCCGGGCCACCCCGCCCGCGACATGCACGACACCTTCTATCTGCCGGATTCCGGGGATAAGAAGATGCTGCTGCGCACCCACACCAGCCCGGTGCAGGTCCGCACCATGCTGAACAAGAAGCCGCCGATCCGCATCATCGCGCCGGGCCGCACCTACCGGTCCGACTATGACATGACCCACACCCCGATGTTCCACCAGATCGAGGGGCTGGTCATCGACGAGGCGACCCACATGGGGCACCTGAAGGGTTGCCTGATCGAGTTCTGCCGCGCCTTCTTCGACGTGGACGACCTGCCGCTGCGCTTCCGCCCCAGCTTCTTCCCCTTCACCGAGCCGTCGGCGGAGGTGGACATCGGCTGCTCCCGCAAGGGCGGCGAGCTGAAGCTCGGCAATTACGGCGACTGGCTGGAGATCCTGGGCTGCGGCATGGTGCACCCCAACGTGCTGGAAGCCTGCGGGATCGACAGCACCAAATATCAGGGCTTCGCCTTCGGCATGGGGATCGAGCGCGTGGCGATGCTGAAATACGGCATCCCCGACCTGCGCACCTTCTTCGAAGCCGATCTCCGCTGGCTGAAGCATTACGGCTTCGTGCCGCTCGACGTTCCCAGCATGGCCCAGGGCCTGACGCGCTAAGAGGAGCCGGACCCATGAAGTTCACGCTGTCCTGGCTGAAGGACCACCTGGAAACCGACGCCACGCTCGACCAGATCGTGGAGAAGCTGACCGCCCTCGGCCTGGAGGTCGAAGGGGTGGAGGACCGCTCCAAGGAGCTGAAGCCCTTCCGCGTCGCCCATGTCGTCTCCGCCGAGAAGCACCCGGACGCCGACAAGCTGCGCGTGCTGGTGGTCGACACCGGCACCGAAAAGCTCCAGGTCGTCTGCGGCGCGCCCAACGCGCGGGCCGGCCTGAAGGGCGTCTTCGCGCCGGAGGGGGCCTACATCCCCGGCTCCGACATCACGCTGAAGAAGGGCGTCATCCGCGGCGTCGAATCCAACGGCATGATGTGCTCCGAACGCGAGCTGAAGCTGTCGGAAGAGCACAACGGCATCATCGAACTGCCGGACGACGCGCCGGTCGGCGTGGCCTATGCCGACTATGCCGGCCTCGGCGACCCGGTCATCGACATCAGCCTGACGCCCGACCGCGCCGACTGCGCCGGCGTGCGCGGCATCGCCCGCGACCTCGCCGCCGCCGGGCTGGGCAGGCTGAAGCCGCTGACGGACGGCCTGCTGAACGCGGAGCCGGTGAAGGGCGCCTTCCCCAGCCCGCTCAGCGTGACCAACGAGCGCACCGACGCCTGCCCGCTGTTCGTCGGCCGCGTCATCCGCGGCGTGAAGAACGGGCCGTCGCCGAAGTGGCTGCACGACAAGCTGGTCGCCATTGGCCTGCGCCCGATCTCGGCTCTGGTCGACATCACCAACTACCTGACCTTCGACGCTGCCCGCCCGCTGCACGTCTTCGATGCCGACAAGGTGAAGGGCGTCGTCGTCGTGCGCATGGCCCGTCCCGGCGAGCGGCTGAAGGCGCTGAACGGCAAGGAATACGATCTCGACGGCGAGATGACCGTGATCGCCGACCACGAGCGCGCGGAATCGCTGGCCGGCATCGTCGGCGGCGAGGACACGGGCTGCACCGAGGCAACCGTCAACGTCTTCGTCGAGGCGGCCTACTTCGACCCGGTGCGCACCGCGCAGACCGGCCGGCGCCTGGGCATCGATTCCGACGCGCGTTACCGGTTCGAGCGCGGCGTCGATCCGGCGGCGGTCCTGTCGGGCATGGAGCGGGCCACCCGCCTGATCCTGGAAATCTGCGGCGGCGAAGCCTCCGACATCGTGATCGCGGGCGCGGAACCGCAGTGGCGCCGCACCCTGACGCTGCGTCCGGGCCGGGTCGCCGCTCTCGGCGGCGTCGATGTCCCGCGCGACGAGCAGACCCGCATCCTGACCGATCTGGGCTGCGAGATCACCGGCGAGGAAGCCAACGGCACCCTGCGCGTCGTCCCGCCCTCCTGGCGCGCCGACATCCACGGCGAGGCCGATCTGGTGGAGGAGGTGCTGCGCGTCCACGGCTTCGACGCCATCCCGGCCACGCCGCTGCCGCGCGACAGCGTGCTGACCCGTCCGGCCCTGAGCGCGAAGCAGCGCCGCGTCGGTCTGGCCAAGCGCACGCTGGCCGTCCGCGGCCTGTCGGAAGCGGTCACCTGGTCCTTCATGGCCGGCCCGGTGGCGGAGCTGTTCGGCGGCGCCGGGGAAGGGCTGACTCTGGTCAACCCGATCAGCGCGGATCTGGACGTGATGCGCCCCTCGATCCTGGGCAACCTGATCCAGGCCGCCGGGCGCAACGCCGACCGCGGTTACGCCGACGTCGGCCTGTTCGAGGTCGGCCCGGCCTTCCGCAAGCCGTCGCCGGACGGGCAGGACATCGTGGCCGCCGGCATCCGCGCCGGCAACGCCGTGCCGCGCCACTGGGCGGAGAAGGCACGCGGCGTGGACGCCTTCGACGCCAAGGCCGACGCGCTGGCCGTGCTGGAGGCCGCCGGTGCCCCGGTGACGAACCTTCAGGTCACCACCGACGCGCCGGGCTGGTACCATCCGGGCCGCTCGGGCGTGCTGCGGCTCGGCCCCACGGTCATGGCCCGCTTCGGCGAGATCCACCCGACCGTGCTGGGCACGCTGGGTGTGAAGGGGCCGGTGGTCGGCTTCGAGGTGTTCATGGACGCCATCCCGCTGCCCAAGAAGAAGGGCGGCACGGCGCGTCCGCTGGTCCAGCTTTCGCCCTTCCAGCCGCTGGAGCGCGACTTCGCCTTCGTCGTCGGCAAGGACGTGGAGGCCGACAAGCTGGTCCGCGCCGCCAAGGGCGCCGACAAGGCGCTGGTCAAGGACGTGACGGTCTTCGACGTCTACCAGGGCACGAACGTCGAGGAGGGCAGGAAGTCCGTCGCGCTCTCCGTCACGCTCCAGCCGGCCGAGCGCACCCTGACCGAGCCGGAGATCGAGGCCATCGGCCAGAAGATCGTCGCCGCGGTCGCCAAGGCCACGGGCGGCAGCCTGCGCACCTAATGGCTGCGGACCCGGCAAAGGGTTCAATTCCATAAAATAAAGTTCGGGCCTCCGCCGCAAGGCGGGGGCCCGTTGTTTTTCGGCATCCGGATGGAACGGGCGCCGGTTTTGGCAGTTCAAAGGGTTGTTCCAAAGCCGAGACGTCTGGATTCGCCGGGGGTTATGCGATCCATTGATTGGCCTGCGTTTGGGCAGGCCGTCCGAACGCGCCTCATATGCGCTTTTTCGGAGTTGAATGGATTGGGTGCATCAGATAGAGCGAACGAAAGCGGGCTCGTAAATCATGCTTCCATATTGAATGGATGTTTTCCATCGGTGTACGTAAATTCTGGAAATGGAATGTTTTCTTTCTGACATACATGTCAGCTATTTTAGAAATGATGATAATCGGATGTTTGGACTTTTTTAATTTTTTTCATTCTTTTTTGAAGCAGTTTTGTCGAAAACGGCGCGAGGGGTTGCCCGGCCCCGCCGCCCTCAGCACTGGTGAAAAGCCCGATGGTGAGCTTATCGAATGACTACCCCAAAGCTGCGCCCCCCCTCGCCATGACCGGGGCTGCCGGTGGCGGTCCGGCGGGCCACGGCGGCGCGTCCGGCCGCGAGGACGGTGACGGAGGGGTGCCGGGCGAGGCCGGTCGGCTGGTCATCGTGGTGGACGACGACCGGTCGATCGTGGAAGGGCTGGCGCTGCTTCTGGAAGCCTGGGGTTACGACGTGCTGACCGCCCTGTCGCTGGGTGAACTGGCGCAGCGGTTGCCGCAGGCGGCAGGCCGTCCGGGGCTGGTCCTTGCCGACCATTTCCTGCCGGCGGGAGGCACGGGCGCCCAGGCGGTGGAGATGGTGCGCGCCCATGTGGGCGCCCCGGTGCCCGCCCTGATCCTGACCGGCGACACCACGCCGGAACGTCAGGCCGAAGCCGCCGCGCTGGGTTGCCAACTGCTGCACAAGCCGGTGCAGATCGGCCCGCTGAAGGAGATGGTGGACACGCTGATGAGCGGCGCCGGCTGACGGCGGCCGCGAGACGGAAGCTAACCGCGGCGCAGGCTGTCGGACACCGCCAGGAAGGCGTCCACCACCACCGGATCGAACCGGCTGCCGGACAGGCGCCGGATCTCCGCCACCGCCACGTCATGGTCCAGCGCCTTGCGATAGGGGCGGTCGAGGGTCATGGCGTCGAAGCTGTCGGCCACCGCGACGATGCGGGCGCTCAACGGGATGGCGTCGCCTTGCAGCCGGTCAGGATAGCCGGTGCCGTCCCAATTCTCGTGATGCGACCGGGCGATCTCCGCCCCCAGATGCAGGTGCGTCCGCCCGTCGGACCGGCGGCTGGCGCGGGCCAGCAGGTCCCAGCCAGCGGTGGTGTGGCCCTGCATGACGGCCCGCTCCTCCGGCGACAGGGGGCCGGCCTTGCCGAGAATGTCCGGGTCCAGCGTGGCGTTGCCGACGTCGTGCAGAATGGCGGCGAGACCGACCGATTCCAGGAACACCGTGTCGAGCACGGCGGGATAGCGTCCCTCCTCGGCCAGCCGGCGGGCGATGCGCTCGGTCACCGTGGCGATGCGCGGGCCGGTATCGGCCTCGGGACCGGGATGGCCCGCCGGATGACCGCAGTGCTCCGCCAGATCGGCCATGGCGATGACGGTGCGCTCCTGGCTGTGGCGCAACTGTTCGTACAAATGCAGATTGTCGAAACCGACGGAGATCTTGCGGCTGAACACCTGGATCAGGTTACGGTCGAGGTCCGACAGGGGCCGGTCGGAGGTCAGATAGACCACATTCTCCCGGTCGTTCGGCGTGCGGATGTAGAGCGTGCAGTGATCGGGAGCGTAGCGGTTGCTGCGCGTCTCCAGGCAGCGCTGCACCTCCTCCAGCACGGCGGGTTCCACATGGTTGGCCGCCGGCTCGTCGATCAGCGCCTCGAACCGCCCGGAACCGGCCAGCACATACAGCCCGTTCCCCTTTCCGGTGATGACCGGGCCGCGCTGCACGCACAGGATGGCGTCCGGCCCGACGCCCAGAATGCCTGAAAGCTGGGTCAGCACGCCCGCGGCGAACAGCTTCATGGAGCGCGCCTGGAACAGGGACGACGACGCCTCGATGATCTTTTCCAGCCCGCGCCGGTTCATCTCGATCGCCATGATGTCCTCGTAGGACCGCAGGGCGGCGACCGTGGTGGTGAAGAGCTGCTGGGCGGTGAGCTGCGTCTTGGCCTTGTAGTCGTTGATGTCGTAATCGAGGATCACCGCGCGCTCCGGCGCCTGGCCGGGCTGGCCGGTGCGCAGGATGATGCGGACGTGCCGGTTCTTCAGCTCCTCCCGGATGTAGTGGACGAGTTGCAGTCCGGCGTCGTCGGTTTCCATCACCACGTCCAGCAGGATGATGGCGATGTCCTCCTCCCGCTCCAGGATCTTCCGCGCTTCCGCGGCGGAATAGGCGGAGATGAAGTGGGCGGGGCGGCCCTTGTAGGCGAAATCGGCCAGCACGAGCTTGGTGATGGAGTGCACCTCCGGCTCGTCGTCCACGATCATCATCTTCCACCGGTTCCCGGTGCCCGGCGACCCGGTTTCGCCGTCGCCCTCCTGGTCGTCCAGAAAAAGGAACTCGTCGTCGGAGTCGGTCATGGGGAAAGCCTGATGCGGATCGGGCGGGAGGCGAGAAAGATTAACACGGCATGGCTGCACACGCCTATCGCCCCGATCGAAACATTTTCAACGGGAAAGCTCAATAAATTACATTGGGCGCGGCTTTCCCGCCCGCTTTCCCGCCCTGCCGCAGCGAACCGGCGGGGGATCAGAAGGTTTCCAGCTCGATCACCCAGCAGTCCATGGACCGCTGCGCCAGCACGCCGCAGACATTGTCCACCTGCGTCCGGGTGAAGGGACCGACGCCCATCTGGTAGGTGGTTCGGGCGCCGCGGAAGACCGGCCAGACCATCGGCGGCAGGTCGCGGTAGGCCGACCCCGGGCCATGGGTGAATTCCTGCCAGGCGCGCAGCCCCTCGGCGTGGCTGACATATTCGCCGAGCCGGGCGGCGAACAGCGGCCCCGGCTCGATCGGCGGCATGCCGGGGAGCGGGTAGGGGGCGACCACCCCGATCAGCCCGTCCGTCGTGGCGATCGCCCGCGATCGGCTGGGCATCCCCAGCGTCACCCGCCCGTTCGCGGCGTCGATCAGGCTGACCACGTCGCCCTTGCGCAGGGTGAAGCTGCGCCGCTTCTTGTTGTCCAGGATCTCCGTCGCCTTGATGCTGTCCGCGGCGACGACATAGCCCTGGGCCGGCGCCTGGGCGGCGATTTCCCACGCGCTGCGCGGCACCACGGCGGCGCTGCGGTGGATGACCGGCGGCTTGCCGGTTCCGGGGGTAGACCCGCCGGCATTGGCCCCGGCTCCGGTGGCGCCCATGGCGGCGGTGATGGAGCGCGACACCATCAGCGCCGGGTCCAGCGAGTCGGAGGGGACATAGCCGATGGGCTGGCCGCCGATGGCGACCTCCGTCCAAGAGGTGCCGCGCGGCGTGCCCAGCGCGTTCAGCGCCTTGCCGCGCGGCAGGGTCTGGACGATCCGGGCGTCCGCGTTGGGACCGATGCGCACCTCGATGTCGCGGTTCAGCACCACTTCGCCGGTCAGCGGCGCGCCGATGGCGACGGGGCTTTGCGCGGAAGCGGCCACCGGGGCGCAGCACAGCGCCGCCGCGGCCAGGAACAGCCGCAGCGCCAGGGTGCGGAGGGCGGTGGCGGAACGCTTGGGCACAGTGGCTTACCCCCATGGGAGAGCGCCCATTGTGCATCGGCCCGGCCCGCCGGGGCAACCCGGCGCGCAATCGCCGGGGCGGATGTCACGGAACAGGGAGGAGGCTCAGGCTGGCCGGTGCTCGCCCAGCAGGTCGTGGATCGCCTCGGCCAGCAGGCGGACCGGCTTGGCGGCCATGCCGGGGGCGCGGTGCAGCGCGATGTCGATGTCCGGCAGGCCGGGAAAACCGTCCGACTCGGTCAGGCGGCGCAGCGCCGGCGGGATGGTGCAATCCTCCATGGCGGTGACGCCCAGCCCGCCAAGAACGGCGCCGTGCACCGCCACCACGCTTTTGCTGATGAAGGCGACGCGCCAACCGCGTCCGATGCCCTCCAGCGCCGCCACGGCGAGGTCGCGCACCACGCAGCCCTTGGGAAACAGGGCCAGCGGCAGCGGGTCCTCCTGCTCGATGGGGGTTGCCGTGGCGCTGCGCGGCGGAGCGACCCAGGCCACCGACTCGCGCCGGATCAGCTCGCCGCTGCGGCTGTCGGGATGGCGGGTGACCAGGGCGAGGTCGTAGCGGCCCTTGTCGATCTCCGCCACCAGATCGGGGCTGTTGTCGCAGACCACCTCCACCGGCACGTCGGGATAGGCGGCGGCGAAGCGGGCCAGCACGCCGGGCAGCAGCATGGTGGCGTAATCGTCCGGCGTGCCGATGCGCACGCTGGAGACGGTGGCGGGCCGGCGCATCAGGGCCAGCACCTCGTCGTTCAGGGTCAGCATCCGCCGCGCGTAGGTCAGCAGAAGCTCCCCGTCCTGTGTCAGGCGGACGCTCTTGGTGTCGCGCTGGAAGACGCGGGCGCCGACCACCTCCTCCAGCCGGCGGACCTGCTGGCTGACGGCCGCCTGGGTGCGGCCCAGCGTGTCGCCGGCACGGGTGAAGCTGCGCGCCTCGGCAACGGCGATGAAGGCGCGCAGAAGATCGGTGTCGAGGTTGGCCGGCATGGTGGCGCATTCAAGCAGAGGGGACGCGCAGGTTCAATGTGCGCGAAAGGACCATCACGATCTGTGATGACGATCATAAAGCCTATTCGTTTCCAAGATTTTCCGCGCGGGCGCAGGGTGCCCCCCGGTTTTGGGGCTTGGTTTTGGAGCCCGATCTTGGAAAGGAAGCAGGGCGATGGGCGTGTTCGAAGCGATGAGGACGGTGGTGCTGGAGGCCGGGCGGCTGGACCGGAAGGATGGGCGCCGCCCGGTGGCGGATTCTCCGGTCCGGCGGTTCCAGTTGTCCCGCATGCCGGCCCTGCCGGTGCTGCTGCTGGCGGTTCTCGTGGTGTGAGCGGGATCAGGTGGCGGGCGCGCCGTCCTCGGGTTTGGCCGCAGGGGCTGCCGCGGCGGGTGCCGGTTCCGGAACGGGCGCCGCCGCGGGCGGGGTGAGGCGGATGGGAGCCGGCCCCCCGATGTCCGGGACCGATTCCGCCGGAGCCGGTGCCGGGGTCTCCACCGGGGCGGGAAGCTCCTTCGCCTCGATCGTTTCGGCGGGCTTGGCGTCCTCCTTCGCCGCGTCCTTCACCGCCGGGGCGGGGTCCGGGTCCGGGGCCGCGGAATAGTCGGCGACGATGCGGGCCTGGCTGCCGGTGATGACCAGCACCTTCTGCCCGATCTCGATGGGCTTCTCTTCCTTCTGCGTCAGCGACAGCAACTCGCCGTCCGGCTTGCGGACGATGTATTCCCAGCCCGTGGTGTCGCCGGTCACATGCTCGATCGAGGTGCCGAGCAGGCTGCCGATGGCCGTGCCGCCGACCGCACCCAGCGCCGAATTGATGCCGAACGTGCCGGATTGCGACCCCAGAACGCCGCCCGCCGCCCCGCCGGTGACGGCGCCGATGGTGCCGTTGGTGCTGATCTTGACCTGACGGAACCCGATGACCACCGCCCGCTCCACCTTGTTCGCCTGCTGCGTTGCGCTGGCGGCGTAGGTGTTCGGGGAGTAGTTCGGGGCGCAGCCTGCGAGAAGGCCGGCGACGATCGCCGCGGCGGGCAGGCCAAACATGACAGTGCGCGTCACAGTACATTATCCGTTCGGAAGCCTGATCGGGGTGATAGGCGATTCCGCGCGGGGAGTCATTCGACTTTTTGTGGGCGCCGGCATCGAAAGGGGGCGGGCCTTTCCGGACCCGCCCCCCTTTTCATGTCGCATCGGGCGAAGCCTGAACGCCTACTCGTCGCCCATCTTGAGGGCGGCGATGAAGGCGCTCTGCGGAATTTCGACTTGGCCGAACTGGCGCATGCGCTTCTTGCCTTCCTTCTGCTTGTCCAGCAGCTTGCGCTTGCGGCTGATGTCGCCGCCATAGCACTTGGCCGTCACGTCCTTGCGCAGCGCGCCGATGCTCTCGCGGGCGATGATCTTGCCGCCGATGGCCGCCTGCACGGCGATCTTGAAGAGCTGGCGCGGAATCAGCTCCTTCAGCCGCTCGCAGAGCTGGCGCCCGCGGCGCTCCGACTGGGAACGGTGGACGATCATCGACAGGGCGTCAACCGGCTCGGCGTTCACCAGGATCGACATCTTCACGAGGTCGCCTTCCTCGTAGCTGTCCATCTGGTAGTCGAAGCTGGCGTAGCCGCGGCTGATCGACTTCAGGCGGTCGTAGAAGTCGAAGACCACCTCGTTCAGCGGCAGGCGGTAGACCAGCATGGCGCGGGCGCCGGCGTAGGTCAGCTCGATCTGCTGGCCGCGCCGCTCGGTGCAGAGCTGGAGCACGCCGCCCAGATACTCGTCGGGCAGCATGATGGTGGCCTTGATCCACGGCTCGTCGATGCGGTCGATCTTCATCACGTCCGGCATGTCCGCCGGGTTGTGCAGATCCCGCACCGTGCCGTCGGTCATATGGAGCTTGTAGACCACCGACGGGGCGGTGGTGATCAGGTCCAGGTTGAACTCGCGCTCCAGCCGCTCCTGGATGATCTCCAGATGCAGCAGGCCGAGGAAGCCGCAGCGGAAGCCGAAGCCCAGCGCCGCCGACGTTTCGGCCTCGTAATGGAAGCTGGCGTCGTTCAGCTTCAGCTTGCCCAAGCTGTCGCGCAGCCGCTCGAAGTCGGCGGCGTCCACCGGGAACAGGCCGCACCACACCACGGGGATGGAGGGCTTGAAACCGGCCAGCGGTTCGGCGGCGGGCTTGCGGTCCTCGGTGATGGTGTCGCCGACCTTGGTCAGCGTGATGTCCTTGATGGCCGCGGTGATGAAGCCCATCTCGCCCGGCCCCAGTTCGCCGGTCAGCAGCGCCTTCGGGGTGAAGACGCCGACGCGGTCCACCTCGTGCGCGCTGCCGGTGGACATGAAGCGGACCTTCTGGCCGACCTTCAGCCGCCCGTCCACCACGCGCACCAGGATGACCACGCCGAGATACGGGTCGTACCAGGAATCGACCAGCAGGGCCTTCAGCTCCGCGTCGGCGTTGCCCTTGGGCGGCGGCAGGCGCTCGACCACGGCTTCCAGCACGGCGTCGATGTTCAGACCGGTCTTGGCCGAAATCTCCACGGCGTCGGAGGCGTCCAGGCCGATCACGTCCTCGATCTGCTGCTTCACGCGGTCGGGCTCCGCCGCGGGCAGATCGATCTTGTTCAGGACGGGAATGATCTCGTGGTTGTTGTCGATCGCCTGATAGACGTTGGCGAGCGTCTGCGCCTCCACGCCCTGGGAGGCGTCCACCACCAGGATCGACCCCTCGCAGGCGGCGAGGCTGCGGCTGACCTCGTAGGCGAAGTCGACGTGGCCCGGCGTGTCCATCAGGTTCAGCGTGTACTGCTGCCCGTCCTTGGCCTTGTAGAGCAGGCGGACGGTCTGCGCCTTGATGGTGATGCCGCGCTCGCGCTCGATGTCCATGCTGTCGAGCACCTGTTCGCGCATCTCGCGCGAATCGAGGCCGCCGCACTGCTGGATCAGACGGTCGGCAAGGGTCGACTTGCCGTGGTCGATGTGCGCGATGATCGAGAAATTGCGGATGTGCGAAAGGTCAGTCATCGGTGCCCGGAGCCCTGGTTTGGGGCGGAACATAGGGCGGACGGACGATGCGCGCAATGGCGGTGTGGACAGGCCCTATGGAAAGGCCAGGGCAATTCAATTCAGGCGCTCCTGACGGCTCGAATAGCGGCCTTGGGGTTCGCGGCGAAAGCTTCGCGAGCGGGCTTTGGCTTGGTGCCTGATTTCCGGATGATGTTGAGGGCGCAGTTGCGG
>JAEYPE010000147.1 GCA_023411035.1 Pseudomonadota bacterium
TGGAGGAGGCGCTGCTGCGCCTGATTCCCGCCGACGGCATCGGGGATCTTCTGGACATCGGCACCGGCACGGGCCGCATGCTGGAGGTTCTGGGGCCGCGCGCCCGGCGTGCGGTCGGCGTGGACCAGTCGCGCGAGATGCTGTCCATCGCCCGCACCAAGCTGGAGGACACCGCGCTTCGCCACTGCCACGTCCGGCAGGCGGACATGTACCAGTTGCCCTTTCCGTCCGGTTCCTTCGACGCGGCGGTCATCCATCAGGTGTTGCATTTCGCGGAGGCTCCGGCCGATCTCCTGACCGAGGCGGCGCGGGTGCTGCGGCCCGGCGGGCTGCTTCTGGTCGTCGATTTCGCCCCGCACGCGCTGGAATCCCTGCGCGCGGAGCACGCGCACCGCCGCCTGGGCTTCTCCGACGCGGAGGTGGCCTCGTGGTGCCGCCAGTCCGGACTTGAGTGCGGCGCCGTGGTGCATCTGCCCGGCGAGCCGCTTACCGTATCCATCTGGCCGGCGGTGCGCGCCGCGAAGGGCGCATCCCCGGCCAATTCCTCCATCCTCTCCATCAGCGGAGCCCAGCCATGACGTCCGGCATCCCGTCGGTCAGCTTCGAATTCTTCCCGCCCAAGACGGAGAAGATGGAACAGAGCCTGTGGCAGGCGATCCAGCGCCTGGCCCCGCTCGGCCCGTCCTTCGTGTCGGTGACCTACGGTGCCGGCGGTTCGACGCGCGAGCGCACGCACAACACGGTGACCCGCATCCAGAAGGAGACGGGCATTCCCGCCGCCGCCCACTTCACCTGCGTGGGCGCGACGCGCGACGAGATCGACGCCATCGCCCGCACCTATTGGGACGCCGGCATCCGCCACCTCGTGGCCCTGCGCGGCGACCCGCCGGAAACCGAGGGCGGGGTGGGCGGTCGCTATGTCCCGCATCCCGGCGGCTACGCCTACGCCGCCGATCTGGTGGCGGGGATGAGGAAGGTCGCCGATTTCGAGATCTCCGTCGCCGCCTATCCGGAAACCCACCCGGAGGCGCCGAGCGCGCAGTTCGACCTGGACAACCTGAAGCGCAAGGTGGACGCCGGGGCGACGCGGGCGATCACCCAGTTCTTCTTCGACAACGACGCCTATTTCCGCTTCCTGGACCGCTGCGCCGCCGCCGGCATCACCGTGCCGATCGTGCCCGGCATCCTGCCGATCACCAACTTCGCCCGAGCGGTGGAGTTCGCCGGCAAGTGCGGGGCCGCGATGCCGGCGCGCTACGCCGAAACCTTCGAAGGGCTGGATTCCGACCCGGAAACCCGCCAACTCGTCGCCGCGACCATGGCGGCTGAGCAGTGTCAGGAACTCCAGGCCCAGGGCATCAAGGAGTTCCACTTCTACACCCTGAACCGGTCGGACCTGACGGTCGCCATCTGTCGGATGCTGGGTGTGAAGGCGAAGCAGGCGGCGGTATCCTGACCGCGCCCCTGTGCTAGGGTGTTGCGGATGATCGCGGTCGCGGAGGAATGGCCATGGACAGCCGGATCGGATACGACGACGACTTCTATGCCTGGACCCGGGAACAGGCCCGCCTTCTCCGCGAAGCCGCCCGCGAACGCCTGAACACGCCCATCGATTGGGACCATGTGGCTGAGGAAATCGAGGACATGGGCAGGAACGACCGGCGGGCGATCAACAGCCACCTTGCCCGCATCATCGAGCATCTTCTGAAACTGGAATTTTCCCCGGCTGCGGACCCGCGCAGCGGCTGGCGGAAATCCGTGCGCGAACAGCGGGCCGCCGCCGCCGATGTGCTCGCCGACAGCCCCAGCCTGAAGGGCCATGTGGATCTCGCGCTGGCCTTCCGCCGTGGGCGAGGCTTCGCCACCGACGGGCTCGGCCAGGACCGCGTCGAGGAGCGGGAGCTTCCGCCGGAATGCCCCTACGGCTTCGACCAGCTTCTGAACGAGGACTGGTGGCCGGCGAACCGCCACGGTCTTGAATAGAACCCTGATTTCCTGAACCTTTCCGCCCGACCTTCCTTCCGCCCGACCTTCCTTACGCAACGGACCCGAACCTTCCCATGCCGCACATTCTCGACACTCTCCGCGACCGCGTCCTTCTCTGCGACGGCGGGTTCGGCAGCCGCATCCAGGCGCTCGATCTCGACGTGGAGAAGGATTACTGGGGGCACGAGAACTGCACCGACATCCTGCCGCTGTCGCGCCCGGACATCGTGCGGGAGATCCACCGCGGCTATTACGAGGCCGGGGCGGACATGGTGGAGACGGACACCTTCGGCGCCTCCCCGGTGACGCTGGGCGAGTTCGGCATCTCCGATAAGGCGTTCGAGATCAACCAGCGCGCCGTCGAGCTGGCGCGCGAGGCGGCGGAGAGCTTCAAGGACGGCCAGCCGCGTTTCGTCATCGGCTCGGTCGGGCCGGGCACCAAGCTGCCCAGCCTGGGGCATATTCCCTATCAGGAGCTTGAGGACAGCTTCTTCGTCCAAGCGGCGGGCCTGATCGCCGGCGGGGCCGACGCCATCCTGGTGGAGACCTGCCAGGACCCGTTGCAGATCAAGGCGGCGGTCAACGGCATCAAGCGCGCACGCGCCGAGGCCGGGTCCGACACGCCGGTCTTCGTGCAGGTCACGGTGGAGACCACCGGCACGCTGCTGGTCGGCACGGACATCGCCGCGGCGGCCACGGTGATCCAGTCGCTCGACGTGCCGCTGATGGGTCTGAACTGCGCCACCGGCCCGCTGGAGATGAGCGAGCATGTGAAGTGGCTGACCCAGAACTGGCCGGGCCTCGTCTCCGTGCAGCCGAACGCCGGCCTGCCGGAACTGGTGGACGGCAAGACCCACTACCCGCTGCGCGCCGAGGACTTCGCCCATTGGCTGGAGCGCTTCGTGACCGAGGACGGGGTGAACCTCGTCGGCGGCTGCTGCGGCACCAACGTCCCGCACATCGCGGCGGCCAACCAGATGCTGCGCAAGCTGGCCCCGGCGGGCTCGCACCGCCCGAACCCGAAGGGCCGCACGGTCCATTGGGTGCCGTCGGTCGCCTCGCTCTACTCCCAGGTCACGCTGCGGCAGGAGAACGCCTTCTTCGCCATCGGCGAGCGCTGCAACGCCAACGGCTCCAAGAAGTGGCGGGAGCTTCAGGAGAAGAACGACTGGGACGGCTGCGTCGAGATGGCTCGCGAGCAGGTGAAGGAGGGGTCGCACACGCTGGACGTCTGCACCGCCTTCGTCGGGCGCGACGAGGTGGCGGAGATGCAGGCGGTCGTCCAGCGCTTCTCCGGCTCGGTCACAGCACCTCTGGTCATCGACTCCACCGAATACATCGTGCTGGAGAAGGCGCTGGCGCTCTACGGCGGCAAGGCCATCATCAACTCCATCAACTTCGAGGACGGGGAGGAGCCGGCCCGCAAGCGGCTCGCGCTCGCCAAGAAGTTCGGTGCGGCGGTGATCGCGCTGACCATCGACGAGGAGGGCATGGCGAAGACGCCGGAGCGCAAGCTCGCCATCGCCAAGCGCCTCTATGATCTGGCGGTCAACGAATACGGCCTGCCGGCCCACGACCTGCTGTTCGACCCGCTGACCTTCACCATCGCCACCGGCAACGAGGACGACCGCAAGCTGGCCATCTGGACGCTGGAAGGCATCGAGGCCATCGCGAAGGAGATGCCGGGCTGCCAGATCATCCTCGGTCTGTCCAACGTCTCCTTCGGTCTGAACGCGGCGGCGCGGCACGTCCTGAACTCGGTCTTCCTCGACCATGCGGTGAAGCGCGGCATGACCGGCGCCATCGTCCATGTGTCGAAGATCATGCCGCTGCACCAGATTCCCGAAAAGGAGGTCAAGACCGCCGAGGACCTGATCTTCGACCGCCGTGCGGAAGGCTACGACCCGCTCCAGTCCTTCATCGCCCTGTTCGAGGGCCGCAAGGCGGCGGACGCCAAGAAGAAGGCCCGCGCCGAGACGGTCGAGGAACGGCTGAAGGAGCGCATCGTCGACGGCGACCGCACCGGCCTGGAAGACGATCTCGCCGAGGCGATGAAGACCCATCCCCCGCTGGAGATCATCAACACCTACCTGCTCGACGGCATGAAGGTGGTGGGCGAGCTGTTCGGCGCCGGCAAGATGCAGCTTCCCTTCGTGCTCCAGTCCGCGGAGACCATGAAGGCCGCCGTCGCCTGGCTGGAGCCGCACATGGAGAAGATCGAGGGCCAGCAGAAGGGTACGCTGGTTCTGGCGACGGTGAAGGGCGACGTCCACGACATCGGCAAGAACCTCGTGGACATCATCCTGACCAACAACGGCTACAAGGTCGTCAATCTGGGCATCAAGCAGCCGGTCGGCGCCATCATCCAGGCGGCGAAGGAGCACAAGGCCGACGCCGTGGGCATGTCCGGCCTGCTGGTGAAGTCCACCGTCGTCATGCGCGAGAATCTGGAGGAGATGAGCCGCGAGGGGCTGGAGGTTCCGGTGCTGCTCGGCGGCGCCGCCCTGACCCGCGCCTATGTGGAGACGGACTGCGTGGCCTCCTACGGCTCGGGCCGCGTGGCCTATGCGGGAGACGCCTTCGACGGGCTGACGCTGATGGATCAGGTGGTGGGCGGCAGCTTCGACCAGCAGCTTGCCATCCAGCAGGCCAAGCGGGCGGGCAGGGCGGTGAACCGCCGCCGCGTGCTGGGGCAGGCGACCAGCGCCGCCGCCGGCCCGGTGGACAAGGACGCCGCCCGCGCCCGCCGCGCCCGTCTGGCCGAAGGCGTGCCGGTGCCGACCCCGCCCTTCTGGGGGCCGAAGGTCATCGAGCATGTGCCGCTGAAGACGCTGGTGACCTACCTGAACGAGCGGATGCTCTACCAGCTCCAGTGGGGCTACCGGAAGGACGGCAAGTCCTTCGAGGAGTTCAAGGAGTGGGCGAAGAAGGAGCTTCGCCCGGTGCTCGACCGCATCCTCCAGATCGCGGCGAAGGAGGAGATCCTGCGGCCGCAGGCGGTCTACGGCTATTGGAAGGCGGCGGCGGACGGCAACGACGTGATCCTGTTCCAGGAGGACGGGACGACCGAGGCCGCCCGCTTCACACTGCCGCGTCAGGCCAAGGAGGATGGGGAATGCATCGCCGACTTCCTGCGCGACGTGAACGACCCCGAGCGTGACGTGCTGGGCCTCCAGATCGTCACCATGGGCCAGCATTGCGCCGACGTGGCGCGGGAGTGGTTCGCGGAGAACCGCTATCAGGACTATCTCTACCTGCACGGCCTGTCGGTGGAGATGACCGAGGCCATGGCGGAGTATGTCCACGCCCGCATCCGTTCGGAACTGGGCTACGGCGCCGAGGACAGCCGCGACAAGGAGAAGCTGCTCCAGCAGGCTTACCGCGGCAGCCGCTACAGCTTCGGCTATCCGGCCTGCCCGAACCTCGCCGACCAGGAGCAGCTTCTGAAGCTCCTCGACGCCGGGCGGATCGGCGTGGAGATGTCCGACGAGTTCCAGCTCCATCCGGAGCAGAGCACCTCGGCCATCGTGCTGCA
>JAEYPE010000213.1 GCA_023411035.1 Pseudomonadota bacterium
GGCCGGCCACGCCGCTCTTGGAGGCGGTGTAGGAGGGCACGCGGATGCCGCCCTGGAAGGACAGCATGGAGGCGATGTTGATGATCTTGCCCTTGCGCCCCTGGCCGATGGCATAGCGCCCGAAGGCTTGGCAAAGGAAGAAGACCGACTTCAGGTTCACGTCCATCACCGCGTCCCAATCGGCCTCGGTGAAGTCCAGCGGATCGGCGCGGCGGATCAGCCCGGCGTTGTTGACCAGGATGTCCAACCGGCCCAGCGTGCCGACCGCCTCTTCCATCAGGGCGGGGATCGGGGCGAGGCTGGAGAAGTCGGCGGGAATCGCGACGAAGCGGCGGCCCAGCCCTTCGACCAGCGCCCGCGTCTCGTCCGGCGGGGTGCGCCCGGCGACGGCGATGTCGGCCCCGGCCCGCGCCAGCGCGACGGCTATGCCCTGGCCGATGCCGCTGTTGGCGCCGGTGACCAGCGCGGTCCTGCCCGACAGGTCGAAGGGGTTGGTCATGGCGGCGTCCTTCACGTCGTCGTTCCTGCTGTCTTCGAAGGGCCTTCCGGCTGCGCGCCGGAAAAGAAGAAGGGGTTGGCGCCCTGGGCGTTCGGGAGGGACTGCAACATCGCGCCGAGATGGGCGGCCATGAGCCGCTCCGCCTGGGCCGGGTCGCGCCCGGCGATGGCGTCCACGATGGCGCTGTGTTCGGCCATCACGTGGGGCATGCGGCCCGGCTCCGGCAGGGTCAGGCGGCGGTAGCGGTCCACCTGCATCTTCACGTGCTGGGCCAGGTTCCACAGGCCGGGATAGCCGGCGATCTCGGAAATCAGGCGGTGGAATTCCTCATCGGTCTCGTGGAAGCCGTCGAGATCGCCCGCCGCCGCCGTTTCCTGCTGAAGCAGGATGTTGGCTCGCAGCGCTGCGATCTGACTGCGCGCGGCACGGACGGCGGCGTAGCGGACCGCGGTGCATTCCAGCGAGGTGCGGATCACCACCGCTTCGGGAAGGGCGTTGACCGGGATGCGGGAGACGAAGGTTCCGGACTGCGGGAAGATCTCGACCAGCCCGTCGTCGGCCAGCCGCAGCAGAGCCTCGCGCACCGGGGTGCGGCTGACACCGAAGGACTCCGCGACATGCTTCTCCACGATGGGTTCACCCGGTTTGCGCCTCATGGCCACGATGTCCCCGCGCAGCGACCGGTAGATTTCCGTGGTGGCCGTTGCGCGGGCGGACAGGCGCGGTTCCTTTACGGTTCCCGGGCCGGTTCCAAGCCCCTTCCCGGACAAGGTCCCCGGAGCGGTTCCGGGCGGTTGAGCGTCCAGGGCGGGCCTGGAGGTCGAAACCATCGTAGTCCTCCCTATTCGCCGGCCTGTGCCCCCATAGAGGGCCGTTCCGTGCTGTTCCTTGAGGAAGAGCATATTAATATATCAGCGTGGCGCGCAAGCCTGATTTTGGGGATGGGGTGAACATTTTTTAGGGGGTGGGAGGTTGGGTGGAGGGGATTTCAAGGAACTCTGGGGATGCAAAGAGATGATAGTCGTTGAGGATGGGAGAGATTTGGCGATGTCGTGGGTGAAGGGAGCGGCGTGCCGCCTTTTCGCTTCGCGTTAGAATCGGACGCAGGTCGTCTGTGGAACGACGGGCATCCATTCTTCTTTGCCTCCCAATTTTAAGGCAATTGGAATTATTCCCCAACAGCGATATAAGGTGGTCCGCCGTTAAACGGATAACGGGAATAGAGCCATAATTTTTCCTGATTTAGGATAATAAGAATAACAAATTTGCATCTTGAGTTTAATATCATTTTCAGATACACTCGATAAATGGCTCGTGTTCAGAATCCAATCCTGTTTTCGACGTATTTTGGCGTTCCGCCACAAGCTTTGGCGGACGCTGGACTCATTAATCCGTTTCTAGACGTTGATATCCCGTTATTTATAGATCCAGTTCTATTGGAGAAATCTAGCAACAAAATAATCAATGCGGTAGCAGTTGCTCGGTTCCGAAAGCATTTCGAAATACTGGTACGTATGCTCGCCATCTCCAGGGCGGAGAACGATGTAGCCTGGAAGGGGGCGCGGCGCCAACTCAGCTTGCGTGAGCCACCTGAGAATGGGTTGGGTTTTGGTGGTAGCGGTCGCTCGGGCAGTTCTCGTCCAGAGGACATTCGTGAGTCAATTCTCCGCACGAGTAAGGAGATCGTCGATCTAGGGGTGGAAGACCCGGAGATGATTTCACTAATGGGCTTCTTTGAAGAGAATGTTGGCCCTGATACCATTAGCGATATAACGACAACGGTTATTATTGATGATTTAGCAGAGATAACGGCGGATTTTTGCCGAGCGCACAAAATCCCATTATTTATGTTCGAAGTTTCTGATATTTGGCTCCCAAAATTTGTTGCCAAAAACGGCCGAGCGATACCGATCATACTCGTTCCAGAGGACATTGTGCGCGATCTTCCGATTGCCAATGACTGGTCGGATATTGAGCGTGCTGCGATGGAGAATGCACGCATACGCGATAGAGTTAACCACTTTTTAGGAGGGATCATTCAGCCAACCGTAGTTGAGCGCAAGCGTGCGCTTCGGAGTGCAGCCCTCTTGTCATCAACTGATTTCGACTTTTTTCTCAAGGCCGTAAAGGAAAATGTTACAAATTACGATCCAAACTTGGATGCGCTCGGCTATTACCGACTCAAAGAAATCATCGCGGACGGTTTTTCGAGCCTGAAGCAGGCAATGCCGTATGATTTAAAACTTGGCCCAAATGAAATTATGCGGGTAGTTAGAGATACCATTGTCCAGTTTAAGCAACATGTGGAAGCAGGAAACCTGTGGGAGGAGCTATGGATCGATAATAAACCTAAAAAAGAGCGTGCTTCTCAGCTCATTTACTATGCAATTGCCGATTCATTTTGTAAGGCGAACGATATCGATATTTCGCCGGAGGCAAATATGGGTGGAGGTCCAATTGATTTTAAATTTTCGAACGGCTATATGGCGCGAGTGCTGGTTGAGATGAAAAGATCGGGTGGTACAGTTGTTCATGGATACGAGAAGCAATTGGAGTTTTATAAAAATGCATCGCAGACCGATTTTGGTATTTTTGTCGTTATTAACTACGGAGATCTGGGTAATAAATTGACTGAGATAAATCGTATACGAGATGAGCGTATTAAAAATGGAGAGCGAGCTTCAGAAATTATTGTGATTGACGCCACTCGAAAGGTATCAGCTAGCAAGAGAAACTAAACTCATTCGAAGTTGAGCAAGAAGAAGAACTTTTTTGAAATCAAGGCTGATTTTTTAAGATTTTTTTGATATCCATAATGATAAGTTTTCAGATCGACGTCTGGGGCTTGCTGCTATGCTCTTTTTGTGTCTATCTGCTATTTTTTATATTTATAGTTTTACTAATTCATATAAAACCTATGCTGTAGAATTCTGGTTCGCGGCAAAATAAAGCTGCTTCAGGTGTTTTCGGCTTTGGTTAAGCCAAACTGGCCCGCTGGGTTTCGGTTCTATAGTTGCCCCGCGTCCACCACCACCCCCTTGCCAGCCTCCGTCCGCAATGGCATACTAGTATGCAAGTTGACGCGATGGACGCCATGACCGACACGCCGACCTCCGCCGCATCCGCCCCCACCGACATCCGCGGCCCCCGCCTCCATGGCGTCTACGACGCTCTGCGCGCCGCCGTGCTGTCGGGGGAGATTCGTCCCGGTGAGGGGATTTCGGAAACCCGCGTGGCCGCCCGCTATGGCGTCAGCCGCACCCCGGTGCGCGAGGCGTTCCGCCGGCTGGCCGACGAGGGGTTTCTGCGCATCGTGCCGCAGGTCGGCACCTTCGTGGCGCCGATCCAACTCGGCGCGGTGTCCGACAGCCAGTTCATCCGCGAGACTCTGGAATGCCGGACCGTGCGTCTGGCCGCCGAGCGGGCGGAGGGCGCGGACGTCGCCACCCTCACCGGCCTTCTCGACCGCCACCGCGCGGCGATGTCCCCCGACCGTCATGCCGAGTTCTTCGCCCTGGACGAGGCCACCCACGCCGAGCTGGCGCGCATCGCCGGGCGTCCGGCGGTGTGGGACCTGCTGGTCGCCGTCAAGGCGCAGCTCGACCGCGTGCGCTTCCTGTCGCTGCGCAGCGAAGGCTGGGCGGCGAAGATCGTCGGCGAGCACCAGAGCATCGTGGACCGCGTCGCCGCCCGCGACCCCGACGGCGCGGAGGAGGCCATGCGCTCCCACCTGCGCACCGTCTTCGCCGCGGTGGACGAGATCGCCCGGACCAACAGCCACTTCTTCGAGAAATAGAGCCCTCATGCGGAGTGTTCCATGCGTCTGAGCCCCGACACGCTGCCCTCGCTGCGCCCCGGCGTGCAGCGCCCCGGCTATGACCGTGCCGCGTTGACCACCGGCATCGTCCATCTGGGCATCGGCGCCTTCCACCGCGCCCATCAGGCCGTCTACACCGACGCCGCCCTGGCCCGCAATTTCGGCCCCTGGGGCATCGCCGGGGTCAGCCTGCGCAGCCCCGACACGCGCGACGCCCTGGAACCGCAGGGCGGGCTTTACACCGTCGCCGTGCGCGACGCCGAGGGGGAGCGGCTGCGGGTGGTCGGCTCGGTCACCGAACTGCTGGTTGCTCCGGAAGACCCCGCCGCGGTGCTGGAGCGGCTGACCCGCCCCTCCGTCCGCGTCGTGACCCTGACCGTCACGGAAAAGGGCTATTGCCACGATCCGGCCACCGGCGCGCTGAACGAGGCCCATCCGGACATCGTTCACGACCTCGCCAGCCCGGAACGCCCGCGCAGTGTGCCCGGCTTCCTGGTGGAGGCTCTGATCCGCCGCCGCGCCGCCGGGGTGGACCCCTTCACGGTGCTGAGCTGCGACAACCTGCCCAGCAACGGCGACACCGCGGCGGGCATCCTGCGCCGCTACGCCGAACTGCGCGACCCGGCGCTGGGGCGCTGGTTCGCCGACAACGTGGCCTGCCCGAACAGCATGGTGGACCGCATCGTGCCGGCCACCACCGACGCCGACCGCGACCGCGTGTCGGACGGGCTGGGCCTGCGCGACTCCTGGCCGGTGGTGACCGAGCCCTTCAGCCAGTGGGTGATCGAGGACCGCTTCCCCACCGGGCGCCCCGCCTGGGAGCTGGAAGGGGCGGAACTGGTCCCCGACGTCCATCCCTATGAGACGATGAAGCTGCGCCTGCTGAACGGCAGCCACTCCACGCTCGCCTATCTCGGCTATCTCGCCGGCTACGAGACGGTGTCCGACACCATGGCCGATCCGGCCTTCGTCCGGCTGATCCGCGGCCTGATGGACGAGGAGGCCGGGCCGACGCTGCACATGCCGCCCGGCGCCGACCTCGGCCACTACAAGGACGCGCTGATCGAGCGCTTCCGCAACCCGGCCCTGCGCCACCGCACCTGGCAGATCGCCATGGACGGCACGCAAAAGCTGCCGCAGCGGCTGCTCGGCACCATCCGCGACCGGCTGGCCGCCGGGGCGCCCATCGACCGGCTGGCGCTGGGGGTGGCGGCATGGATGCGCTACGTCTCGGGCACCGACGAGGCGGGCCGCCCCATCGACGTGCGCGACCCCATGGCGGTAAAGCTCGCCGAGCTGGCGGCGGAGGCGGGGCCGGTGGCCGATCGTCTGGCGCCCGCCCTGTTCGGGCTGAGCGCCGTCTTCGGCGACGACCTGCCGCGCGACCCGCGCTTCACCGGCGCGGTGACCGACGCGCTGCGCCGGCTCTACGCCGAAGGCGCCCGCGCGGTCGTGCGCTCGACGGCGGGCTGAGGCGCCCTCCACACAATTCCCATCAAGACATGCCGGAACCGGCACACTCTTCTTTAAGGAGCAGTTCATGGAACAGACTTGGCGTTGGTTCGGCCCGGACGATGTGATCCGGCTCAACCACATCCGCCAGACCGGCGCCACCGGCATCGTCACGGCCCTGCACCAGATCCCCTACGGCGTGGTCTGGTCGGTCGAGGAGATCGAGAAGCGCAAGGCGATGATCGCCGCCGACCCGTCGCTGGGCCTGCGCTGGAGCGTGGTGGAAAGCCTGCCGGTCCATGAATCCATCAAGATCGGCGAGGGCGACCTGACGCCGCTGTTCGACAACTACCGCCAGTCGCTGCGCAACCTCGCGGCCTGCGGGGTGACGACGGTCTGCTACAACTTCATGCCGGTGCTCGACTGGACCCGCACCGACCTCGCCGCGCCGGTGCCGGGCGGCGGCACGTCGCTGCGCTTCAACGCCCATGAGCACGCCGCCTTCGACGTCTTCATGCTGGAGCGTCCGGGCGCCGAGGACGACCACTCGCCCGAGGTGCTGGCCCGCGCCCGCGCCTGGTTCGACAAGGCGTCGGAGGACGACAAGAAGAAGCTGCTCGCCAACATCATGGCCGGCCTGCCGGGCGCCTTCGACCGCTACGACATTCCGGGCCTGCGCAAGATGCTGGACCGCTACAAGGGCATGAACCACGGGGCCTTGCGCGAAACGCTGGCCCGCTTCCTGCGCGAGGTCATCCCGACCGCGGAGGAGGTCGGCATCCGCATGTGCATCCACCCCGACGACCCGCCGCGCCCGCTGATGGGCCTGCCGCGCATCGTCAGCAACCAGGACGACCTGGACTTCATCGTCAACGTCATCGATTCGGAGGCCAACGGCATCACCTTCTGCACCGGCTCGCTGGGTGCGGGGGCGGCCAACGACGTGCCGGCCATGGTGAAGCGCTTCGCCCCGAAGGTCACTTTCGCTCATCTGCGCAACGTGAAGAAGGAAGCCGACGGCTCGTTCCAGGAAGCCGAGCATCTGGGCGGCGACGTGGACATGGTGTCGGTCGTCACCAGCCTGCTGGAGGAGCAGAAGCGCCGCAAGGACGCCGGCAATCCGAACTGGCGCATCCCCTTCCGCCCCGACCACGGCCACGAACTGCTGGACGACGTGGGCAAGAAGACCCACCCCGGCTATCCGGCCATCGGCCGGCTGCGCGGTCTGGCGGAAATCCGCGGCGTGATGACCGCCGTGGCCTCCATGCGCCAGCTCCCGGTCTGAGCCATGGAGACGTTCGAGCAGGTCCGGGTCCGGCGTCCGGAGCTTGAACGCTTCGTGACGGAGCTTCTGGAGCGGGCCGGTGCCCGCCCGGACGGCGCCGCCGCGGTGGCCCGCGCGACCGTGGACGCCTCGGCCCGCGCCTTCGACACGCACGGGGTGCGGCTGGTGCCGCACTATGTCGAATCGCTGCTCTCCGGGCGGGTCAAGGCCGCACCGCAGATGCGGTTCACCCGGCAGGCCGCCGCGGTCGGGCATCTCGACGCCGACGACGGCTTCGGCCACCTCGCCAGCTACCGCGCGGTGGAGGAGGGGATCGCCATGGCGCGGGAGACGGGCATCGCGGCGGTGGCCGTGGCCCGCTCCTCCCACCACGGGGCGACCGGCTGCTACACGCTGGCGGCGGCGAAACAGGGGTTCGCGGCCATCGGCATGACCCACTCCGACGCCATCGTCGTGCCGCATGGCGGGGTGAAGCCCTTCAACGGCACCAACCCCATCAGCTTCGCCCTGCCGGTGGAGGGGGAGGAGCCGATGCTGCTCGACATGGCGACCAGCAGCATCCCGCAGAACCGCGTCTTCCTGCGCCGGGCCTCCGGCCAGCCGCTGCCGCCCGAGGTGGCGGTGGACGGGGAGGGCGCCGTTACCACCGATCCCCACCGGGCGGTGGCCCTGATGCCGCTCGGCGGGACGGAGTTCGGCTATAAGGGCGCCGGGCTGGCGGCGATGGTCGACATCCTTTGCTCGGCCTTCACCGGCATGGCCCATGGCGCGGCGCTTCCTCCCTTCACAGGGACGGAGGAGTCGCAGCCGGTCTCCCTCGGCCACTTCTTCATCATCCTGAAGCCGGAGCTGTTCCAGCCCCTGGCTCTGTTCAACGCCCGCGTGGCCGAGTTCCTGGCCGACCTGCGCGCCCAGCCCACCCGGCCCGGCGCCCGCGTCATGGCCCCCGGCGACCCGGAGCGCGAGGCGCAGGCCGAACGCCGGGCCAACGGCATTCCCGTGGACGTGGCGACCTGGACGACGTTGCGGAGCCTTGCCGTGCGTCACGGCTGTGCCGTGCCGATGCCCGAATCCTGACCGCCGAAAGTTCGAGAAGCCATTTGTATTCGAATAAAATAGGGACGGGCGATTCACAAATCGCCCGTCTTCTTTTTCTCACACGGCCAAGTCCAGCCTGGGCCATGCTTTTTCCTGTGATTCCCGTCGTTTAGCCCCGCCGCCACTTTCTTTCGGCGATGGTGCGAAAAGCTATGGCAAAAACATCACGATCAATTAAAATCAGGATTGTGGCGTCGGCCCTTCGGGTGCCCGCGCCCCGATGACAAGGGAAGCGATTGGGATGAGCAACCGTCAGAATCCGCGACATGCCGCCGCCATGCTGCTCCGCGTGGTTGCTGCGAACGGGCGCTGCGATGTCCGTCCGATCGATCAGGTGCCGAAGAGCGCCCAGGAACTTGAACTCGAACGCTTCCTGCGCGACGGCTTCGCACCCCAGTCGTCCGGTCGCCGGCGGGCCGAGCCCGTCCGCGCCTGATCCGAAGGCCGAATTCGGAAAAATCATTCACCGGTGAAAAAAGCGCTTGCCGGGCTCGGCCAACCCGCCTATAACCCGCCTCCCACGACGCCGGGGCCGCTGCAGAGCGGAACGGCGGCAGGGAAACGGAAGAAGAGACGAAGTAAAGTCCAGCCGGCGTGAAAACAAAGGCTTGACAGCGCAAGTCGAAGCTTCTAGATACGTCGCCCCGACGCGCCGCACCGGACACCGGTGGCGCAGCGCGGAACGGGCAGCGGTCCCTCAGCGGACCGCGGGATCATTGACATTGTTGATACCGTGTTGTGAGAAGGGATGCGCAGGCGGCGGTTTTGGCCGTTGGCCGCGGACCGGTTCCGGTAGGGAACTGGCATCGCGGGTCGCTTGAGCATCTCGGTCAAGCAGTAAGAGACAACAGTTTCGAAAGCTTGGGTGAGGTCGCGTTGAGCGGCCCTGTCAAGAGAGCGCTTTGGCGCTCGGCTTGAACCTGAGA
>JAEYPE010000215.1 GCA_023411035.1 Pseudomonadota bacterium
AGTTCTACTTCCGCACGACCGACGTGACGGGCATGGTGAAGCTGCCGGAAGGCACCGAGATGGTGATGCCGGGCGACAACGTCTCCATGGAAGTCGAGCTGATCGCTCCGATCGCCATGGACGAGGGCCTGCGCTTCGCCATCCGCGAGGGTGGCCGCACCGTCGGCGCCGGCGTCGTCGCCTCGATCATCAAGTAAGTTCGTGCTTCGCGACGGGGGCCGGCCTGCGTGCCGGCCCCTTTTGCATAGCCGGTCCGCGAAAATACGGCGTGACGCGCCGGACCGCCCTGAACCCGTTGTCGCCCCTGCCGGAAGGGGAAAATGTGGGTTGACAGAGGGGCGGGTTGGGCATACACGTTACGCCCTCTGGAAAGTGGGTTGGTAGTAGGCACGTCCGGCCTAGACGCAGCCCGATCACGAACGGCACCGCAAGGACCCCTTGCACCGGTTGCTGCCCGGAACATCCATCCGCATTGCGATGCGGGGGATGTTCTTTTTCGTATCGGCCGTCAGATCGGACAGGACGTACCGCCTCCCGCCGCTTCGGTGAACCGGCGCTGGGTTGCCTGACGCTGCCGGTCCCCGGGGGAAGTTTTGGGGTACCGGTGGCGCAGTCGCGTCACCGAAACGAGGTGCAAGGGACGTTTGGACATGGACAGCCAGAACATCCGCATCCGCTTGAAGGCGTTCGATCATCGCGTGCTCGACCAGTCGACCAGCGAGATCGTCAACACCGCCAAGCGGACCGGTGCTCGGGTGCGGGGCCCGATCCCGCTGCCGACGCAGATCGAGAAGTTTACGGTCAACCGCTCGCCGCACGTCGACAAGAAGTCGCGCGAGCAGTTCGAAATCCGCACCCACAAGCGTCTGCTCGACATCGTCGATCCGACGCCGCAGACGGTGGACGCGCTGATGAAGCTCGACCTCGCTGCCGGTGTGGACGTCGAAATCAAGCTCTAAGTCGTAGCTGTTGAGGGACCTCTCCCGTTGAGGATGTCCCTGGTCAGGAGATAAAGAACAATGCGATCCGGTTTGATCGCGCAGAAAGTCGGCATGACCCGCGTCTTCACGGACGACGGGCAGCACGTGCCGGTGACTGTGCTGAAAGTCGACAGCTGCCAGGTCGTCGCCGTTCGCACCGAGGACAAGGATGGCTACACCGCCGTCCAGCTCGGCGCCGGCGCCATCAAGGTGAAGAACGTCACGAAGCCGCAGCGCGGGCATTTCGCCAAGGCGCGCGTCGAGCCCAAGCGCAAGCTGGTCGAGTTCCGCGTCGATGCCGACGCGCTGATCGATGTCGGCGCCGAGCTCTCGGCTGCGCATTTCGTTCCGGGCCAGTTCGTCGACGTCACCGGCACTTCCATCGGTAAGGGCTTCGCCGGCCCGATGAAGCGCTGGAACTTCGGTGGTCTGCGCGCGACGCACGGCGTGTCGGTGTCGCACCGCTCGCACGGTTCGACGGGTAACCGCCAGGACCCCGGCAAGGTCTTCAAGAACAAGAAGATGGCCGGTCATCTCGGCGACGAGAAGGTCACGGTTCTGAACCTGAAGGTCGTGTCGGTCGATGAGGACCGCGGTCTGATTTTCCTCAAGGGTGCCGTTCCGGGCGCCGAGGGATCTTGGCTGCGCATCCGCGACGCGGTGAAGAAAAAGGCTCCGGAAGGTCTGCCGTTCCCCGCCGGGATCAAGGCTGCGCCGGCCGCTGAAGCCGCCGCCGAGCCGCAGGAGTGATGGCCATGAAGGCGACCATTAAGAACCTGAACAACGAGACCGTCGGCGAGATCGAACTTGCCGATGAAGTGTTCGGCCTTCCGTCCCGTACGGACATCCTGGCCCGCATGGTCAACTGGCAGCTGGCCAAGCGCCGCGCCGGCAACCACAAGACCAAGGGCATCAGCGAGATCTCCGGCACGAACAAGAAGCCGTACCGCCAGAAGGGCACCGGCCGCGCCCGCCAGGGCTCGCTGCGTTCGCCGCAGTTCCGCGGCGGTGCGACCATCTTCGGTCCGGTTGTCCGCTCGCACGAGCACGACCTGACCAAGAAGGTCCGCAAGCTCGCTCTGAAGACCGCGCTGTCCACCAAGGCGGCGGAAGGCAAGCTCCTGGTCCTCGACGCCGCTTCGGCCGAGACCCACAAGACCAAGGAACTGGCTGCCCGTCTCGCCTCGCTCGGCCTGACCTCGGCCCTGATCATCGATGGTGCCAACCTGAACGAGAACTTCGCTCGGGCTTCGCGCAACATCCCGCTGATCGACGTGCTGCCGGAGCAGGGCGCCAACGTCTACGACATTCTTCGCCGCGATACGCTGGTCCTGACCCGCAACGCGGTCGAGCAGCTGGAGGCTCGCCTGAAATGAGCAAGCAGTCGAAACCTGCGGTGAGCCAGGAGCGGATGTACGACCTCATTCTGGCTCCGGTGATCACCGAGAAGTCGACGATGGCGTCGGAGCACAATCAGGTGACGTTCCGCGTGCCGCTGTCGGCGACCAAGCCGGAGATCAAGGCGGCTGTCGAGGGGCTGTTCAACGTGAAGGTGACGGCGGTCAATACCCTGATCTCCAAGGGCAAGACCAAGCGCTTCCGCGGCACCATCGGCCGTCGCTCGGACTACAAGAAGGCCGTCGTGACCCTCGCCGAGGGGAACAAGATCGACGTGACCACGGGCATCTGAGCGGGAGTGTGATCCGATGGCTCTGAAGCAATATCGCCCGATTACACCGTCGCTCCGCCAGCTGGTCATCGTCGACCGCTCGGAGCTGTGGAAGGGCAAGCCGGTCAAGTCCCTCACCGAGGGTCTGACCAAGTCCGGTGGCCGCAACAACACCGGCCGCATCACCGCGCGCCGGATGGGTGGCGGTCACAAGCGCGTCTACCGTCTGGTGGACTTCAAGCGTCGCAAGTTCGACGTCCCGGCGATCGTCGAGCGCCTGGAGTACGATCCGAACCGTTCGGCCTTCATCGCCCTCATCAAGTATGAGGACGGTACCCTGTCCTACATCCTGGCGCCGCAGCGTCTGAAGGTGGGTGACACGGTCGTGGCCGGCGAGAAGGTGGATGTGAAGCCCGGCAACGCCATGCCGCTGAAGAACATCCCGGTCGGCTCGGTGCTGCACAACGTCGAGCTGAAGCCCGGCAAGGGTGGTCAGCTGGCCCGTTCGGCCGGCACCTACCTGCAGCTGGTCGGACGTGACGGCGGCTACGCCCAGCTCAAGCTGCCCTCGGGCGAGCTGCGCATGGTCCGTGGCGAGTGCATGGCGACCCTGGGTGCGGTGTCCAACCCGGACAACATGAACACCAACAAGGGCAAGGCCGGTCGCAACCGTTGGCTGGGCATCCGTCCGTCGGTCCGCGGCGTCGCCATGAACCCGATCGACCACCCGCACGGTGGTGGTGAAGGCCGCACCTCGGGTGGCCGTCATCCGGTCACGCCGTGGGGCAAGCCGACCAAGGGCAAGAAGACTCGTCACAACAAGAAGACGGATGGCCTGATCCTGCGCCGCCGTCATTCGAAGTAAGGAGGGCGGACGATGGCACGCTCCGTTTGGAAGGGCCCGTTCGTCGACGGCTACCTGCTCAAGAAGGCGGACAAGTCGCGGGCTTCCGGCCGCAACGAGATCATCAAGATCTGGTCGCGTCGTTCGACGATCCTGCCGCAGTTCGTGGGTCTCACGTTCGGCGTGTACAATGGCCACAAGTTCCTGCCGGTTCTGGTGACCGAGAACATGATCGGCCACAAGTTCGGTGAGTTCGCTCCGACGCGCACCTTCTACGGGCACGCGGCGGACAAGAAGGCGAAGAGGAAGTAAGCCATGGGCAAGCCCTCCAACCCCAGCCGTATCGCGGAGAACGAGGCAATCGCCTCCAATCCGATGATCCGCACCAGCCCGCGCAAGCTGAACCTCGTCGCCCAGCTCATCCGCAACAAGGATGCCAGCAGCGCCGTGGCCGAGCTGACCTTCTCCAAGCGCCGCATCGCCGGCGAGGTGAAGAAGGTTTTGCAGGCCGCGATCGCCAACGCCGAGAACAACCATCAGCTCGATGTGGACCGCCTGTACGTCTCCTCGGCGACGGTCGGCCGCGCCCTGGTGATGAAGCGCTTCCACGCCCGCGCCCGTGGCCGCGGCGCCCGGGTCGAGAAGCTGTTCTCCAACCTGACGATCATCGTGCGTGAGCGCGACGCCGCCGCTGCCGAAGGGGCCGAGTAAGATGGGTCAGAAAGTTAATCCGATCGGGCTGCGCCTCGGCATCAACCGGACCTGGGACAGCCGTTGGTTCGCCAAGCGCGACTACGCCAACCTGCTGCACCAGGACCTGAAGCTGCGCGGCTATCTGCAGGGTCGCCTGCAGCAGGCCGGCTGCTCGCGCGTTGTCATCGAGCGTCCGGCCAAGAAGGCCCGCGTCACCATCCACTCGGCCCGTCCGGGCGTGGTGATCGGTAAGAAGGGCGCTGACATCGAGAAGCTGCGTTCCGAGCTGTCGAAGATGGCCGGCGGAGAGGTGAGCCTGAACATCATCGAGATCCGCAAGCCGGAAATCGATGCCAAGCTCATCGCCGAGAACATCTCCAACCAGCTCGAGCGTCGTGTCGCCTTCCGCCGCGCCATGAAGCGCGCCGTTCAGTCGGCCATGCGTCTGGGCGCCCAGGGCATCCGGATCAACTGTTCCGGTCGTCTCGGCGGCGCCGAGATTGCCCGTCTGGAGTGGTACCGCGAGGGCCGCGTTCCGCTGCACACCCTGCGTGCGGACATCGACTACGGCACCGCGACCGCGAAGACCACCTACGGCACCTGCGGTGTCAAGGTGTGGGTCTTCAAGGGCGAGATCATGGCGCACGACCCGATGGCCCAGGACAAGCGCATGGGCACCGAGCCGGTGTCGACCGATGGCGAGCCGCGTCGCGAGCGTCGCGAGCGTGGCGACCGTGAGGAGCGTGGGGGCCGCGGTCGCGGCGACCGTGACCGCTCCGAGCGGGCTGACCGCTAGTAAGGGGCACGAGCGATGCTTTCTCCGAAGCGTACCAAGTACCGCAAGGCCCACAAGGGCCGCATCCACGGCAACGCGAAGGGCGGCACCCAGCTGAACTTCGGTTCCTTCGGCCTGAAGGCCCTGGAGCCGGAGCGCATCACGGCCCGTCAGATCGAGGCGGCCCGCCGCGCGATCACCCGCGCCATGAAGCGTCAGGGCCGCGTGTGGATCCGTGTGTTCCCGGACCTGCCGGTCTCCACCAAGCCCGCCGAAGTCCGAATGGGTTCCGGTAAGGGCACGCCCGAGTACTGGGCGGCCCGCGTCCATCCCGGCCGCATTCTGTTTGAGCTGGACGGCGTGCCGGCAGATGTGGCAAAGCAGGCGTTCGCCCTGGCGGCCGCCAAGCTGCCGATCAAGACCAAGCTGGTGACCCGCCTCGGCGGCGGTGAGGAGGTGGCGGCATGAAGCCCGTCGACGTTCGTGCGAAGAGCACCGAGGAGCTGAACGATCAGCTCCTCCAGCTCAAAAAGGAACAGTTCAACCTGCGCTTCCAGCGGGCTTCCGGCCAGCTGGAGAACACCGCGCGGGTGCAGATGGTGCGTCGTGACATCGCGCGCATCAAGACGATCCTCGGCGAGCGTTCGCGCTCGGCCGAAGCCGGCAAGTAAGGAGGGCTACCAATGCCTCGCCGCGTTCTGCAGGGCACGGTGGTCAGCGACAAGGGCGACAAGACGGTTATCGTCCTCGTCGAGCGCCGCGTCATGCACCCCGTGTACAAGAAGTTCATTCGTCAGTCGAAGAAGTACGCCGCCCACGACGAGGGCAACCAGTTCAAGGTCGGCGATACCGTTTCGATCATCGAATGCCGCCCGATCTCCAAGCGCAAGCGCTGGACGGTCGTGCTTGAGTCCGCCGCCGTTGGCGGCGCCGCGTAAACGGAAGGGTACAAACCATGATCCAGATGCAAACCAACCTGGAAGTCGCCGACAATAGCGGGGCGCGCCGGGTGCAGTGCATCAAGGTGCTTGGCGGTTCCAAGCGGAAGGTTGCCACCGTGGGCGACGTGATCGTCGTTTCGGTCAAGGAGGCCATTCCGAAGGGCCGCGTGAAGAAGGGCGACGTGCATCGCGCCGTCATCGTCCGCACCGCGAAGGAACTGCGCCGGGAGGACGGGTCCGCGATCCGTTTCGACCGCAATGCCGCCGTGCTGATCAACAAGCAGGGCGAGCCGATCGGCACGCGTATCTTCGGGCCGGTCACTCGTGAGCTTCGCGGCAAGAAGTTCATGAAGATCATCTCGCTGGCGCCGGAGGTGCTGTGATGGCCGCGAAGATCAAGACCAAGGACAAGGTCGTCGTTCTGGCCGGCAAGGACAAGGGCAAGACCGGCGAGGTGATCAAGGTCATCCCGGCGGAAAACCGTGTCGTTGTGCAGGGCGTGAACGTGGTGAAGAAGCACCAGCGTCCCAGCGCGACCTCGCAGGGCGGGATCGTTGAGTTCGAGGCGCCGATCAATGTCTCGAACGTCGCTCATGTCGACCCCAAGGACGGCAAGCCGACTCGCGTCGGTTTCAAGATCCTTGAGGATGGCCGCAAGGTGCGTGTCGCCAAGCGGTCCGGCGAAGTCATCGACGTGTGAGGACCGGACCAATGGCTGCACGTTTGAAGGAAGTGTACGACTCCAAGATCCGCGCCGCGCTCAAGGCTGAGTTCGGCTACGCGAACGATATGGAAGTTCCGCGGATCGAGAAGATCGTCATCAACATGGGTGTCGGCGAGGCCGTCGGCGACTCCAAGAAGATCCAGAATGCGGTGAGCGAACTGACGGCGATCAGCGGCCAGAAGCCGGTCGTCACGAAGTCCCGCAAGTCGATCGCGCAGTTCAAGCTGCGTGAGGGCATGGCGATCGGGTGCAAGGTCACGCTCCGTCGTGATCGCATGTACGAGTTCCTGGATCGCCTGGTCACGATCGCGTTGCCGCGTGTCCGCGACTTCCGCGGCATCCCCGGCAACAGCTTCGACGGCCGTGGCAACTATGCCATGGGCGTGAAGGAGCAGATCATTTTCCCGGAGATCGACTACGACAAGATCGATCAGATCCGCGGCATGGACATCATTTTCGTCACCTCGGCGAAGACCGACAAGGAGGCCAAGGCCCTCCTGAAGGCCTTCGACATGCCGTTTGTGGCCTGATTGGCTGGAGCACGACCCCATGGCTAAGACCAGTGCCATCGAGAAGAACAAGCGCCGCACCAAGCTGGTGAAGCAATTCGCCAACAAGCGTGCCCGCCTGAAGGCCATCGCCTCCGATCGCTCCCTCCCGCCGGAAGAGCAGTTCGCCGCCCGCCTCAAGCTGGCCGAACTGCCGCGCAACTCGTCGAAGGTGCGCATCCGTAACCGCTGCGAAATGACCGGCCGTCCGCGGGCGTTCTATCGCAAGTTCAAGCTGTCCCGCGTCACCCTCCGTGAACTGGCCTCGACCGGCCAGATCCCGGGGATGGTGAAGTCGAGCTGGTAAGGAGGGTCGGAGAATGTCTTTGAGCGATCCGCTCGGCGATATGCTGACCCGCATCCGCAACGGTCAGCACGCCCGCATGTCTGTTGTGCAGAGCCCGGCGTCGAAGCTGCGCAGCAACGTGCTTGAGGTTCTCAAGCGCGAGGGTTACATCCGCGGCTACTCCGAGGAGGAGCTGCGCCCCGGCATCAAGAACCTGAAGATCGAGCTGAAGTATCACGAAGGCGAGCCTGTGATTAAGCAGATCGCCCGCGTGTCGAAGCCCGGCCGCCGCGTCTATTCGAAGATCACCGATCTGCCCCGCGTCTTCAACGGCCTCGGCATCGCGATCCTCTCCACGCCGCGCGGCGTGATGTCGGACAATGAGGCCCGCGCCGCCAACGTCGGCGGTGAAGTCCTCTGCCGCGTGTTCTAAGGGGGACCCTTCGATGTCGCGCATTGGAAAGCATCCCGTGCCGGTTCCGGCTGGTGTTGACGTTGCCGTCAACGGCCAGCTGGTGTCGGCCAAGGGCAAGCTGGGTACGCTCAGCCTGACCCTCATCGACGACATCACGGCCAAGCTGGAAGACGGCAAGGTCGTGGTCGCCCCGGCGAACGACAGCAAGCGCGCCCGCGTTATGTGGGCGACCTCGCGCACCCTGATCAACAACATGATCACGGGCGTAAACCAGGGCTTCACCATCAACCTCGAGATCAACGGCGTCGGTTACCGTGCCGCCGTGCAGGGCAAGGAGCTGGTCATGCAGCTCGGCTACTCGCACGACGTCAAGTACCCGATCCCGGAGGGCATCACCATCAAGTGTGACAAGCCCACCGCGATCTCGGTGTCGGGCTTCGACAAGCAGAAGGTTGGTCAGGTCGCCGCGGAGATCCGCGGTTGGAAGAAGCCGGAGCCCTACAAGGGCAAGGGCATCAAGTACGAGACCGAAACCCTCCTCCGCAAGGAAGGCAAGAAGAAGTAAGGTCCGCCATGCTCAAGCCAAAGCAACTCCACGAGCGCCGCAAGCAGCGCGTGCGCGCGCAGATTGCCAAGAAGGCCGGCGGGCGGGCTCGCCTCTCGGTTTTCCGGTCCAATCTGCACATCTACGCCCAGATCATCGACGACGAGAACGGCCGCACGGTCGCCTCGGCCTCTTCCGTGGAGAAGGAGCTGCGCGAGCAGCTCAAGCACGGTGGGAACGTCGAAGCCGCCCAGAAGATCGGCGCGCTCATCGCCGAGCGCGCCAAGGCGGCGGGCGTCACCGAGGTCGTGTTCGACCGTGGTGGCTACATTTACCACGGCCGGGTCAAGGCCCTGGCTGACGCCGCCCGCGAGGGCGGGCTGTCGTTCTAAGGAGGCTCCGAAATGGCACGTGAAAGAGGCGAGCGGAGCGACCGTGATCGGCAGCCGCGCGATCGCGACCGGGAAGAGAGCGAGCTGATCGAAAAGCTCGTCGGCATCAACCGTGTCGCCAAGGTTGTGAAGGGTGGCCGCCGCTTCGGCTTCGCCGCCCTGGTGGTGGTCGGTGACGGCAAGGGCCGCGTCGGCGTCGGATCGGGCAAGGCCCGTGAAGTGCCGGAGGCGATCCGCAAGGCGACCGACCAGGCGAAGCGCGGCATGATCCGCGTTCCGCTGCGCGAGGGCCGCACGCTGCATCACGACTCGAACGGTCACTTCGGTGCCGGCAAGGTCGTGCTGCGCACCGCTCCGGCCGGTACCGGCATCATCGCCGGCGGTCCGATGCGCGCGATCTTCGAGGCGCTGGGTGTGCAGGACGTGGTGACGAAGTCCATCGGCACCTCCAATCCGCACAACATGATCAAGGCGACCTTCGACGCCCTGTCGCAGGTGTCCAGCCCGCGCAGCGTCGCCGCCCGCCGCGGCCGCCGCGTGAGCGACATCCTCGGCAAGCGTGAAACCGGCGCCGCCGGTGCGCAGGAGGCTTGATCATGGCCGAGAAGAAGACCGTCATCGTCACCCAGACCGGCAGCCCGATCGGTCGCAAGCACGACCAGCGTGAGACGCTGGTCGGTCTGGGTCTCAACAAGCTGCACCGGACCCGCGAACTGGAGGACACTCCGGCCGTGCGGGGCATGATCGCCAAGGTCGCGCACCTGGTCCGCGTCGAGAACGAGGGCTGAACCCATGACGAAGCTGAACGATCTCCGGGACAACCCCGGTGCCCGTAAGGAGCGCATGCGCGTCGGCCGCGGTATCGGTTCGGGCAAGGGCAAGACCGGTGGCCGTGGTGTGAAGGGTCAGACCTCGCGCACCGGCGTTGCCATCAACGGCTTTGAAGGCGGCCAGATGCCCCTTCACCGCCGCCTTCCGAAGCGCGGTTTCCGCAACATCTTCGCGAAGGAATACTCGGTGGTGAACCTGGGCCTGGTCCAGAAGTTCATCGACGCCGGCAAGCTCGACGCCAGCCAGACCATCGACGCGGTGGCCCTGGAAGCGGCGGGCGTCACCGGCAAGGTGAAGAAGGACGGCATCCGTCTTCTGGGCAAGGGCGCCCTGACGACGAAGGCCAGCTTCACCGTGGCCGGCGCCTCCAAGTCGGCTGTGGAAGCGGTCGAGAAGGCGGGTGGCAGCGTCACGCTGACCGCGTCCGCCGCCGAAGCCGCCGAGTGATCGGAAGCCCGCGCTTGCGCGCGGGCGCCTTCCGGCACTAAATGAAGCGAAGTTGCGAGGGGCGGCCTGCATTCTGCAGGACCGCCCCGTTCGCACATTAGGGACAGGGATACGACCCATGGCATCAGCGGCCGAGCAGCTTGCCGCGAACATTAATTTCGGGGCCTTCTCCAAGGCGACCGAGCTGAAGAAGCGGATCTGGTTCACCCTTGGTGCCTTGATCATTTACCGCCTGGGCACCTACATCCCGCTTCCGGGCGTCAACCCGCAGATCCTGGCCGATATTTTCCGGCAGCAGGGCGGGGGCATCCTGGGCATGTTCGACATGCTGGCCGGCGGTGCGCTGAGCCGTATGACGATCTTCGCGCTCAACATCATGCCTTACATTTCGGCCTCGATCATCGTGCAGCTTCTGACCGCGGTGTCCCCGCAGATGGAAGCGCTGAAGAAGGAGGGCGAATCGGGCCGCAAGAAGCTCAACCAGTACACCCGCTACGGCACCGTCCTTCTGGCGACGGTCCAGGCCTACGGCCTTGCGGTCGGACTCGAGGCGATGTCCGGTTCGGGCGGCGCGGCCGTCGCGGAACCTGGGATGTTCTTCCGGATCGCCACGGTCATCACGCTGGTCGGCGGCACGCTGTTCCTGATGTGGCTTGGTGAGCAGATCACCGCCCGCGGCATCGGCAACGGCATCTCCCTCATCATCTTCGCCGGCATCGTCGCCGAGCTGCCGCGCGCTCTGGTCAGCACGCTGGAGCTGGGCCGCACCGGCGCGCTGTCGACGCTGTTCATCGTCTTCCTGCTGCTGATGGCGGTGGGCGTGGTGTTCTTCATCGTGTTCATGGAGCGTGCGCAGCGCCGCCTGCTGATCCAGTATCCGAAGCGGCAGATGGGCAACCGCGTGTTCGGTGGCGAGGCGTCGCATCTCCCGCTGAAGCTGAACACCTCGGGCGTCATCCCGCCGATCTTCGCGTCGTCTCTGCTGCTGCTGCCGCTGACCGCGGTCGGCTTCGCCGGAGGCGAGGGACCGGAGTGGCTGCAGGTCGTATCGCGCTATCTGGCGCATGGCACGCCGCTCTACATGATCCTGTATTCGGCGCTGATCGTGTTCTTCTGCTTCTTCTACACGGCCATCGTCTTCAACCCCGCGGACACGGCCGAAAACCTGCGCAAGCATGGTGGTTTCATCCCCGGCATCCGTCCGGGCAAGAACACCGCCGACTATATCGACTATGTGCTGAGCCGGTTGACGGTGATCGGTTCCGCCTACCTTGTGGCGGTTTGTCTCCTCCCCGAAATCCTGATTTCCCAGCATTCGGTTCCGTTCTATTTTGGCGGCACCAGTTTGCTGATCGTGGTCACGGTGACGATGGACACGGTTGCGCAGATTCATTCCCATCTGCTGGCCCACCAGTATGAGGGGCTGATCAAAAAAGCGAAGCTTCGGGGGAGAAAGTAATGAATCTCATTCTGCTCGGACCGCCGGGCGCCGGGAAGGGGACCCAGGCGCGGCGTCTCGAAGACACACGCGGGCTCGTCCAGCTTTCCACGGGGGACATGCTCCGCGCGATGGTCGCCGAGGGCGGTCCGCTCGGGCAGCAGGCGAAGGACATCATGTCCGCCGGCAAGTTGATGCCGGACGAACTGATGGTCCAGATGATCGCCGAGCGCATTTCGAAGCCGGACGTGAAGAACGGCTTCATCCTCGACGGCTTCCCGCGCACGGTCGCCCAGGCCGAGGCGCTCGACAGCATGCTCGCCGACAAGGGCCTGAAGCTTGATCACGTTATCGAGATGAAGGTTGTCGACGACATCCTGGTGGAGCGCATCACCGGTCGTTACACCTGCGCCAAGTGTGGAAAAGGCTATCACGATATTTTCGAGAAGCCGAAGGTCGAGGGCGTGTGCGATGCCTGCGGCGGCACGGAGTTCAAGCGTCGGGCCGACGACAACGCGGACACGGTCAAGACCCGTCTTGCCCAGTATCACGAGCAGACCGCGCCGATTCTGCCTTACTATCAGAGCCGCGGCGTTCTGAAGACGGTGGATGGCATGGCCGAGATCGACGATGTGACCAAGCAGATCGAGGACATCCTGGCCGCTTGACCGGGATCGCCTCGTGTGGCTGAACAAAAAAAGCCGCAGGGTTCTCAGCCGGACCCTGCGGCTTTTTTTCATGAGCCGATGACGATTGTGATGGCGGGGGAGGGGCGCGCGGGCCCGCCCAACCTCCCGCAGGTTCTCCTAAGGGGTGGGCTCGGAGCCGGGTTGGGAGAGATCTTCCGCTTTCCGGCTCAGATCGTTGTAACGGTCGAGCACCCAGCCCAGATGATCGGCGGCGGCCGTGGCGGCGGCATCGGCGTCGCGGCGTTTGATGGCCTCGTAGATGGCGCGGTGATGGTCGATCATCAGCGCCTCCTTGCCCAGCGCAAAGGGCTCGGTGTGGTGGTACTCCATCATCTGGCCGAGGATGTCGCGGATCGTCGCAAGCAGGTGCAGGTAGACCGGGCTTCCCGCTGCCTGGGCGACGGCAAGGTGGAAGTCCATGTCGTCCGCGGCCTGCTTGCCGTCGCGTCCGGTTTCGCCCATCGCGGCGAGAACCCGCCCGATGTGGTCGATCTGCTCCTGGGTCGCCCGCTCCGTGGCGCGCCGGGCCGCCCAACTTTCCAGAGCCTGCCGGATTTCCACGAGATCGCAGAGATTGCCGTGCTTCACGCGGACCATCTCTGTCAGGGCGCCGTCCATGGCCCCAGCGGACGAAACGACCCGTGTGCCGCCGCCCTGTACGGCGGTCAGGAAGCCTTGCGTCTTCAGCTTTTGCAGGGCGGCTCGCACCGAGACGCGGCTGACGTGGAGCTGTTCGGCGAGTTGGCGCTCGCCGGGCAGACGCTCCCCCGGAACCAGTTCGCCGCGGGCGATGCGTTCCAGAATCCGTTCGGCCACCCATTCGGAAATGCGCTGGGATGAAGCCGGTACGTGGTGGGGTTCTTCGGTGTCGGACACGTAGGCATGCCCTTTCATCAGCAATCAGTCATAGGTCGTACCCGAGTCGGGCAAATCACGTCAACTCGCATCCGGACGTCGGCGTATGGGCCGCATCATCGGCTGCCACGGCGCGCCATCAGGATGCCGGCCAGCACCACCACCCCGCCGACGGCCTGGAGCGCACCGAGCGGTTCGGCGAGCAGCGCCCAGGCCAGCACCGCCGCCGCCGCCGGCTGGAGCAGCAGGCTGACGGAAGAGAAGGCGGCGGGCAGATGCGCCAGCGCGTAGGTGATCAGGCTCTGCCCGCCAGCGTGGCTGACCAACGCCAACCCGAGAAGCACGGCCCAGCCCCCGGCTGATCCGGCGATCAGGCTTTCCCCCGACAGCAGTGCGATAGGCAGCAGGACGAGGCCGCTGACGACGCCGCTCCAGGTCATGATGGTGGCCGTCGAGAACGCTGCCCGCAGACGGCCCACCGCCAGGATGTAGCCGCCATAGAAGACCGCGGTCAGCAGACCCAGGGCGTCGCCGAACAGATGATCCGGGCTCAGCTTCAGGCTCTGCCCCATCAGCACCACCGCACCGCACAGCGCCAACCCGAGTCCCGCCAGGAACTTGCGGCTGAACCGTTCCTTGAACACCAGCCACGACACCAAAGTCACGAAGATCGGAGCGAAATTTGCGAGCAGCGTGGAATTGGCGACGGAGGTGTAGCGAATCGACCAGTGCCAGATGGCAAGGTCCCCCGCGAAGAACAGGCCAGCCACCGTCAGGCGGGCGTAGTCGGTGAGGGAGGAGGGCCTGCGCGGGCGGTTCGTTCCCTTCGCCTCCAGCGCCATCCACAGCCACAGGGCGGGGATGGCGAAGCCCAGCCGCCAGAAGGCGGTGGCGCTCGGTCCCAACTCGGACAAGCGGACGAAGATCGGGGCAAAGGCGATGGCCAGCGCCCCGGTGAGAAGGGCGATGAGCGCGACCCGCTCGGTGGTGGGGTTGCGCGTTTCGGTTGTGAGGCTGCTGGCGTCGGGCATCCGATCCTTATAGCGGCGGCGCTCTGGCCGCACCATGTTCGCCCGCCGCATGGCTCACCTGCAAGGGAACCCGCGTGGAACGGGTTCCCTCACGCAACAGGAAGGACGTTCAGCCCTGGCGCGGGCGCAGGCGTTTCGGACCCACCAACTCGTCCTCTTCGTCGCCATAGCCCTCGTAATGGATCGGGCAGTTGCCGTCCGGGCGCAGCGGGCCGGTGACCACCGCCTCGTACCACTCGTCTTCAAAGAGAACCTCGACCAGTGTGCCGGGGCGGCACAGCGGTGCGTGAGATGCCGTCGTCGAGGTGGTGGGCTTCGGCGTCTGGGGCAGGGCGGCGGATTGTGCAGGCGCCTTCTGCGGGATCTGGTCGCAGCCCATGATGCAGACTTCCTTGGCGATCACTTGCCCGCCGCAGTCGCGGTAACAGCCTCGGTGATCGGATTCGCAGCGGCTCTCGCAACTGCTGGTACCGCAGGCGTAGCTGCGGTCGAAGTCGCTGGGACTACGCTTGACCGGCTTCTTCTCTGCGTTCTGGCGCCGCACATAGGCGTGGTAATCAATCCTCGCGCGCTCGCGGGCGTCGTGGAGGCAGGCTTGCTTGTCCATCTGGCAGAGCTGGCGGCAATAGGTCCGCTCCTGGCCGCAGGACCGGACGCACATCCGCCCGTCCGTCGATTTCGGCGGAACCAACGTATATTCCGTGTTGTATATCGGACCGCAGGCCGACAGGGGGAGCAACAGGGCGAATAACAGGAGCCAGAGTTTCTTCATCATTACCGCACTCGCCAAAATTGGTATGCGAACCTAGCATTCCATCCCCGCGATCTACCACTTTTTTGTGGGCTTTCGGGCCATCCCATCTCCTGCAATATTGTACGCTGATGACCCAGCCTCCCTTCGAACCGAGTTCCCGGCAGCCCGCCGAACATTCCCGGCCGGTGACGTCGCCGACTCCGCCGCGCGCCGCCCCCGCCGCGCCGCTGCTCGGGCCCGCCGACCCGCCGCCGGTGACGGTGCTCAACCCCGACGCCGAGCGTCCTCTGATCCTGGTCTGCGACCACGCGACCCGCGCGGTTCCAAAGGCGCTCGACGATCTGGGGTTGAACGAGGAGCAGTTGTCCCGCCACATCGCCTGGGACATCGGGGCGGCGGCCCTGACCCGCCGTCTGTCCGAGCGATTCGGGGCGACCGCCCTGCTGTCCGGCTATTCGCGGCTGGTGATCGACCCGAATCGGGCGCTCGACGATCCCACCGCCATTCCGGTGGTCAGCGACGATGTGGTGATTCCCGGCAACCGCGCGCTCGATGCGGCGGATGTGCAGCGAAGGGTCGATGCCATCTTCATCCCCTACCAATCGGCCATCGCGGCCGAGATCGCGCGCCGCCGCGCCGCCGGTCAGGTGCCCGCCCTCGTCTCGGTCCACAGCTTCACCCCGGTCATGCGGGGGGTGGCGCGGCCCTGGCACGTCGGCATCCTGTGGGACCGCGACCCGCGCATCCCGGTGCCGATGATCGAACGGTTGCGCGCCGACGGGCGCTGGTGCATCGGTGACAACGAGCCCTACACCGGCCGCACGACGCTGGGCGGTACGGTGGAAACCCACGCCACACCGGCGGGCCTGCCCAACGTGCTGATCGAAGTCCGCCAGGATCTGATCGCCGATCCGGCGGGCGTCGCGCTGTGGGCGGATGCGCTGGGCGGGGCGCTCGACCCGATCCTGGACGATCCGGGGCTTTACAGGATCGAGATGCATCCACGGGAGTGACAGGGTATGGAACCGGCCTTCACGCTGGGGCTCGAAGAGGAATATCTGCTGGTGGACCGCAAGACGCGGGACATCGCGCGCAACCCGCCGGAGGCCATGCTCGCCGCCTGCCAGGAGCAGGCGCCCGACCGCATCCATCCGGAGTTCCTCCGCTGCCAGATCGAGGTCGGAACGCCGGTCTGCACCACGCTCGCCGAGGCGCGGCGGGAACTGGGCGCGCTGCGCGCCACCGTGGCCGGGGTTGCGCGGGACCATGATCTCGCCCCGATCGCGGCCTCCACCCATCCCTTCGCCGCCTGGGAGCCGCAGAAGCACACCAACCGCGACCGCTACAACATGCTGGCCCGCGATCTGGGCGCCCCGGCGCGGCGGCTGATGATCTGCGGGATGCACGTCCATGTGGGGATCGAGGACGACGACCTGCGGATCGACCTGATGAACCAGGTCCGCTATTTCCTGCCGCATCTGCTGGCCCTGTCCACCTCCTCGCCCTTCTGGCGGGGGCAGGACATGGAACGGAAATCCTACCGGCTGGCGGTGTGGAACGAGTTGCCGCGCACCGGCATGCCCGACAGCTTCCAAAGCTTCGGGGAGTACCAGCAGCAGGTGAACGTGCTGGTCAGGGCCGGCATCATCGAGGACGCCAGCAAGCTGTGGTGGGACATCCGCCCGTCCCAGCGCTTCCCGACGCTGGAGATGCGGATCACCGACGTCTGCACCCGGCTGGACGACGCGGTGACGGTGGCGGCTCTGTTCCGCTGCCTGTTGCGGATGCTGTGGCGGCTGCGGTTGAGGAACGTCGTCTGGCGTCCGTACAAGAACCTGTTGATCGAGGAGAACCGCTGGCGTGCCCAGCGCTACGGCCTGGACGACGGGCTGGTGGATTTCGGGCGCGGCACCATCGTCCCCTACGCCGACCTGATGGAAGAGCTGATCGAGCTGACCCGCGAGGACGCGGAGCATTTCGATTGCGTGGCGGAGGTCGCCCACGCCCGCGACATCATCCGGCGCGGCACCAGCGCCCATCGTCAGGTCGCCATCTACCGCGAGGCGCTGGAGCAGGGCGCCACCGGCTGGGAAGCCCTGGCCCAGGTGGTGGACTGGCTGGCCGAGGAAACGATGGTCGGGATCGAATGAAACCACTGGAAATCCGGGGCAACTTTCGGAAAGCCCCTACTTGACCTTTGCGTCATCCAGCCATACCCTCGCCGCAAATCAGCTCACCGAGTTGAGCAGGGCAGGCAGAAAAAACACGAAACAGCAGGGGCCGCTCGCACCACGGGCGGCCCTTACCTTTTTCAGGGGCAAGGGTATGGCCGACGCCAAGTTCCTCAAATTCGACACGCTGAGCCTGCACGCCGGCCAGAGGCCCGACCCGGCCACCGGGGCGCGGGCTGTGCCGATCTATCAGTCGACGTCCTATGTCTTCGACGACACCGACCACGCCGCCGCGCTGTTCAACTTGGAACGGACGGGGCACATCTATTCCCGCATCTCCAACCCCACGGTGGCGGTGCTGGAGGAGCGGCTGGCGGCGTTGGACGGCGGCGTCGGCGCGGTCTGCACGGCCAGCGGTCAGGCGGCCCTGACGCTCGCCATCATGACGCTGATGGACGCGGGCGGGCACATCGTCGCCTCCTCCTCGATCTACGGCGGCAGCCGCAACCTGCTGGCCTACACGCTGCCGCGATTCGGCATCACCACGACCTTCGTGAATCCCCGCGACCTCGACGGCTTCCGCGCGGCCATCCGGCCCGAAACGCGGCTGCTGTTCGGCGAGGTGCTGGGCAATCCGGGGCTGGAGGTGCTGGACATCCCGCGGGTGTCGGCCATCGCCCATGACGCCGGACTGCCGCTGCTGGTCGATGCCACCTTCGTCACGCCCTATCTGTGCAAGCCGCTGAATTTCGGCGCCGATCTGGTCATGCATTCCTGCACCAAGTGGCTGGCCGGGCACGGCGTCGCCATCGGCGGCGTGGTGATCGACGGCGGCACCTTCGATTGGGAGGCGTCCGGCAAGTTCCCGACCCTGACGGAGCCCTACGCCGGCTATCACGGCATCGATTTCGCGGAGGAATACGGGCCGGCGGCCTTCGTCATGCGCGCCCGCGCGGAGGGGCTGCGCGACTTCGGCGCCTGCATGAGCCCGATGAACGCCTTCCAGATCCTCCAGGGTGTGGAAACCCTGCCGCTGCGCATGAAGGGACACGTCCACAACACCCGCAAGGTGCTGGGCTTCCTGGAATCAGAGGCTTACGCGGAGAACGGCAGCGTCGCCTGGGTCACCCATCCGGAACTGGCCGACCATCCCGACCACCGGCTGCGCGCGCAGCTTCTGCCGCACGGCGCCGGCTCCATCATCTCCTTCGGGATCAAGGGCGGGCGGGAGGCCGGGCGGCGCTTCATCGAGAAACTGACGCTGTTCTCCCACCTCGCCAATGTCGGCGACGCGAAGTCGCTGGTCATCCACCCGGCCAGCACCACCCATGCCCAACTCGACGCCGAGGCGCTCGCCGCGTCCGGGGTGGGGGAGGACATGATCCGCCTGTCCATCGGGCTGGAGGATTGCGACGACCTGATCGACGATCTGCGCCAGGCGCTGCGCGCCGCGACCAAGGCGTGAAGGGAGAGGCTGCCATGGAATTGACCGTCAACGGCCAGACCGTCTACGCCCACACGGGCGGGCGGCCCTTCGACCCGGCCAAGCCTGCGCTGGTGCTGATCCACGGCGCCGGCATGGACCACACGGTGTGGAGTCTGCAAAGCCGCTACCTCGCCCATCACGGGCGGTCGGTCCTGGCGGTGGACTTGCCGGGCCATGGCCGTTCCGGCGGCGCGCCGATTCCCTCCATCGAAGGGCTGGCGGACTGGATCGTCGCGCTGCTGGATGCTGCGGGTGTGGCGAAAGCGGCGCTTGCCGGCCATTCCATGGGTGCCCTGGTGGCTCTGGAAACCGCGGCGCGGCACGGCAGCCGCGTCGAATCGCTGGCCCTCCTGGGGGTCGCGGAGACGATGCCGGTGCATCCGGACCTGCTGGCCGCAGCGGCGCTGAACGACCCGTCCGCCATCGAACTGGTCATCGGCTGGGGGCACGGGCCGCGCGGGCATGTCGGCGGGGCGGCGGCGCCCGGCCTGTCGCTGGTTCCCGGCGGGCGGCGGCTGATGCAGCGGGCGCGCCCCGGCGTGCTGGGCGTCGATCTCGGCGCCTGCAACGCCTATGCCCGTGGCGGCGAGGCCGCGGCGGCGGTGTCCTGCCCGGCGCTGTTCCTGCTGGGTGGAGTCGACCGCATGACCCCGGCGAAGTCCGGCAAGGCGCTTGCGGCCAAGGTCCGTGGTTCGGAAGTCATTCTGCTGTCTGGCATAGGCCATATGGTTATGACGGAAGCACCAGATGCAACCACCGATGCTTTCGCGGTCCGATTTTCTGCGCGATAGCCCGGCTTTTCCCTTGCTGATTACATTGCCGTCATCAATCGTTAACAGATTTCCGTCTTACTGAACTGCGTTGGAATGGCGCTGCGGTAAGGTGTCCTGTGCGGAATCTTGAGCGGAATGTTCATGCCCTGATGGCGATCGCCGGCGATGTGATGGCCGTGGTGTCGCGCGACGGCCGGTTCGCCGATGTGGGGGCCGCTTCGCACCGCGTGCTGGGCATTCCGCCGGAATCGCTGCGGGGCACGCTCGCTCTGGATTGCGTCCATCCGGATGACCGGGGGGAGGCCGCCCGGCGCCTTGCCTGCCACGGCAGCGGGGCGCCCATGGGAGCCGTGGGACCGTTCGTCTGCCGGGTGCGCCACGCGGCGGGCGGCTGGCGCCATATGGAAGCGACGGCGCAGAGCCTGCTGGATGATCCCGACATCCAGGGAATCGTCGTCAACGCCCGCGACGTGACCGACCGGGTGGAGGCCGAACAACGGCTGCGGGCGAGCGAAGCCCTGTATCAGACGCTGGCCCGCTCCGCCCCGGTCGGCATTTTCCAGACGGACCGGGAAGGCGGACTCGTCTTCGCCAACCCGCGTTTCGCCGCCATCGCCGGGCTGGCCCCCGACGCGCTGTCCGGCCATGCCTGGCGCGCGTCCCTGCATCCGGACGACCGCCCGCGGCTGGAGGCGGATTGGGCGCGGGCGGTGACGGAAAGGCAGCCGGTTCTGCTGAATCTGCGTTTTTGCGGGGCGGATGGCGGGGTGACCTTCGCCCTGTGCCAGGGCTCGCCGTTGACCGACGCGGACGGGCGGGTGCAGGGCTGCGTCGGCACGCTGACCGACATGACCGAATATGTGCGGACCGCCGACGCGCTGCTGATGGCGCAGGCGCGGACCAACGCCATCGTGGACGCCGCCGCCGACGCCATCGTCACCATGGATGGGGAAGGCATCGTCCACAGCTTCAACCCGGCGGCGGAGGCGATGTTCGGCGTCCCGGCGGCGGACATGCTGTGGAGCCGGATCGATCGGCTGATCCCGGACATCGGGCGGGTGTTGCAGGACGGCGAACTGGCCGTCTACCAGCCGGGCGGAGAGGCTCGCGGAGTCGGGGCCGTGCGCGAGGCCATGGCCGCGCGGGGGGACGATGGCAGCCGCTTTCCCATCGAACTGTCGGTCAACGCGGTGGAGACGGGCGGGCGCCGCGTCTTCATCGGCATCATCCGCGACATCACCGGACGCAAGCGGATCGAAAGCGACCTGATCGCGGCGAAGGAGGCCGCCGAATCGGCGGATCGCGCCAAATCGACCTTCCTTCAGGTCATGAGCCACGAACTGCGGACCCCGCTCAACGCGGTTATCGGCTTCGCCCAGGTAATCGAGATGCGGCTGCTGGGCGCGGTGGAGGTGGGCCGCTACGTCGAGTACGCCGGGTCGATCCGTCAGTCGGGTGAACATCTGCTGGCGATCATCGACGATATCCTGGACATCACCACCATCGAGGCCGGCGGGCTGCGGTTGAGTGAAAGCTTCGTCGATCCGTCCGCCCTGGTGGGAGAGGCGCTGAACCTCGTGGCGATCCAGGCGGGCAAGTGCGGCGTGCCCATCCACATCGAAATGGAGGACGGCTTGCCGCCGCTGTCCGGCGACGCGCTGCGCCTGCGGCAGGTGCTGGTGAATCTGCTGTCGAACGCCGTCAAATTCTCCCGTATGGGCGACACCGTCGTCATCCGCGCGCGCCGCGGGGATGCGGGCGGACTGGCGTTGTCCGTGACGGACACCGGGATCGGCATCGCGGCGGAGGACATCCCGAAGGCGCTGATTCCCTTCGCCCAGGTGGACCAGTCCATGTCGCGGCGCTACGAGGGATTGGGGCTCGGCCTGTCCATCTCTAAGCGGCTGGTCGAGGCGCACGGCGGCACGCTGCGCATCGACAGCGCACCGGGGCAGGGGACCACCGTGACCATGGATCTGCCGCCCAAGCGGATCATGGGCGATCTGTAGGACGGTGGCGGCGGTTTCCGGCGGACACAAGAACGGCGCCCCGGTTTCCCGAGGCGCCGTCCGGACGTTCGGAGCGTCGCGGTTACGCGGCCTGCTGGGTCAGCGCGGGCTTCGGCGCGCCGTTGGCGCTGATCTGGATGGTGCGCGGCTTCATCGTTTCCGGCACTTCGCGCACCAGATCGATGTGGAGCAGTCCGTTCGTCAGATTGGCGTTGCCCACCCTGATGAAGTCGGCAAGCTGAAAGCGGCGCTCGAAAGCGCGGCCGGCAATACCCCGGTAGAGGAATTGGCCGGTCTCCTGTTCCTTCTTAGCTTTCCCTGTGACCACCAAAGAGTTCTGCTGAGCGGTGATTTCCAAGTCCTCCGGGCCAAAGCCGGCAACGGCCATGGTGATCCGGTAGGCATCATCACCCGTCTTCTCGATGTTGTAGGGCGGGTAGGACGCGGCGGCCTCGTCGCCGGTCATCGCGTTCTCCAGAAGACGCGAGAGGCGGTCGAACCCGACGGTCGAACGGAACAGGGGCGAAAGGTCGTAGGAGCGCATGACATATCCTCCAAAAGAGCGATACAGCGGTCGGGGACCACGATCATCGTCGGTCCCCCGGCTTGCGGTTCCGGCGAACCCCAACTGGGCGTCCGCCTTCACCGCGACAGATAAGCGAGCGTCCAGGCCGTTCAAGAGGACGCATTTCAAAAATCGCCGGACCACGCCGCCGCCGGCCACAGGGCGAAAGGCGGGGCTCCAAATCCACTCACAGATTGTTAATCAGTTGCGGCGAGGCTCGGAATCGGGCCATCCGGCCGCGAGAGGGGTACGGCCGTGATGGAAACACCGACCTTCTTCAACGGAACCTATGATGAGACGATGGCGCTTCTGATCGAGGCACGCAATTACATCGCCTATCATGATGCCGTCAGCCATCGGGCGCTGCCGCCGCACGTCCGGCTTCAGATCTCGTACGAATCGATGCGGGTGACCAGCCGCCTGACCCAGGTCATGGCCTGGCTTCTGGCGCAGAAGGCCGTCCATGCCGGGGAGATGACCCGCGAACAGGCGGCGAGCGACGATTTCGCCCTGTCGGGCGGGGATATCTGCACCGATCCCTCCGGCCCCGACAACGAAGCGTTGCCTGAAGGTCTGCGCAGCCTTCTGGAGCGCAGCCACCGGCTCTATATGCGCGTCGCCCGCCTGGACGAGCGCGCCCGTGACGCGGTGGCGATGGCCGGCTGAACGGTCGTGCTGCAAAACGCAGAAACACGAAAAGGGCGCCCGGCGGACCGGACGCCCCATTTCGTTTTGCGGACGAAGAAGATTACTTCTTCAGGCCGAAGCTCGCGAAGCGCTTGTTGAACTTGGCGATCTGGCCGCCGGTGTCCAGCAGCTTCTGCACGCCGGTCCAAGCCGGGTGCGACTTCGGGTCGATGTCGAGGCGCAGCGTATCGCCCGGCTTGCCCATCGTGGAGCGGGTCTTGAACGTGCTGCCGTCGGTCATCACCACGTTGATCTCGTGGTAGTCGGGATGGATATCAGTCTTCATGGCCGGGGTTCCTGCAAAGCGAGCGCGGTCTATAGCAAAGCATGCGGCATGATGCAACCGCGTTCCTGTGCCGAAAAGGCGTCCGGTTCCTGATCGGCCACCGTTCCGGCATAGCGCCATCTCCATCACCACAGAGGCACGGACACCACAGAGACACGGAGGCGCAGAGGATTCGGACGGTGGGCACCGGGAAACGGGGGGCGGTGCCGCTGGCCGGATCTCCGTGCCTCCGTGTCACCGTGGTCCAATTGTTGCCAGATTGTTGATTAAGCTGGTGATCTTGCCGCTCCTTGTTCCAGGGGAGCCGCCTTGCTATATGCCGGCTTTGCCCCCGTGCACCGCCTGCACATCGTCCTGCCGCTGGGGAGCCCTGGTGTTCCGTCACTCGTCAAAGTCCGAACCGGTGTCCGAAGGGACGCCTTCCGCCGCAGCGCGCCGTCGAAGCCTTTCGCCGCTGCGCCGGTTGTTTCCCTTCCTGTGGCCCTACCGGCTGCAAATCCTCGGTGCCGCCCTGGCCCTGACCGTGGCCGCCGGGACCGTGCTGGGGCTGGGACAGGGTATGCGCGTCCTGGTGGACCAGGGCTTCGTCGCGGGTGATTCGGCGCTGCTCGACCGGGCGCTTCTGGTCCTGCTGGCGGTGATCGTGCTGATGGCCGCCTCCACCTTCGGGCGCTTCTATCTGGTGAGCTGGATCGGGGAGCGGGTGGTGGCCGACATCCGCCGCGCCGTCTACGATCATGTGGTGAAGCTGTCCCCCGGCTTCTTCGAAACCACCAAGACCGGCGAGATCCTGTCGCGTCTGACCACCGACACCGAGGTGCTTCAGGTCGTGGTCGGCTCCTCCGTCTCCATCGCTCTGCGCAACCTGCTGATGTTCCTGGGCGGCACGGTGATGCTGATGGTGACGTCACCGAAGCTGACGGGGCTGGTGCTGCTGGGCGTGCCGCTGGTCATCCTGCCGATCATCGTCATGGGGCGGCGGGTGCGCGCCCTGTCGCGGGCCAGCCAGGACAAGATCGCCGACCTCGGGTCCTTCGTGGAAGAGACGCTGGGCGCGATCCGCACGGTGCAGGCCTACACGCACGAGGCCATCGACCGCAGACTGTTCGGCGCGCGGGTGGAGGACGCCTTCGCCACCGCCCGGCGGCGGGTGACCGTGCGGGCCATCATGACCGTGATCGTCATCGTGCTGGTCTTCGGTTCGGTCGGTCTGATCCTGTGGATCGGCGGGCACGACGTGCTGGCCGGTCGGCTGACGGTGGGGCAGCTCTCGGCCTTCGTCATCTATTCGGTGGTCGTGGCCGGCTCGATCGGCGCGATCAGCGAGGTGGCGGGCGAACTTCAGCGCGCCGCGGGCGCGACGGAGCGGCTGTTCGATCTGCTGGACACCGTGCCGGAGATCCGCGCCCCGGCCAACCCGCGCGCCCTGCCGGAGCCGCCGCAAGGGGCGCTGTCCTTCCGCGACGTGCGGTTCCACTACCCCTCGCGCCCCGACTGGGCGGCGCTGGAGGACTTCTCCCTGGAGATCGAGCCGGGGGAAACGGTGGCCCTGGTCGGTCCGTCGGGTGCCGGCAAGTCCACGGTGTTCCAGCTTCTTCTGCGCTTCTACGATCCCCAGGCCGGGACGGTCGCCCTGGACGGGGTGGACATCCGCGAGGCCGACCCGGTGGAGGTGCGGCGGCGGCTGGGCATCGTGTCGCAGGACCCCGTGGTCTTCTCTGCCGACGCCTGGGAGAACATCCGCTACGGGCGCCCCGACGCCACCGACGCGGAGGTGCTCGCCGCCGCCGAGGCCGCTCATGCGCTGGAGTTCCTGCAAGCTCTGCCGGAGGGGCTGGACACCTTCCTGGGCGAGAAGGGCGTGCGGCTGTCGGGCGGGCAGCGCCAGCGCCTGTCCATCGCCCGCGCCATCCTGCGCGATCCGCCGGTGCTGCTGCTGGACGAGGCGACCAGCGCGCTCGACGCCGAGAGCGAGCGCATGGTGCAGGACGCGCTGGACAAGCTGATGACCCGGCGCACCACGATCATCATCGCCCACCGGCTGGCCACCGTCCTGAACGCCGACCGGATCGTGGTGATGGATCAGGGGCGCGTCGTCGCCTCCGGGCGCCACGCCGAACTGGTCCGGCAGGGCGGCCTTTACGCCCGCCTCGCGGCACTCCAGTTCGACCGCGCGGCGGACGAAGCGGGGCTGGTCACGCCGTAACGGCCTTCCTTCCCTCAGGCCACGCCGAGGCGGCGCAGGGTCGGCAGCCGCAGGCGCGTGAAGCGGTCGAAGCGGACGCGCAGTTCCGCCAGATTCGCCTCATTGCCGTCCAGCCGCTCACCATCCCGCGACAGGGCGAGGCCGTCCGCCGACAGGGCGTCCCAGGCGGTGGCCGCGGGGTCGGCATCGCTGCGCCGGGCCAGCAGGAACAGCGCCTCCAACCGCGACACCGCCACGCCGGAACCGAGAAGGGGGGAGGCCAGCGTGTCCAGCGTGTCGCTGCGGCGGCTGCGCTCCAGCACGGCGGCGTTGAAGCGGTCGGCCTGGACCTCGCGCGCCGTACAGCCAGCCTCGGGCAGGGCCGGCGACACCAGCGCCAGACTGGTCAGGATCATCAGAGCGCGCAGCACGGCTTCCTCGCCATGGCGCGCCAGGGCGGGCAGGGCGGCCAGTTCGGCCAGGGTGGGCGTGCCGGCGGCCAGCGCCTCGGCCAGCGGGCCGTGCAGGTCCGGCGGAAGGGGGATGCGCCCGGCGGGGGCCAGCACCACCTCCGGCAGATCGTCCGGCGGCACCAGAAGGGCGAAGCGGGTGGCGCGCAGCCGGTCCCGCCGCTCCGCCGCGGTCAGCCGCTCCGCCCCCTTCACGAACAGGTCGCGGCGGAAGGCCCGGTTGGTCAGCAGATCGCGCAACGTTTCGCGATAGGCCGGGTCGCGCGCCTCCGCCAGCAGGGGCATGGCCTCGGGCGGCAGGGACAGGTCGTCCATCTGCTCCATCGGGACGGCGGGGCCGGCGAAGTCCAGCTTGGCACCGGCCAGTTCCCGCGCCACGTCGGCGTGGTAGAAGGCGGTCCAGTCGCGGTTCAGATACTCGTGCGCGATGTAGTTGGGTGACTTGCGCTTGAGCGACTCCAGCCGCGTCGGCAGCGCGTCGGCCTGGGCGAACCAGCCGGCGTTCAGGGCGGTCAGGCGGCTGGCGAAGGCCACGGCCTCCTCGATCCGCTCCGGCAGGGGGCCGGTGCGGTCGGCGCAATGCTCCACCAGAACGCGGCGCAGCGGCATGTAGGCGAGCGTGCCGGGCAGGGCGTTGTAGCTGACGAAGACCAGCCCGCCGGGCTTCAGCCGCCGCTTCAGAACGTCCACCAGGATCGCCCGGTTCTCCGCGCTGACCCAGGACCAGACGCCGTGCAGGGTCACGACATCCAGATCCTTGGCCTCGCGCCGGGCGTAGTCGGCGAAGCTCTCCTCCAGGAAGGCGGCGTTGCTCAGCCCGGCCTCGGCGGCCAGGCGCTGGGCGCCGGCGATGTGGCCGGGGTTGAAGTCCACCGCCTCGAACCGGGCGTCCGGATGGCAACCGGCCAGAACGGCGCTGCTCACCCCGTGGCCGCAACCGATCTCCGCGCAGGCGAAGGAGCCGGAAAGCTCCATCGGAGACCGCCAGCCGCGCAGCGTCAGCGCGAAGGACAGCAGGGCCGGCGACAGTTCCCGATAGAAGGCGTGGATGTAGCCGATCCCGCCCACATAGCCTTCGGTCCAGCCCTGCATGATCCCCACTCCTCCGCCATCCGCTGGGGAAGGGTGATAGCGCCGGCTTTGGGAGCCTGTCAAAGACGCCCGTCAGGAAGGGTGGATGCGGAGCCGGAACGAGCCGCACAAAAAAATGCGACCCTATCCATTTTGGTATCGACAAGCCCCGGACCCTTCGCTATAAACCGCGCCACACCGGCCGGGACGACGGCTTGGCCGGACAGGAACCCTAGTCGATACGGTCAGGCGACGCCCTGACGCAGAGATGAAGGCTCCGGTGCCGGTGTGAACGAAAAGTGATGGGCGCATAGCTCAGTTGGTAGAGCAGCTGACTCTTAATCAGCGGGTCCAAGGTTCGAGTCCTTGTGCGCCCACCATTCCCTTCCAGCGGTGACACAGCGATGCACACAAAAGGGCTGCCCTCGGGCGGCCCTTTGTGCGTTCCGGGTTTGGGCGTTCCGGGCTTTCTTCAGCCCGCTTCGGCTCCGGGCCGGCGGGGGACCAGTAGGTTCGCGGTCATCTGCTGCACCATCTCGCCATGCTGATTGAACGTGGTGGTGCGCACGCGGGCGATGCCGCGGTCGGGGCGCTTGGCCGACACGCGGACCTCCAGGATTTCGCTTTCGATGCGCAGGACGTCGCCGGGGCGGGTCGCCTTGGGCCAGCGGATGTCCTCCACCCCCATCCCGACGAAGCCGCCGGCCAGCGCCCCGTCGCCCGTGACGATCATCCGCATGGTCAGCCCGGCGGTGTGCCAGCCGCTGGCCGCCAACCCGCCGAACACGCTGTCCTTCGCCGCTTCGGGGTCGAGATGGAAGGGCTGCGGATCGAACTGGCGCGCGAAGGCGAAGATGTCCTCTTCCGTCACGGTCACGGGACCGCCGGTGAAGCGGTCGCCGGGCATCAGGTCGTCGAGATAGCGCATCGGCTTGTCCTCTCCCAAGAAGGCTGGTCCCAGGCTGGTTTCCCGGCGCACTCCGTCAACGTCCGGGCTTCACGATGCGAAGGCGATATCTGCCCCTTGAAAATTGCAAAGCAGGAAAAATTGCAAAGCAGGCAGGACGCGCAAAACAACGACGCCGCAGGGCGAACCTGCGGCGGTCTGTTCCGTTCGGAAGGCGAGCGAGGAATCGCTTATTCGGCGGCGCTGCTGGCCATGCGGCCGCGCACGGCGGGCGGCGGCTGGTTGCCGCGATAGTCCTGAAGCCGCGTGGCGCGCAGGCCCCGCATTCCATGGCTGTCGATCAGCCGCTGCCAGGACAGGAACTCTTCCACGGACAGGGTGTAACGGCGGCACGCTTCCTCAAGGCTGATCAGCCCCGAACGCACGCCGGCCACAACCTCCGCCTTGCGCCGCATGACCCAGCGCTTGGTATCCGGAGGGGGAAGATCATTTTCCGTCATCGGCCGTCCTGCTGGACCGATGACCGACGCTCCACTGGAGCCATCGTCGCTCATTTCAAGCTCGCGAGATGACATGCGCGGACGCTCCACCATCAGCAGTGTATTCCACGATTTGGTGGTAACCTACCCCTTCTCCACTTAACAAAAGCCTAAACGATAGGGTTAATGATTTAAGCATAAAAGGCATGGAACACAGGCCCGCCCGGACCCATGCCCATGCCTTCGCCAAGCGCTCGTGACGGCTCGGAGGCCGTTCTCAGTACACCTTGGTGAGGTTGGACAGCGGAACCTCGATGCTGCCCACGCTGACCACCGTTTCGCCTTCCTTGTTGGCGCCGACACCGTTGACCGTGCCGAAGGTGTAGGTGGTCGCCTTGATGATGTCGTCCTTCTTGTCGGACACCGGGGCGATGTTCAGGCGGTAATGGCCCGGCTGGACGGCGTTGCCGCTGTCGTCCTTGAAGTCCCAGTTCACGACATGCTTGGTGCCGGCGGTGGTCTCTCCGGTCATGGAGCGGACGATGCGGTTCTGGCTGTCCAGAATGTCGACGCGCACCGACTTGGCCGACTTTTCCAACTCATAGGCCAGCGGCGCCGCGGTCATGCCCTGGGTGTAGTCGAAGCTGTCGCCTTCGAAGGTGACCGTGCGGCCCAGATAGGCGAGGTTGGTCGAGTTGGTCGAGGCGTTCTGCAGTTTCAGCAGCTTGTCCAGGCGGCTGTTGGTCGCGATGTTCTGCTCCACGTTCGCGAAATCGACCAGCTGCTTGGTCATGTCGTTCGTGTCCATGGGCTTCAGCGGGTCCTGGTTCTGCATCTGGGTGGTCAGCAGCTTCAGGAAATGCTCGAAATTGTCGCCCAGCCCCACCACCGCGGTGTCGAGCTTCTGCTCGTCGGCGGTCTTGGTGGTCTTCGTGGTGGCCGTGTTCGTCTTCGTCTGGTTCAGGTTCCAGCCGCTGCCGTAGTCGGTGTTGGTGGTGGCCATGGTCGTCGTCCTTCGCTGGAGTGGCTGCGGCTGTTCTGAATCAGGCTTGGATGTCGACGCGGCCCGGGGCCAGCGTCAGCGTGTAGGCGGCCTGTACATCCTCCTCCTCGCCGGTTCCGCCGCCGAGGCCGCGGCCCCGCCGGCCCGAGCCGCCCTGCCGTCCCGATTCCTGGAACGACTGGCCGCCTTCGCCGCGCAGGCTGAAGTTGAGGCTGTTGCTGTCCGCCTTCAGTCCAGCTTCTTGCAAGGCGCGTTCCAGATTGCGGCTGTCGCGCTGGAGCAATTCGAGGGTCTGGGCCTTTTCCACCGCGACCGATGCGCTCACCCGCCCGTCCTGGCCGATCTCCAGCTTGATGTCGATGCGGCCCAGTTCGGCGGGGCGCAGGTTGATGGTGAACTGGTCGTTGCCCTCCGACACGTTTTTGCTGATGTGGACGGCCACCTGATCCTGCACGCCCATCGGAAGGCCGGCGGACCCGCGGGAGGGGCGAAGCTGGGCGGTGGTCAGGCCCGCCTCCACGCCACCCGCCGTCCGCACGCCCTCGATCCCTGCGAAGACCGGGTGGGTGTGGTGGGCGGCGGTGTCGGAGGGCGGTGCCGCGTCCGGCGCGGCCACCGCCGCGGCGCTCAGGAACGCACTTTGCCCGGCAGGCTTTGCCGGGTCGGCAACCGGTGCCTGCGGCGCCGGCGTCTGCATCTGGGCCGCGTTGCCGCCCGCGTCCTGATTGCCACGGTTGCCGGCGTTGCCCCCGGCATCACCCTCCGTTCCGGTCCGGCCCGCGCCCTTGGCCTTGGCCGCGGCGAGGTCGGACAGGTTCTGCGGCAGCGGCACGCTGTCGTCGCTCGGCAGTTCAGCGGTCGGCAGGGCGCCGGGGGGCGGTTCGGCGGCGGTCTTCGCCGCCTTGTCCTGCGCATGGGCGCCGGCGTGGGGTGCGATGGCCTCGGTCTGCGGACCGTCCGCCGGAGCGTTCGGCGCCGGGACGGTGCCGGCCATTCTCGGGATCGCTTCCGAAACCGGCTTGGCCGCATCGGTTTCGCCCTTGCCGGTGGCCTTCATGGATTCATCGGCGGTGGTCTTGCCCTTTCCGTCCTGATGAGCGGCGACGGCCAGTGCGGCTTCGGCGGCTGCCGCTGCATCTGCGGCGTCGAGGTCTTCCGTGCTGTCCGGAGTCCTGGTCACGGACGGCGTGGCCTCGACCATGCTGTCGGGGGTCTGCTCCGCAACGCCGTCCGGCTTGCCGATGGCAACCGAGGAGCCGGCCAGCGAAAGGGCGGCCTCCATGTCGGTCAGGGTGCTGGACTGGTCGGCGGTGACCAGCTCGACGGTGGTTTCGGTCACGGTGACGGTCAGGTCGAGAATTACGGCCTCGCCGTCCGCGGTTTCCGCGGGCCGGCTTTCAGCGCCGTCCTCCGCTGTTCCGTTGTCAATCGCACTGTCGAACTCCTCCAGCGGAACGTCCGATGCCGTTTCGTCCAGGGCGGTGGCATCGGAGGAAGCCTGCCGGGTGACGGCGCCGTCGCCCTGTGCATTGTGGGCCTGGGCGGCCTTCCCGTCCTTTGCCGCGGCGTGGTTCGCGGCGGTCTCCCGCCGCTCGGCGCGCGCCGTGTGGGGCGCGTCGGACGCGCGGGCTTCCTTTTGGCCCGTGGCGCGCTGGACCTCTTCCTTGCGGGCCGCCCGTGCATCGGCCCGTGCATCGGCTTGGGCGTTGGCGTCGGAGGAATGGCGTGGCTTGGCGGGTTCCGCGCGGATGGGATCGGGGCGGGACGGCTGGGCGCGCTCCGCGGCCTTGCGGGCGGCGGCCCGGTCGGCGGCGTCAGCCGTGGCGTTGCGCCGTTCCAGGGCCGCGGCGTCCGCCTGGGTCTGATCGCGCTTCCGGGTGGCGGCCTCGCTGATGAGGCGGTCCATCATGGAGGCGAACATGTCGCTTCGCGGGGCGGTGTTCTGGCTGGCGGCGGTCTGGCCCCTGACCAGGCTTTCGAACGCGGATGACGCGGTGTTCGTTTGGATGGCCATGGAACGGATTCCCCGAAGCAGACATGCGCACCCCATCCCAAAGCAACTAACGGGCCAGTTCCGGGCGGCCTCCAAGGCGCCCGATCCGCAATGCCCAACCCACGCCCCGCCCGGCATTTCCGTCCGCCGGGCCGTCCGCCGGGCGGCAAATTCCGCCGGGTGCCCGGCGCTTCTTGCCGAACCGGGCAATGCAAAAGGGCCGCCCGGTCGGACGGCCCTTATTGCGGGATTCCGCGGCGCTGACGGATCGTCAGAGCCGGGTGTTCAGCGTGGCGGAGGTGGACGGCCCATGGGTCGGCGTGATGTAGGTCGCGCGCGGCGGAACCGGGGCGGTGCCATAGGCGACGGTGGTGACCTGCCGCGCGCGGTTGATGGCGCCGACCACCGTGTCCACCAGGATCTTCTGCGTCGCGCTGTTCCGGCGCAGCGCGTCGGCATTCGCGGCGGACGCCTCGTACAGCGCGCGGGTGGCCTCACGCAGGTTGGCCTTGGCCTCGTCGGGCAGGGCGGCCATGCCCTCGCGGTCCACGCGCAGCAGGCGCGACACCTCCTCGTAGACCAGCATCATCGGCTGTTTCTCGCGCGCCAGCCGGGCCAGTTCCGCGCTGGAGCAATGGCGCATCACCGCCTCCGTCTCGCGGGCCAGATGGTCGCTCAGCCGCTCCATCAGCTCGACCAGCGCCAAGGCGCGCTCCTCGGCGTTCTTGGGCAGGTTGGCGGTGGGAGCCTTGGACGGCTGCGGGAAGCGGACGTCGACCTTATCCATGATTGCCCTCCTGTGCGCGCAGAAGCTCGCGGTAAACC
>JAEYPE010000218.1 GCA_023411035.1 Pseudomonadota bacterium
GGCCGGCCACGCCGCTCTTGGAGGCGGTGTAGGAGGGCACGCGGATGCCGCCCTGGAAGGACAGCATGGAGGCGATGTTGATGATCTTGCCCTTGCGCCCCTGGCCGATGGCATAGCGCCCGAAGGCCTGGCAGAGGAAGAAGACCGACTTCACGTTGATGTTCATCACGAGGTCCCAGTCGGCCTCGGTGAAATCGACGGCGTCGGCGCGGCGGATCAGCCCGGCGTTGTTGACCAGGATGTCCAGCCCGCCGAAGGTGCCGACCGCCTCCTCGACCAGCCCCTGGACCGGGGCGATGCTGGTCAGGTCTGCGGTCATGGCGTGGAAGCGGCGGCCGGCGGCCTCGACGAGGCCCTTCGTCTCGTCGAGCGGCACGACGTCCACGGCGGCGATGTCGGCGCCGGCCTGGGCGAGCGCCACGGCGATGCCCTGGCCGATGCCGGTGTGGGCGCCGGTGACCAGAGCGACCTTGCCGGTCAGGTCGAAGGGATGTGCCTGGGGCATCGTTCTCGTTCTTTCTTTCGGCCTTATCTTTCGGCCTTTCGGGATCAGCGCAGGTCTTCCATGGGGATGAAGTCCATGTCGGTGAAGTCCTGGTTGTCGCCGGCCATGGCCCAGATGAAGGTGTAGTTGCGGGTGCCGACGCCGGAGTGGATCGACCAGCTCGGCGAGATCACCGCCTGCTCGTTGGCGACGACGAGGTGGCGCGTCTCGGACGGCTCGCCCATGAAGTGGAAGACGCGGGCCGGCTCCGGCAGGTCGAAGTAGAAATAGACCTCGCAGCGCCGGTCGTGCGTGTGGCACGGCATGGTGTTCCACATGTTGTTCGGCTTCAGCACGGTCATGCCGAGCACGAGCTGCGCGGTGCGGCAGACGTCCGGATGGATCATCTGGTAGATGGTGCGCTCGTTCGACTGGGCCGGGTCGCCCATATGCACGGCCTTGGCCTGCGCGATGGAGATCTTCATCGTCTCGAAGCGGGCGTGGGCCGGGGCGCTGTTCAGGTAGAACTTCGCGGGGTTGGCCGGGTCCAGGCTTTCGAAGCGGACGTCCAGGCTGCCCATGGTGATGTAGAGGCAGTCGCGCGGGGCCAGTTCGAACACCGCGCCGTCCACCGTGATGCGGCCCGGACCGCCGACGTTGACCGCGCCCAGCTCGCGCCGGTCGAGGAAGTTGGGCGAACCGATGGCCTTGGCGGATTCCAGCTTCAGCGGCCCGGACACCGGCATGGCGCCGCCGACCACGAAGCGGTCGATGTGGCTGTAGGTGAGGACGATATCGTCCGCCTCGAAGATCGACGGAACAAGGAAGTGGTCGCGCAGCTTGGCGGTGTCGTAGTTGCGGACATCATCCTGGTGCGACGCGTGCCGGACGGTGATCTTCATGGCGGTATCCTCGTTCGTGTTTTTTTGGGACGTTCGTGCTCTTCGGGGGCTTGGGGCGGGAGGGTGCGGTCAGGGACTGGTGAAGAAGACCGGGTTCGCCCCCGTGCCTGGGAGATCGAGGAGAGCAGGCCATTGCGGTGAACAGCCATGCGGTCGCCGACCTCCACCGTTTCCAGCGGCATGGTGGAAACGCTCCGCACCGGCCCGCGCAAAGGCTTCACGGCGCTCCGCATGGCGGCGGGCCGGCGGTCGCTGGCGGGCGTCGGAGTGGTCGGCATGTCCATGGCGCTATCTGTTTCACCGGCTCGCCCGGCTCAAGTTAAGCATATTAGTATATCAGTGTAGGGTGCAAGCCGCAAGTTGTGGAATCCACGATCTCCGGCTTTTGCCCAAGGGGGCAGGGATTTGGTGCGGCCGGGGCTTTGCAGAAAAAAGTGACGGGGTGATGTCGATTTCGCTTGAGCCCCGGCTTTGGCACGGCTATATCAGCGCTCCCGCGTCACCCCAAGAGACGCGGGATGCAAGAGTAGACGACGCGCTTGTGGCGGAATTGGTAGACGCGCTAGGTTCAGGTCCTAGTGGCTGAAAGGCCGTGGGGGTTCGAGTCCCTCCAAGCGCACCAACACCTCTTGTGTTGGTCTGAGAGTATAGTGGGGCCATAGCTCAGCTGGGAGAGCGCTACAATGGCATTGTAGAGGTCAGGAGTTCGATCCTCCTTGGCTCCACCAACTCTCTCCTTCCCGGCAGGCAGCCGGTTCTTCCCAGTCATTCCATGAATTTGATGTGACGCCGGTTTCCCCGAACGGGGGCGGCGGGCTAATCCGTAGGGGCCTTTGCCGCGGCGTCGTTATCGGTTGGATGATGGCTCACCCAATCGAACGAATCCCCGGAGCCTCCCGTCATGCCGACACCGCCGCACGGATCGCCCGACAGCGGGTTGAGGCCGTTCATCCTCGCCATTCATCGCGAAGCGCTTGAAACCGCCGCGACCAAGGGGCTGACCGGCACTCTGGCCCAGGTCGCCGCCCTCCAGGACACCGCCAGCCTCGCTTCGGCGAAGGCCGGGCGCCCTGTTGCGGAGGAGGAGGTGATGCGCCTTCTGCTGAGGGAGCGGCGCGCCCGGAAAGAGCGGGATGCGGCGGGACCGACGCCGGTTGCGGCCGTCAAGAAGCCAGCGGCACCGCCCTCGCGCTTCCGCCTGCGGCGCAGGCATGTCGGGAAAGGTCCCGCTGTAGGAGCCGGGGCCGGGCAAGTTCGCCATGGGGGCGTTTGAACGAAAAAGGGCGGCGGGACATCCCCGCCGCCCTTTACACGGAAACTCCGGTCAGGTGCCCCGATCAGGCGCCCTGATGCAGGCGGGCGTTGAACAGCGGCCCCTGGCTCTGGCGGCGCAGCGTCTTGGCGACGGCCAGCACGGCAAGGTCCGCCAGCGGCTCGACGATGATGACGGTCATGTAGGCGGCGCCGAAGGAGGCGACTTCCATCATGGTCTCGGCGGTGAAGCCGTGGCCGTAGAAGGCCCAGAAGGCCACCCAGGCGACGATGCCGCCCTGATAGGCGGTGGAGAGGGCCAGCGCCTGCGAGTACTTCAGATCCACATAGGGAGTGGCGTCCGGGACGATCCGCTTGGCCAGCAGGCTGATGCCCCACAGCGGGACCAGCAGCGTGGTGACGTTCATGCCGTACTGCGGCAGATCGAACGGAGCGAAGAACAGGCCCTGGATCAGCAGGCCGGCGGCAAGACCGATGGAGGCCGCACCGGCGCCGAACAGCAGCAGCAGCGTCGAACCGAGGATCAGGTGAACCTCCGACACGCCCACGGGGTGGTGCGGGAACACCTCGAAGAAGCAGAAGACCAGCGCGGTGGCGATCAGGCTGCGCAGCACCAGAGGCGCGACACCGCCGTTGTTGCGGATATCGTTGCGCGCCAGCGTTCCGGCCATGGCGAAGCCGCCGGCGGCCGTCGCGTAGCTGAGAGCGATCTTGGCGCCGTCCACGACGCCGGGTTCGATGTGCATGCTCTATGCCCTTTCCGAGTCTGCCATGCGTTGGGGGGCGTCGTTGCAGGCAGGCACCGGCATCGCAACCCCTTTGGTCCTCGGAAAAGGCGCACCGGAGCGACGGCTTGCGGGAGACGGGCGGCCTTCGGGCCGGACATCGGCAAGCGGCCACCGGGGCACCCCGCCCGAGGACGTACGTTCGGTTACGGCAGGTCTCCTGGCTTGCGGGTCAAGGCGGCATCGTCCGGCCTTCCCGGCGCGCCCTTTTCGGAGGCGGCGCCAGTGACACGGAAAGGACGAGGCCGCTCACCGCTCACAGTTGCGGGGGCAGCGCCGGATTTGACGGACCTCCCCGAAACGGGGCGGCGGCGCACCGGCTTCCCTCTTAGCCCCGCAGCCGACCGGCGCGGGGAACCATAACCGGCGCCAGGGTAGGGGCGGGACCCCCTGCCGTCAAGAGGGGGATCGGAGATTGGACGGTGATCGCATCAGGAGAGCCGGGCGGGTCTGCTGAGCGGCCTCCGTCCTCCGGGTTTGTGAGATCCGGGGGGATAAGCGTGGAAAAACAGGGTGACGTGCGCGCAAGGCGCTTGTGAAAAAGCGGTGGCGCCGCAATGATCCGCCCCCACCGATTCCCGACCGGGGATGTGGGCGCGGCGGACTCCCCCGGCATGTCGAACAGGGGGTGCGCGGCCTGTCCCGGTCCGGGAAAACCATGGATCGAATCCGGCGGCCCGGTAACCACACGATGCGCAGAGTGATCACGAAACCTCGGGCGGACTGGCGTCCGGGGCTCCGCAAATATCCCTACGGCGTCCGCGCCATGAACGCCGGAGCCTTCTGGCGCGAGGACGTGCGTTACGAATTCTCCGCCCATCAGATCGACCTGATCGAAAGCGTCGCGGACGAACTGCACACCATGCTGCGCGAAGCGCTGCGGTCGGCGGTGGACGGGCGTGCGCTGGCCCGGCTGGGTGTGCGCGGCGGTATGGCGCGGCTTCTGGAATCCTCCTGGAACGACTATTGGGCCGCGGGCCGGCTGAACGAGCGGGCGGGCGCGCTGGTCGGGCGGCTGACGCTGGCCTATGACGGGCGCGATTCGGTCAAGTTGCTGGCCTGCAACTACGACACGCCGGAGGGGCTGTTCGCCGCCTCCATCATCCAGCGCAACTGGCGCGAAGCCCTGATGGCCGACGCCAACCAGTTCAACGGCCTGCACGAAGGGCTGGTGGAGCGCTGGGAGGAATTGGCGGCGGGCATGCCGGGCCGCGGGCTGGTCCATCTGGCCTGCGCCACCCCCGACCCGGTGCGCGAGAGCGAACTGGTCTATCTGGCCGCCACCGCGGCTGAGGCCGGCGTCGCCACCCATCTGCTGCCGCTGCAAAGCCTGGGCTGGGATGGGCGGCGCTTCATCGACGACGAGGGGAGGGCGGCCTCCTGGCTGGCGAAGATCTATCCGTGGCAGGGGCTGGCCGACGACGCCTTCCTGCAAAAGCTGCGGATGGGCGGCATGAGCATGCTGTCGCCCCTGTGGTGCTGGCCGATGTCGAATCATGGGCTGCTGGCGATACTCTGGGCGCTCTACCCGCGCCACCCGAACCTGTGCCGCGCCGGGCTGGACGCGGAGGATCTGGCCGGCTGCGACGCGGTGACGGAGCGCAGCCTGTTCGGGCTGGACGATGCGGCCCAGCGCATGACGGCCCATGGCCGCACCGTTTCGGACACCGGCAGCGCCGATTTTCCGGGGGGCCGGGTCTGGCTGGAAACCCCGCCGATCTTCGAGGAGGAGGGCGTTCACGCGCTCCTGCACGCCTGGATCGTCGGCGACAAGTGCCTGGGCATGTCGGTCCGCGAATCGGCGGACCCTCGGGTCGGCAGCGATGCGGCGATGGTGCCGCACATCTTCCGGGGCTGACCGGCGTTCATAGGAGGGAAGAGACCCGCCCTGTCCCCATGGAGCGCAGGGCGGGCCGTTCAGTGGGGGTCAGCGCCCGCGGCCCGGCGCGAAGGGGTTCGGCAGCGGCGAGCCGAACGCCTCCCGGCGGGCTTCCCGCCAGGCGACGTCGTTGCCCACGCCGCTGTGGGTGCTGGAAGCGGACACCACCTGGCTCTGGTGGCGCAGCCAGCCGCGCAGCTTTTCTTCGAACCTTTTGGCGTCCTGGGCGTCCGCCACCTCCAGTTCGATCGTCATGCACAGTTCGGTCTTCATGGCCGTTCCTCCTCTGGACCGTTCCGTTGCTGAAACAGTTCAGCGTCCCACTGGTGCCGAACAAACAGAAAGGGCGGGGAACACCCCCGCCCTGCACACTCTGCCGGTCGATGCGATGGCCGCCGCTCAGATGGCCGCCGCTCACTTCCCTTCGGGCTTCGCCGGGCCTTCGGGCTTCGCCGTGCGGGCCGGCTTGGCGATGCTGGCGATCTGCCTCTGCAGGTCGTCGATCTGCTTCTGAAGCTCCTCATAGGTGTGGTTGGGCGCCGCCGGTGCGGCGGACGGGGCGGGAGCCGCGGGGCGGGGCGCCGGGGGGGCATGTTCGCCCGGATGCCCCTCCTCGGCGCCGCCGAAGGGCGAGAACATGCGCATGGCCCGTTCGAACATCGCCATGTTCTGCTTGCCGACCTCTTCCAGCCGTCCGAAGGGGAACATGCCGCCCAGCGTGTTCTGGAAATAATCGCGCATCTGCTCCTGGTTGCGCGAGAAGGACTGCATCGAATATTCCAGGTAGCGCGGCACCATCCACTGCATGTTGTCGCCGTAGAAGCCGATGAGCTGGCGCAGGAAGCTGATCGGGAGCAGGTTCTGGCCCTTGCTCTCCTCCTCCACGATGATCTGCGTCAGGACGGAGCGGGTAATGTCCTCCCCCGTCTTTGCGTCATAGACCACGAAGTCGAGCCCGTCCTTGACCATCTGACAGAGATGGTCGAGGGTCACATAGCTGCTGGTCGCCGTGTTGTAGAGCCGCCGGTTGGCGTACTTCTTGATCGTGATCGTCGCGGACTTCTGATCTTCCTTGTCGGCCATCGCTGTTTCTTTCAAGAAGGGTCGTGCGGCGGGTATGTTCCAGATATAAGGACTACTCGAAGGAATGCACCCTGTCCAGTGCCGTGCCGCAGCGCTGCGACCGCAGGTGGGTATCCCCTGCCCAATTCCGGATTTGCGACATTTTCGAACGGTCCTTCGCGGCTCTGGTCAAGGGCACCGCCTCCCACATATACTCCCGGCCATGGCCGAATCGTCCGAATCCGACATCCCGTCCCTGGAAACGCTCGCGCAACGGTACCTCGACCTGTGGCAGGAACAATGGGCGGCCTGTGCCGCCGATCCCGAAATGGCCGATGCCGCCGCCCGCCTGTTCCAGATGATGGCGCAGAGCGCCGCGGCGGTCGCGCCCTTCATCCTGGGGCCGGGCGGCTTCGCCTACGCCAGCGCGCCGGGGACCGGCTGGAATCCGATGCCGGGACCGGCCTCGCCACCGTCATCTTCATCCGAGGGAGCGCCGCGTGACCGGGGACCGCGCCACGATGCCCCCACCCCCGCCTCCGATGACCGGCCCCGCCCCCCGGCTGGGGCCGCGGCCCCTGGCGCTGCATCTGGCGACGGTGGCGGCGACACTGCTCAGCTCCTCCGCCGCATTGCCGCACTTGAGGAACGGCTCGCTGCCATGGAAGCCGCATCTGCGGGACCGGGCGGAGGATCTGCGCCGGCGGATCGCCGCAACCGACGCGGACGCCTTCGCCCGGGCGGTTGACCGGGAGGTCCGCCGCCAGCTCGGCCAGGCCCTGACGGGGATCGAGCGCTACCGCCGCCACCCCTACCGCCGCGACCTGCCCGATCCGCCGGTCCTGTGGACGGAGGGGGCGTCCCGGCTGCTCGATTACGGCGCTCTTGGCCCGGCGACGGGCGTGCCGGTGCTGTTCGTGCCGTCGCTGGTCAACCGCCACTACATCCTGGACCTGTCGGCGCGCAAAAGCCTGATGCGCTGGCTGGCCGCGCAGGGCCTGCGCCCCTACCTGATCGACTGGGGCACGCCCGGCCCGCTGGAGCGGCGCTATACCCTGACGGACTATATCGCCGGGCGGCTGGAACGCGCGCTTGCCGCGGTGGTGGAGGCCGTGGGGCGGCCGGTTCCGGTGGTCGGCTATTGCATGGGCGGGCTGCTGGCCACCGCGCTGGCGCAGCGCCGCCCGAAGGAGGTCGCGGCGCTCGGGCTGCTCGCCACCCCCTGGGACTTCCACGCGGAGGACGCCGGCATGGCCCGCCGCGCCGCCGCCGTGTTCCAGCCCTTCGGCCCGATGCTGGACGCCTGGGGAGAGCTGCCGGTGGACGTGCTCCAGGCCCTGTTCGCCCAGTTGGACCCGCTGCTGGCGCTGAAGAAGTTCTCGCAGTTCGCCCGCATGGAACCGGACAGCCGCGCCGCCCTGGCCTTCGTGTCGCTGGAGGACTGGCTGAACGACGGGGTTCCGCTGGTCGCCGGGGTGGCCCGCGACACGCTGGCCGGCTGGTACGGGCGCAACGACACGGCGCGCGGGGAATGGCTGGTCGCCGGCCTGCCGGTGGAGCCGGCGCGGCTCACCCTGCCGGTCCTGGCGCTGATCCCGGAGCGCGACCGGATCGTTCCGCCCTCTTCCGCGGTAGCCCTGGCAAGAACAATCGGCGGAGCGCAAATGATCAGACCGCCCCTAGGCCATATTGGGATGGTGGTAAGCGCAGGTGCCGAAACAGGCGTATGGCGTCCTTTGGCCCAATGGCTTAGTGCGGCAGGATAACCGCAGCCTGTCAGGTGTCTTGCATCGCGGGAAAACCGCGCATAAGGTTTTGCTCACTCCGTGCGGCACACAGACACGATAATAAAACTGACAAAATCTGAGGAGCGTCAACATGACCGAGGTTGTGATCGCCAGCGCAGCGCGCACTCCCATTGGCAGCTTCAACGGGGCGCTCAGCTCCGTGCCGGCCCATTTCCTGGGTGAGGTTGCCATCCGCGAAGCGCTGAGCCGCGCCAAGACCGACGCCGCGGAGGTGACCGAGGTCATCCTGGGCCAGATCCTGACCGCCGGTCAGGGCCAGAACCCGGCCCGTCAAGCCGCCGTCAACGCCGGCATTCCGGCCTCCGCCACGGCGTTCGGCATCAACCAGCTCTGCGGCTCCGGCCTGCGCTCCGTGGCGCTCGGCTATCAGGCGATCCGCAACGGCGACGCCGAGATCATGGTCGTCGGCGGTCAGGAGAGCATGAGCCAAGCCCCGCACGTCATGCATCTGCGCAACGGCGTGAAGATGGGTACCGCCGAACTGCTCGACACCATGCTGAAGGACGGCCTGTGGGACGCCTTCCACGGCTATCACATGGGCACGACGGCGGAGAACGTCGCCCAGAAGTGGCAGCTCACCCGCGACGAGCAGGACGCCTTCGCCGCCGCCTCGCAGCAGAAGGCCGAGGCCGCCCAGAAGTCGGGCCGCTTCAAGGACGAGATCATCCCGGTCACCATCAAGGGCCGCAAGGGTGACATCATCGTTGCCGACGACGAGTATCCGAAGCACGGCACCACCGCGGAATCGCTGGCGAAGCTGCGCCCGGCCTTCTCCAAGGACGGCACGGTTACCGCCGGCAACGCCTCGGGCATCAACGACGGCGCCGCGGCGCTGGTGCTGATGACCGCCGAGAACGCGGCCAAGCGCGGCATCACCCCGCTGGCCCGCATCGTCTCCTGGGCGACCGCCGGCGTCGATCCGGCGATCATGGGCACCGGCCCGATCCCGGCCTCCCGCCTCGCGCTGGAAAAGGCCGGCTGGAAGCACGAGGACCTGGACCTGATCGAGGCGAACGAGGCGTTCGCCGCGCAGGCCCTGGCCGTGAACAAGGACCTTGGTTGGGACACCTCCAAGGTGAACGTCAACGGCGGCGCCATCGCGCTCGGCCACCCGGTCGGCGCCTCGGGCGCCCGCGTCCTGACCACCCTGCTCTATGAAATGCAGAAGCGCGACGCCAAGAAGGGCCTCGCCACCTTGTGCATCGGCGGCGGCATGGGCATCGCCCTCACCGTCGAGCGGGGCTGACGAAAAAGCGGGCCGCACTCTTCGGGGTGCGGCCCGTTTCGTTTGTGCGCATAGAAACTGATAACGAATCCAACATCCAAGCTTGGGGGAGGAGCCAATGGCTCGAGTTGCAGTCGTCACGGGCGGAACGCGCGGTATCGGCGAAGCCATCTCCGTCGCGTTGAAGAACGCCGGTTACACGGTCGCCGCCAACTACGCCGGCAACGACGAAAAGGCGAAGGAATTCTCCGCCCGCACGGGCATCGCGGCCTACAAGTTCGACGTGTCGGACTTCGAGGCCGTGAAGGAGGGCATCGCGAAGATCACCGCCGAACTCGGGCCGGTGGACGTGCTGGTGAACAACGCCGGCATCACCCGCGACGGCGTGCTGCAGCGCATGACCCCGCAGCAGTGGAACGAAGTCATCGCGACGAACCTCACCTCCTGCTTCAACCTGTGCCGCAACGTCATCGACGGCATGCGCGAGCGCGGCTTCGGCCGCATCGTCAACATCGGTTCGGTGAACGGCCAGGCCGGCCAGTACGGTCAGGTGAACTACGCCGCCGCCAAGTCGGGCATCCATGGCTTCACCAAGGCGCTGGCCCAGGAGGGTGCGGCCAAGGGCATCACCGTCAACGCCATCGCGCCGGGCTACATCGACACCGACATGGTGCGCGCGGTGCCGCCGAACGTGCTGGAGAAGATCGTCGCCCGCATCCCGGTGGGCCGTCTGGGCAAGGCGGAAGAGATCGCCCGCGGCGTGCTGTTCCTGGTCAGCGACGACGGCGGCTTCATCACCGGTTCGACCCTGTCGATCAACGGTGGCCAGCACATGTATTGATGCCCTGATGCATGGGTCTTTCTGACCCTTTCGAAGCGACACGGACTATCGCCCCTCTCCCGCCACCGCGGGGGAGGGGTTTTCTCTGTTGCGCCGCCGGTATGGAATTGGAAAAGGTCCCGCCGCCAGGGGGCGGAAAAAACGAAACCCCCGCGCGGGGGGCGGGGGTTTCTGCGGTTGTGCCAGGACATCCGCAATGGTTGAGCCGTCTCAACGGCAACGTTCAGAAATGTGTGGCCGAACAGGTCGGCTTCCTCAAGTAAGCGCAGGTGGACTCATGACTATCACACCCTCCTGGCTACGGGAACATTTGCTGTGATGAGAAGCTGGCTTTCTGGCCAACTTGATGCGGTTTCCACCGCGTCTTCACCTCAACCAGTGTTGCTCTGAGGAATAGCCTGCTCCTCCTTGCGGGGGTTGTCAATACCCGAACTGTTGCCCCGTCACCGCTTGGCGGCAGGTTTTTTTCATCACTTGAACTGGAAGCCGACCGGGCGCTTGTCGTCCAGCGACACCACCGCGCAGCCGCCCAGCGCCGGGCCGACCGACAGCTCGCCGTAGGCGGTGACCGCCCCCTCCTCCTTCAGCCGTCCGACGAAGCCGCCGCCGTCGCTGCGGGCCACCCAGGCGAAGGGTATCCAGGTCTGGCGGACCGGCTGCCCGCCGGCGCGGACCACCGCGGTGAAGGCGTCGGCGGTCGGCGTGCCCGGCGGGAAGACGGCCAGCACCGTGCCGCCGTCCTCCTCGTTCAGGGCGGCCTGGGTCAGCGCCACGCCCGTCACCAGCGCCCAGACGACCAGAACCAGCGCGCCGAGCGCCAGCGCGAAGCCGTGGCCGAAACCGGAGGTGGAGGGGGCAGGGGAGGGCGCCGTCATGGGCTCAGGCCTTCGCTTCCGCCGCCAGGGCGGGGGCCGGCTTCTCGGCGATCGGCCAGTTCACCACGGCAGCGGCCAGCGCCAGCACCACGCTGGCCCACCACACCACGTCGTAGGAGCCGGTGCGCTCGTACAGCACGCCGCCCAGCCACACGCCGAGGAAACCGCCGATCTGGTGGCTGAGGAAGGCGAAGCCGTAGAGCATCCCCAGATAGCGCGTGCCGAACATCAGCGCGACGAGGCCGGAGGTCGGCGGCACGGTGGACAGCCACAGCAGGCCCATCGCCGCGGCATAGAGGATCACGGAAACCGGCGTGACCGGCACCAGGATGAACAGGGCGGTGCACAGGCCGCGCAGCGTGTAGTTGCCGCAGAGCAGGAGGCGCTTGCTCATCTTGCCGCCCAGCACGCCGGAGCTGTAGGAGCCGATGACGTTGAACAGCCCGATCAGCGCCAAGGCCCAGGAGGCGAGGCCGGGGCTGATCCCCGCGGCGGTCAGATAGGGCGGCAGGTGCGTGGTGATGAAGGCAAGCTGAAAGCCGCAGACGAAGAAGCCGGTGACCAGCAGCACATAGCTGCGGTGCCTGAAGGCCCGCCGGATCGTCTCGGCGAAGCCGATGTCGGCGCCGGTGACGACGGGCGCGTTCTTCGCCCCGCCGGCCCCGGCGAAGGAGGACGCCAGCACCGGAATCAGCAGCATCGACGCGCTGAACAGCATCAGCGCCGTCTGCCAGCCATAGGCGGCGATGAAGGCCTGGCCGGTGGGGGCGAACAGGAACTGGCCCATCGAGCCGGCGGCGGTGGCCACGCCCATCGACCAGCTCCGCTTTTCGGGCGGCACGATGCGGCTGAAGCCGGCAATGACGATGCCGAACGACGCCCCGGCCAGCCCCAGCCCGATCAGCAGGCCGGAGCTGAGATGCAGCATCAGCGGCGTGTCGGCGAAGGGCATCAGCACCAGCCCCAGCGCGTAGAGAAGGCCGCTGATGCCCAGCACCGGCGCCGGACCGTAGCGGTCGCACAAGGCCCCGGCAAAGGGCGTGCCGATGCCCCAGGCCAGATTCTGGATGGCGATGGACAGCGCGAAGACGTCGCGGCCCCAGCCGTTCGCCTCCGACAGGGGCACGGTGAACAGGCCCATGCTGGACCGCGGGCCGAAGGCCAGCATCGCGATCAGGCTGCCGCAGGCGATGACGAATCCCGGCGTCCGCCAGAAGCGGGTCGAGGACTCTCCGCCCGTCCGGTTGCTGGTGTCCAAATTATCCTCCCTCAACGCAGGCTGTGGCCGGTGCGGCAACGCTGGCCTGCGACTCATCAGGGTTGCACGATAAGCTCGTGCCGGGCGTGCATCAAATTCACAAAGAGAAAGAAGGTTATTCGGCGGCGGAATGGCAGCGGACGGGCACCGGCACCACCTCCGCCGGAGGCAGCAGGTCGAGCAGACTGTCCTCCAGCACGTCGAAGACGGGGCCGATGCGTCCGGTGAAGCGGCCCCGGATCAGCCACACCGCGACGGTCAGCGAAAAGTCCGGCATCTCCAGCGCCCGCACATGGGCGACCTGGGTCATCGGTGCGATCAGCCGCAGCGGCGCCAGCCCGAATCCGACCCCGCGCGCGACCAGCGACAGCAGCAGCGTCTGGTCGAACGCCTCCACCGTGACGTTCAGCGCCGGCCCGTGCTGGCCCATCGCGCGGCTCATTGCGGTCCGGTATTGGCAGCCTTCGGGCTGAAGCACCCAGCCCACGGCGTTCATGGCGGGCAGGGTCCAATCCTCCTGCGCGGCGAGATCGGAGGACGCGACGATCCGCACCGCCTCGCGCGAGATGCAGACGGCGTCCAGATCGTCCGGCGGCACCTGGGCGTCGTGCGTCAGCACCAGCGCGCCGTCCAGCGTGCCGTTGCGCACCTGCTCGACCAGCGGCGTGCTCCAATCCGAATGCAGGCGGACGGTCAGGCCGGGGAAGGCGGCGCGCAGCCGGTCCAGCGGCTGGTGCGCGGCGATGGTGGTCAGCACATGGGCCACCCCCAGCCGCAGCAGCCCATGGGGCTGGGCCGCCCCGGCGAAGGCGTCCGACAGCTCGTCCGCCGCCTTCAGCACCCGGTGCGCGTGGGCCAGGGCCATGTCGCCGTCGCGGGTCAGGACCAGCGGCTTGGTCTGGCGGTCGAACAGAGACACCCCCAGTTCCGCCTCCAGCCGCTGGATCAGGCGCGAGACGGCGGACTGGGTGAGCCCCAGCCGGTGCGCGGCCTCCTGCACGGACTGGGCTTCCGCCACGGCGACGAAGGTGCGGATCTCGTTGAGCTTCATGGCGGCGTCCGGGCGGGGGGCGTTCGGCTTCATGGCCTTTGGAATCCGGCCACTGGAATCCAACTGTCCGCCTGGGTTAGCGTCGGGTCAAGCGCAACGAGGAGTCGCCATGTCCAGTACCTCCCCCACGGACCGTTCCGGCCGCGAATATCCCCACCGTCCCTGGGTGGGGGTGGGGGCCGTGGTGTGGCGCGGCGACCGGGTTCTGCTGATCCGCCGGGGCCGCCCGCCGCGGATGGGGCAATGGAGCCTGCCCGGCGGCGCCCAATCGGTGGGCGAGACGGTCTTCGAAACGGCGGTGCGCGAGGTGCTGGAGGAAACCGGCCTGCATGTCGTGCCGACGGAGGTGGTCACGGTGGTGGACGCCATGACGCACGACGACGCCGGGGCCGTCCAGTACCACTACACCATCGTCGAGGTGGCGGCGGAGTGCCCGGAGGGCGAGGCCGTCTGCGCCGACGATGCGCTCGAAGCGGTGTGGGCCACGGTCGATGAGGCCGCGGAACTGACCGAATGGGACGAGACGGAGCGGGTCATCCGCCTGTCGGCGTCGCGGCGAGCCGCCGGATGAAGTCCGGCACCTGCTCTTCGTCCAGGGGCTTGGCCAGCAGATAGCCCTGGATGCGGTCGCAGCGGTAGGCGCGCAGGTACAGAAGCTGGTCGTTGGTCTCCACCCCCTCAGCGATCACCTGCATGCCCAGAGCGTGGGCGAGGTCGATGACGGCGCGCACGATGGCGGCGGCATCGCGGTCCTGCACCATCGCCTGGGTGAAGCTCTTGTCGATCTTCAGCGCCTCCACCGGCACGCGGCGCAGGAGCGCCAGTGAGGAATAGCCCGTTCCGAAATCGTCCAGCACCAGCCGCACCCCGGCGCCGCGCAACTGCGTCAGCACCTCGCGCGAGGAGTCGCCGTGCTCGAACAGGGCGGTTTCGGTCAGTTCCAGCTTCAGGTTGGCGGCGGGCAGGCCGGTCTCGGCCAGAATGCCCAGCACGGTGCGGGCGAGGCCGGGGTCGTCCAACTGGCGGGCCGACAGGTTCACCGCCACCGGCACGTCGGCGATTCCCGCGTGCATCCAGCCGGCGGCGGTTTCGCAGGCGCGGCGCACCGTCCATTCGCCCAGGATGTGGATGGCGTCGCCGGTTTCCGCCATGGGGATGAAGACGTCGGGCGGAATCACCGTGCCGTCGTCCAGGCGCCAGCGGGACAGCGCCTCGAACCCGGTCAGGCGCCCGCTGTGGGCGTCGGCCTGCGGCTGGAAGGCGAGCCGCAACTCGCCGTGCCCGATGGCATCGCGCACACGGTCGGAAAAGGTGCCGGGACCCGGCGCGATGGTCGCGTTCTGGTTCACCGCCATATCCCCTCCCGTCCAGCCCTCGGCTGTCTGCCGTTCCATGTCTGCCGTCCCAAGGAACTAACAGCCGAAGCAGGACTTGTTAACCATAACTCAGGGGTATTTAAGCGGCTTTTCCAGAATTACAAAGGGGTTAGCGGGTTTCTCGGCGGTGATAAGATTGGGTGGCGTTAACCCTTCTCCCCCGAGGAGGAGAAGGGATGGACGCAAATCCAATCAGACGTTGAAGCGGAAGTGGAAGATGTCGCCGTCGTTGACGACGTACTCCTTGCCTTCCTGGCGCATCTTGCCGTTGTCCTTGGCGCCCTGCTCGCCGCCCAGCGTCACGTAGCTGTCGAAATCGATCGTTTCGGCCCGGATGAAGCCGCGCTCGAAATCAGTGTGGATGACGCCCGCCGCTTCCGGGGCCTTGGCGCCGCGGCGCACGGTCCAGGCGCGGGCCTCCTTCGGGCCGACAGTGAAGAAGGTGATGAGGTCGAGAAGCTCGAAGCCGGCGCGGATCAGCTTGTTCAGGCCGGTCTCTTCAAGGCCGAGGGATTCCAGGAACTCCTGCTTCTCCGCGGCGTCGGAAAGCTGGGCGACCTCCGCCTCGATGGCGGCGGAGATGACGACCATGCCGGCGTTCTCGGCCTTGGCCTTTTCTGCGACCTTGGCGGTCAGGCTGTTGCCGGTGGCCGCCGACGCCTCCTCGACGTTGCAGACGTAGAGGACGGGCTTGGCGGTCAGCAGCATGAACTGCTTGAAGACCGGCCATTCGTCGTCGCTGACGTCGACGACGCGGGCCGGCTTGCCGTCCTGAAGGACCTTCAGCGCGCGCTCCATCAGCTCGGCCTTGACCTTGGCGTCCTTGTCGCCGCCCTTGGCCTTCTTCTGGAGGTTGGTGATCTGGCGCTCCAGGCTCTCCATGTCGGCGAGCATCAGCTCCGTCTCGACCACCTCGGCGTCGCGCAGGGGATCGACGTTGCCTTCCACGTGGGTGACGTCGTCGTCCTCGAAGCAGCGCAGCACATGGACGATGGCGTCCACCTCGCGGATGTTGGCGAGGAACTGGTTGCCCAGACCTTCGCCCTTCGACGCGCCGCGGATCAGGCCGGCGATGTCCACGAACTCAAGCTGGGTCGGGATGGTCTTCTGCGACTTGGCGATGGCCGCCAGCTTGTCCAGGCGCGGATCGGGCACGCCGACGCGGCCGACGTTCGGCTCCTTGGTGCAGAAGGGGAAGTTGGCCGCCTCCGCCGCCTGGGTGGCGGTCAGCGCGTTGAACAGGGTCGACTTGCCGACGTTCGGCAGGCCGACGATGCCGCAATTGAAGCCCATGGGGGTGCTCGCCGTCGGAAATCTCGGGAATTGGGGCGCTTTATCCTACGTGGAGGCGCAAAGCGCAAACGGGAAGTGGGGGTGGACCATCGCGCGGGCCGGTCGGCGGGCGCGAACGCCGTCAGGAATGGAACGCCTCGCCCAGCGCTCCGGCCAGATCCGCGGGCAGCACCGGCTTGTGCAACAGGCGGCAGCCGAGCGACATGGCCTCGCGCAGCCGTTCCGGGGCGGTGTCGCCGGTGATGATGACGCCCGGCACGGGCCAGCGCCGGCGCACCAGCTCGACCACCGAGCGTCCGGAATCGCCGCCCGGCAGGCGGTAGTCGGTCAGGACCACGTGCGGACGCCGCAGGCGGGGCAGAATCCCGGCCAGTTCCGCCGTCGAGGACACGGCGACCACGCGCAGGCCCCAGCGCTTCAGCATCATGGTCAGGCTGCGGCGGACCTGCTCGTCGTCCTCCACCAGCAGCACCGTGCGCCCCTTCAGCCGCAGTTCCCCGTTCTCGCCGCCCAGGGCGGGCATCGCCGTGGCGCTCACCTCCCGCTTGCGGGCGTAGGGCACCGTCACCGAGAAGACCGAGCCCGATCCGACCCACGACCGCAGAGACACCTCCACCCCCAGCAGGCGGGCGATCCGCGAAACGATGGAAAGCCCCAGCCCGAATCCCTGCGCGGCGTTGCGCTCCGGGTTGTTGAGCTGGCGGAACTCCTCGAAGATGGCCTCGCGGGCGTCTTCCGGGATGCCCGGCCCGTTGTCCCACACCTGGAATTCCACCCCGTCCGCCCGCCGGCGGCAGCCGATCAGCACCCGTCCGCCGCCCGACGGGTCCTTGGGCCGGCCATGCGCGATGGCGTTGGACAGCAGGTTGCGCAGCAGGCGTTCCAGAAGATGCGGGTCGGTGCACACCGGCACGCGGGTGGGCCGGCAGTGCAGCTCGATGGACGACGCTTCGGCCACGCCGCGAAACTCCTCGGCCAGACGGCCCATCAGGGCATCGGGCACGAAGTCGGTGACCGACACCTCGATGACGCCGGCCTCCAGCCGGGACAGGTCGAGCAGCCCGCTCAGCATGCCGTTCAGGCTGTCGATGGACGCCTTCAACCGGGTGAGCGACTCCTGGGCGACCGGGTCCGCGCCGACCGACCCGAGCAGGACATGGGCGTAGAGGGCCGCCGCCTGGATCGGCTGGCGCAAATCATGGCTGGCGGCGGCGAGAAACTTGGTCTTGGCCCGGTTCGCCGCCTCCGCCGCGTCCTTCGCGCGCTTGAGCTGCTCCTGCGCCTCCTTCCGCTCGGTCACGTCCCGGAAGATCACGGCGATGCGGCGCTGTTCGGGGGGGCCGACCTTGAAGACGAAAAAATTTATCCACTTTTCCAACGGCGCGGCGTAAAGCTCCGTCCGCACCGGCTCCCCGTCGCGGGCGGCGCGGCCGAACACCTCGTACCAGTACGGTTCGAAGGCCGGGCTGATCTCCCGCAGCCGCCGCCCGACGAAATCCTCGCCGGTCATGCGCCGCGCCGCGGGAGTCATTTCCAGATACAGGACATCCACCGGGCGGTCGCCGTCGAAGAGGACGTCGGCGAGGAGAAAGCCCTCGTCCATCGCCTCGAACAGGGTCCGGAACCGCCGCTCGCTCTCGGTGAGTTGGGTCGTGCGCTCCGCCACCCGCTGTTCCAGATCGACGTTGGCCTGCTCCAACTCCGCGGTAAGCACCTGAAGCTCCTCGTAGGAGGTCTGGAGTTCCTCCGACAGGTGGGTCTCGTCGCGGCGAAGAACGCTCAACCGCAGGTCGGCATCGGCCAGGGCGTCGAGCAGTTCGGCCCGGCGGGCATCGGCCAGGGCAAGGCGTTCGCGCAACCCGGCGATCTCGTGCCGCTGTGCGTTCAGTTCCTCCTCCAGTTGAACGCGGTCGGCAGCCAGAAGACGCGCTTCCTCCTGCGCATCCTCCGCCGCCACCAGGGCCTGTTCCAGGCTCCGGTCCAGCTCCTGGACGCGCTGTCGCAACAATTCGCGTTCGGGATCGCGCGTATCGCCCCCTGTATTGGCCCCTGCGTGGATGGATGCCGATTTCCCCACGTTCCCACCTCCATTTCGGGAACGAATGATTGCACAGCCCGCTCAACAGTGCGCGCGTGGAAAAGTTATAGGACCAAAGCCGGAATTTCTTCGCCGCTGCGCTGTTGTAGCGGCGCATGTAAAAGCAAGAACTGTTGTTCCCGGCCCATGGAGAAGAGAAACATCCTGGCCATCGGAACCTCCGCCGGCGGTATTACCGCAATGCAGAGGCTGTTCGCAGCGATGCCACGTGAGGTGGAGGCCACGGTCTTCGTCGTCCAGCATGTCGGCATCACGCGGAGCGTGCTGCCGATGGTGCTGTCGCGCGCCGGATGGCTTCCGGCCTTCCACCCGGAGGACGGGGAGCGGGTGCGCCCCGGCTGGATTCACGTCGCCCCGCCCGACCACCATCTGCTGGTCAAGGACGGCTGCACGCTGGTGCGCCGCGGGGCGCGGGAGAACCGCTGCCGCCCGGCCATCGACCCGCTGTTCCGTTCGGTGGCGGTCGCCTACGGGGCGCGGGTGGTCGGGCTGATCCTGACCGGCACGCTGGACGACGGAACCGCCGGGCTGCGCGCCGTGAAGCGATGCGGCGGAATTGCGGTCGTGCAGGACCCGGAGGACGCGGAATGGCCCGGCATGCCGCGCAACGCCATGCGGCATGTGCCGGTGGACGCCTGCGCCCCGCTGTCCGACCTGCCGGCGCTGCTGGCCCGCCTTCTGAACGAACCGCCCGGACCCGCGGTGCCGGTCCCCGCCGACATCGCGATCGAGGCGCGTATTCCCGAGGATGAATTCGATTCCGTGCCGGAGTTCACCGCCTCCATCGGGCGGCCGAGCACGCTGACCTGTCCCGAATGCGGCGGCAATCTGGTGGAGATCGAGGACGGCCCGCTGCTGCGCTTCCGCTGCAAGGTCGGCCACGCCTACGGTCCCGGTACGCTGGCGACGTCCCACCGGGAATCGATCGAGCAGGCCATCTGGGTCGCGCTGCGCACCCACCAGGACCGCGTGATCATGTTCAGGCGTCTCGCCGAACGGGCCCGCGAGCACGGGCACGCGACCGTCGAGGCCAACTGGACCCGGGCGGCGCGGGATGCCGAGCGGACCGTCACGATGCTGAAGGGCGTGCTTTCCCGGCAGGGGCAGGAGTTGGCGGGCGGCGTTGCCGCCGAAGGGGAGGATTGATGGGGCCATTATGACAGGCCGGGCCCTGATCGTGGTCGGCGCGTCCGCCGGAGGGCTGGAGGCGTTGGAAGCGCTGGCGGGCGCTCTGCCGTCCGACCTGCCCGCGGCGGTGTGCGTCGTCCTGCACATCGGCGACCGGCCCAGCGCCGCGCCGTCGATCCTCGACAGGGCCGGGGCGCTTCCGGCCCGCCACGCCGCCGACCGGGAACCGATCCGCTGCGGCCGCATCTATGTGGCGCCTCCGGGTCATCATCTGTTGGTGGAGCCGTCCCACCGCCTGCGCCTGTCGCGCGGGCCGCGCGAGCACGGCACCCGGCCCGCCGCCGACCCGCTGTTCCGGTCCGCGGCCAGGGTCTATGGACCCATGGTCATCGGCGTGGTGCTGTCGGGTGGACTGAACGACGGCACCGCGGGCCTTGCCGAGATCAAGCGCCGGGGCGGCACCGCCGTGGTGCAGGACCCGGCGGACGCGCGGCATTCCGGGATGCCGCGCAGTGTGCTCGACCATGTCTCCGTCGATCACTGCGTGCCGGCGGCGGACATGGGGGCGCTGCTCTCCCGGCTGGCCGCGGAACGCCATTCGGATGCCGCGCGGCCTGCGGCATCCAAGGAGGCGCCCATGGAAGGCATGTACGACTTGAGAATGCCGGCGACCCTGACCTGCCCGGAATGCGGCGGGGCGGTCCGGGAAAGCCGGGTGGAATCGCTGCCCTATTTCACCTGCCACATCGGCCATCGCTATGGCGCGGACAGCATGGAAGAGGCGCAGCTCCGCATGGTGGAACAGGCGTTCGAAGTGGTGTTGCGGGCCTTGAACGAACGCGCCGC
>JAEYPE010000224.1 GCA_023411035.1 Pseudomonadota bacterium
CCCCTACCCTCCCGCTCTCGACGGACCGAAGGTCCGCCTGTCGCGTCAGCGCAAACCTTTGGTGAGCCTACCCCCAAACGAAAACCGGCGCCCCAAGAGGCGCCGGCTCGTCATTCTGCTGGCTGGACCGGATCAGGTGCCCTGCGGCTCCGGATCCATGCCGCCGCTTTCCATGGTGCCGCTGGTCGGCACCCACCCCCGGCGGCCGGGGGAGGTCGGCTGCTTCGGCGGGGCGAAGCTGCTCTCGCGGTCGTCGCCGCGGATCAGCGGCTCGCCGCGCAGCAGGCGGGAGATGTCCTCGCCGCTCAGCGTTTCATACTCCAGCAGGCCCTTGGCCAGGGTGTGCAGCTGGTCGATGTTCTCCGTCAGGATGCGCCGCGCCTCGGAATAGGCCTCGTCCACGATGCGGCGGATTTCCTCGTCCACCGTGCGGGCGGTGGCGTCGGACATGTTCTTGTGCTGAGTGACGGAGTGGCCGAGGAAGACCTCCTGCGTCGGCTCGCCGTACAGCAGCGGACCCAGCTTGTCGCTCATGCCCCACTCGGTGACCATGCGGCGGGACATGTCGGTCGCCATCTTGATGTCGCCCGAAGCGCCCGTCGTCACGCGATCCTTGCCGAAGATCAATTCTTCCGCGATGCGGCCGCCCATGGCGACGCGCAGGTCGGCGTGCAGCTTGGCCTGGGACAGGGAGATGCGGTCGCCTTCCGGCAGGCGCATCACCATGCCCAGAGCGCGGCCGCGCGGGATGATGGTGGCCTTGTGCACCGGATCGCTGTCCGGCTGGTGGATGGCGACGATGGCGTGACCGGCCTCGTGATAGGCGGTCAGCTTCTTCTCCTCTTCGGTCATGACCATGGAGCGGCGCTCCGCACCCATCATGACCTTGTCCTTGGCGGCCTCGAACTCGGCCATGCCGACGACGCGCTTGCCGATGCGGGCGGCCAGCAGGGCGGCCTCGTTCACGAGGTTGGCGAGATCGGCGCCCGAGAAGCCGGGGGTGCCGCGCGCGATGACCTTGGCGTCCACATCCGGAGCCAGCGGCACCTTGCGCATGTGGACCTTCAGGATCTTCTCGCGGCCCAGCACGTCCGGGTTCGGCACGACGACCTGACGGTCGAAGCGGCCCGGACGCAGCAGCGCGGGGTCGAGCACGTCCGGACGGTTGGTCGCGGCGATGAGGATGACGCCCTCGTTCGCCTCGAAGCCGTCCATCTCGACCAGAAGCTGGTTCAGGGTCTGCTCGCGCTCGTCGTTGCCGCCACCCAGGCCGGCGCCGCGATGGCGGCCCACGGCGTCGATTTCGTCGATGAAGATGATGCAGGGGGCGTTCTTCTTGCCCTGCTCGAACATGTCGCGGACACGGCTCGCGCCGACGCCCACGAACATCTCCACGAAGTCGGAACCGGAGATGGTGAAGAAGGGCACGTTGGCCTCGCCCGCCACGGCGCGCGCGGTCAGGGTCTTACCGGTGCCCGGCGGGCCGACGAGCAGCACGCCCTTCGGGATCTTGCCGCCCAGACGCTGGAACTTCTGCGGGTCCTTCAGGAACTCGACGATCTCCGCCAGTTCCTGCTTGGCCTCATCGATTCCGGCAACGTCGTCGAAGGTGACCCGGCCGACCTTCTCCGTCAGCAGGCGCGCGCGGGACTTGCCAAAGCCCATGGCCTTGCCGCCGCCCGACTGCATCTGACGCATGAAGAAGATCCAGACGCCGATCAGCAGCAGCATCGGGAACCAGGACAGCAGGACGGAGAACAGCGACGGCACGTTGCTGTCGTCCGGAACGGCGCTGATGCGCACGTTCTTCTGCGTCAGACGCTCGACCAGCCCGGCTTCGGGCGGGACGTAGGTGCTGAATGACCGGCCGTCGGTGAAGTGGCCGGAAACCTGGTTTCCTTTGATGGTGACGTCGGCCACTTGGCCGCGGTCCACTTCGGCGAGAAGCTCGCTGAACGGAACCGTCGTCTGCGGGCTGCGCGTGGAGGAGCTCTGGAAAAGATTGAACAGGGCCACCAGAAGCAGCCCGATGATGATCCAGAGCGCGAGATTCTTGCCGAAATTGTTCACGTCGAAAGCCTTTCTGCGAACCCTGCGCGGAAAGGTAGGCCGATGCGGAGCCATCCCTCCCGGGCTTACGGGCACGTTCCCAGATTAAATAATGCCGACACCGCCTGAAACAACCGGAAAAGCTGGGCCTGCCAACACCGCCCCGGGAGCGTGCAAAACCGCCGCCGAAAGGGTGAATCCTGGCCGCGAAAAGCCCAGATGCGGCACCGCCGCCAGTCCATTCCCGTCCCACAGGGCCGGAAGCGTCTCGCGGACCGGCTCAGGCAGGCCGATCCGGCCCGAATCCGGGCGGGCGGACGGCATCATCCGCCACCCTTCCCGCCCCAGCTTCGCCACGGTGACCGGGCCGCCCTCCCCCGCCGCCAGCCGAACGGCGAATCGGCGATCCCACCAGACCTCCCCACCGGGGCCAAGGCTCAGCCGTTCGGTGACCCCAACCGGCTCGCGCGCGATCACCAAATGCCCCCGGCGCGGCAGGATGCGGCAGCCGCCCAGCGTGCGGCCTCGAAAGCCGCCCCCGGCGATTTCGGCGAACAGGCGCTCCGCCGCCTCGTCCTTCGGCGGATAGGGAGCGCCGCCGGTCGCGGCGATGCAGCGGACCAGGGCGCGCAGGCCAACTTCCTCGGGCGCTTCCAGCAAAGCCTTCGGGTTCAGCCGCAGCCAGCCTTCCGGATGGACCTCCGCGGACTCGGCCAGCAGGGCGGCTGTTCCGGTTTCCAGCGCGTTTCGGGCGCGGGCGGCCCGGCGGGCGAGGTCGGCCAGACGCAGCGGGTCCAGCCCCTCGGCGGCCAGCACCTCCCCCGCCGCGCGCAGGCGGGCGCGGGCGAAGATCGGGTTGCGGTTCGACGGGTCTTCCACCCACTCCTGGCCGAAGGCGCGGCAGGTCGCCACCAGCCGCTCTTGCGGCAGGTCCAGCAGGGGCCGGACCACCCGGACCGCCCCCGCCGCGCGCACCGGCGCCATGCCGGCAAGTCCGTCGATGCCGGAGCCGCGGGCGAAGCGCATCAGCACCGTTTCGGCCTGATCGTCGCGATGGTGGGCGAGCGCCAGATGCAGGATGCCCTCGTCCCGGCAGCGCTCCGCCAGCAGGCGGTGGCGCGCCGCACGGGCCGCGGCCTGGATGCCGGTGGCCGGTTTCTCACCGTCCCAGCGCAGAACGGCGTGGGGAATGCCGCGCGCCTGGAGCCAGCCGCCCACCTTTGCGGCCTCCGCCGCCGATTCCACTCGCAGGCCGTGGTCCACGGTCAGGGCCAGAACCGTCCCGCCCCGCCCCGCCGCCCAGCCTTGGGCGAGCAGGGCCAGCCCCAGGCTGTCCGCCCCGCCGGACACACCGACGGCCAGACGGGGCCGCGCTTCGAAGCCGCCCAGCCGGTCCATGCGGGCGGCGAACTCTTCCGGAGAGATCGGGCCGGCTGGGGAGGAGGCGTTCACCGCCCCCGTCAGGCGCAGTTCAGGCGCCGGCGCTCCGTATCGGCGCGGCGCTTCACGCTGGCCGACGCTTCCGGGAACTTGGAGATCAACTGGTTGAAGGCCGTGCAGGCGTCCTTCTTCTGGTTGAGCTGCTGCAACGACATGCCGAGCTTCAGGAGGTTGTCCGCCGCCTTGTTGTTCTTCGGATATTTCTGCACGCCCTCGGCGAAGGCCACGGCGGCGTCCTGGAACTTGTTGCGGACGTAATAGGTCTCGCCCAGCCAATACTGGGCGTTGCCGGCAAGCTGGTGGTTCTTGTTCTTCGCCAGGAAGTCGGTGAACGCCTTTTCCGCCTTGTCATAGTCGGACTGGCGCAGCAGTTCGAAGGCGCGCTCGTATTGCTTTTCCGGGGTCGCGTTCGCGGGCAGCGGCGCCAAGGCGGCGGTCTGCTTCTCCGTCGGCTTTTCCGGGGTCTTCTCGGGCGCCTTGGCGGCGCTGGGGGCCGCCGCCGGAGCGCTGGGTTTCGCCGGGGCGCCGAACGGATCGCTGGCCGCCCCGCCGCCCTTGCTCTCCAGTTCCTTCAGGCGGAAGTCGATGTCGCTGTTGACCCGCTCCAGCCGGTCCTTCATCTGCGAAATCTGATAGGTCGCCTCTTCATAACGCCCGGTCAGTTCCGACAGGGCGCGCTCCAGCTTCTGCAGCCGCACCTCGAAATCCGCGGCCAGCGAGGGTTGGATCTCGGCGGTCTGGCCCCGTGCGTAGGGGCTGGGATAGGCCTGCGCCACCTCGACACGCCCGCCCAGAGCCTCCACCCCCGACTCCAGCCGGTCCAGACGGTCCTGCATCGAAGCCGTCTGGGCGAAGACGGAACCGCTGCACAGCAGGCCGCCAAGCAGAAGAGCGGCGAAGGAAGTGGTCTTGGTCATGCGTCGAGGGTCCTGTCCGGGCGGGGAATGCCGTCTTGATGAGGGAGCCGTGATAAGGGTGCCGGGCCAAGCGGGCGAAACTAAGGCGGCTGTTTACCAGAATCGCGCGCGCCGTGCACGGTGGTGATTTGGGGATCTCCCGCGCACCGGGCGCAGACCAGAGGATGAATGCAGAAAAAAAAGCCCCTTCCCGGTTTCCCGGAAAGGGGCTTTTTTCCCAAAGAGGGTCCCTGAAAGCGCCTTACGCCTTCAGGATGCCGCGCCCGGCGAAGCGGGCGGCGGTGCCCAGCATCTCCTCGATGCGGATGAGCTGGTTGTACTTGGCCAGACGGTCGGAACGCGACAGCGAGCCGGTCTTGATCTGGCCGCAGTTGGTGGCGACCGCCAGATCGGCGATGGTGCTGTCCTCGGTCTCGCCGGAGCGGTGCGACATGACCGCCGTGTAGCCGGCCTTGTGCGCCATGTCCACGGCTTCCAGCGTCTCCGACAGCGTGCCGATCTGGTTGACCTTGACCAGGATCGAGTTGCCGACGCCCTTCTTGATGCCGTCCGCCAGACGCGCCGGGTTGGTCACGAACAGGTCGTCGCCGACGAGCTGGACCTTGTTGCCGATGGCGTCGGTGAGCGCCTTCCAGCCCTCCCAATCGTCCTCCGACATGCCGTCCTCGATCGAGATGATCGGGTAGCGGCCGACCAGATCAGCCCAGTACTGGACCATCTGCTCGGGCGCCAGCGACTTGCCCTCGCCGGCCAGCTCGTACTTGCCGTTCTTGAAGAACTCGGTCGAGGCGGCGTCGATAGCGAGCATGACGTCGTCGCCCGGCTTGTAGCCGGCGGCCTCGATGGCCTTCATGATGAAGCCCAGAGCATCCTCGGTCGAGGCGAGGTTCGGGGCGAAACCGCCCTCGTCGCCGACGTTGGTGTTGTGGCCGGCGTCCTTCAGCTTCTTCTTCAGCGCCTGGAAGATTTCCGAGCCCATGCGGATGGCCTCGGCGCCGCTCTCGGCGCCGACCGGCATGATCATGAACTCCTGGATGTCGATCGGGTTGTCGGCGTGGGCGCCGCCGTTGATGATGTTCATCATCGGCACCGGCAGCAGGTTCGCGAAGGCGCCGCCGACGTAGCGGAACAGCGGCAGCGCGGCTTCCTCGGCCGACGCCTTGGCGACGGCCAGCGACACGCCGAGGATGGCGTTGGCGCCCAGACGGCCCTTGTTCGCGGTGCCGTCCAGCTCGATCATCGCAAGGTCGATGGCGCGCTGGTTGGAACCGTCCAGACCGGCCAGCGCGTCGTAGATTTCACCGTTGACCGACTCCACGGCCTTCAGCACGCCCTTGCCGCCGTAACGGGACTTGTCGCCGTCGCGCAGTTCCACCGCCTCGTGCGCACCGGTCGAGGCGCCCGACGGAACGGCGGCGCGGCCGAAGGCGCCGGATTCGAGCAGGACGTCCACCTCGACGGTCGGGTTCCCGCGGCTGTCGAGGATCTCGCGGGCGTGGATTTCGGTAATGGCGCTCATATTGGTTCTTCCTCCGCGTTGCGCGCGTGCACCGGACGATCTTTCCAGGCGAAAAAGAAGCGCGCGGGCTTGATAGCCTTGCGTGCGGGGGGATGCAAGGCCGCAGGGGCGCAAAATCGCACGGAACGACGCCCCCAACGGCGGGACGCCCTATCCGATTGTCCACCGCACCTCCTTCCAAAGTCGCATAGACCTCCTTGTCCCGTACCCGTAACGTTCTAACGTTCGCTAGCGGGGACCGCCCGCGGCGGGCGGGAAACACCCCACTGGCCCATCACAAACGCGGAGGACCCACCCATGAAGACCTGGCGCAAGCCCCAGATCGTCGAAATCGCCGTCGGCACCGAAATCAACGCCTACGCCTGCGCCCGCCTCTGATCGCGGGACGACCGTTGCACCGGTTTCATTGCCGATGACCACCGCCGCCTGACACGGAAAGCGTCCCATGCTGTCGATCCTCGTCCTTGGCTCCGCGGCGGGCGGCGGTTTCCCGCAATGGAACTGCAACTGCGCGGGCTGCCGCCGCGCCCGATCCGGCGATCCGGCGGCCCGTCCGCGCACCCAGTCGTCGCTGGCCGTCAGCGGCGGCGACGGGCGCTGGGTGCTGCTGAACGCCTCGCCAGACATCGGCCACCAAATCCGCGCCAATCCGGCGCTGCACCCCAAGACCGGCCTGCGCGACAGCCCCATCGCCGCGGCGGTGCTGACCAACGCCGACATCGACCATGTGGCGGGCCTGCTGACGCTGCGCGAATCCCAGCCGCTGGCCGTCTATGCCACCGACCGGGTGCATGGCGTTTTGGAGGCGAACTCCGTCTTCCGCGTGGTCAATCCGGAACTGGCCCCGCGCCGCGCCATGGCGCTGGACCGGCCCTGGGTGCCCGCCGACGCCGCCGGCACTCCCCTGCCCTTCGAGATCGAAGCCTTCGCCGTGCCCGGCAAGGTCGCGCTCTATCTGGAGGACCCGGCCGCCGCCGGCTTCGGTTCGGTGGCGGAGGACACGGTGGCGCTGCGCATCCGCGACCGGAACGGCGACGGGGAGTTCTTCTACATCCCCGGCTGTTCGGCCATGCCCGGCTGGCTGGCCGACCGGCTGCGCGGGGCGCCGCTGGTGCTGTTCGACGGCACCACCTGGACCGACGACGAGATGCTTCTCGCCGGCACCGGCACCAAGACCGGCCAGCGCATGGGCCATATGGCGATGTCCGGCCCGGACGGCACCATCGCCGCCTTCGCGGGGCTGGGGGTGCGGCGCAAGGTCTTCGTGCACATCAACAACACCAACCCGGCCCTGCTGGACGACTCGCCCGAACGGGCCGCCGCCGAAGCCGAAGGCTGGGACATCGCATACGACGGGATGGAGTTCACCCTATGACGAGACTGCTGTCGCGCGAGGAATTGGAAAGCGAGCTGCGCGCCATCGGCGAGCGCCAGTACCATGACCTCCACCCCTTCCACAAACTGCTGCATGGCGGAAAGCTGAAGCGCGGGCAGGTCCAGGCCTGGGCGCTGAACCGCTTTTATTATCAGGTCTCCATCCCGAAGAAGGATCTGGCGCTGATGGCGCGGATGGACGACCCGGCGCTGCGCCGCGCCTGGATTCAGCGCGTGCTGGACCATGACGGCTTCGGCGAAAGCGCGCAGCGCGAGGAAGGCAAGGTCGGCGGGATCGAGCGCTGGCTGCGTCTGACCGACGGGCTGGGGCTGGACCGCGACTATGTGACCTCCCTGAAGGGCATCCTGCCGGCGACCCGCTACGCCGTGGATTCCTACGTCAACTTCGTGTCCACCAAGTCCACGCTGGAGGCCGTCGCCTCCTCCCTGACCGAGCTGTTCGCGCCGGCCATCCACAGGGAGCGCATCGCGGGGTTCGAGGCCTATTACGCCTTCGCCAACGACGCCACCCTCTCCTACTTCCGCAAGCGGCTGGACGAAGCGCCGCGCGACGTGGAGTTCGGGCTCCAGTATGTGCTGGACAACGCCCGGACGGTGGAGCAGCAGCAGGCGGTGATCGCCGCGCTGCGCCACAAGGCGGAGCTTCTGTGGGCGCAGTTGGACGCGCTGCATCACGCCTATGTCTCGCCCGGCCTCATCCCGCCCGGCGCCTTCGTGCCGGACGACATGGAGCCGACGGTCTACGCGCGATGACGGCGCGGCTGGGCGAAGAGGACCGGGTGCGGCTGGCGCCCGGCGTCATGCTTCGCCAGGACCGGGTGCGCGGCCACTGGCAGCTTCTGGGGCCGGAGCGCGTGCTGGTCCTGGATGACGTGGCTCTGGAGGTGGTGCGCGCCGCCACCGCCCAGCCGCCGGTGACGGTGGGCGCCGCCATCGAGGCGCTGGCCAGCCAATTCGACGCCCCGCGGGAGGAGATCGCCGCGGACGTGTTGGAAGTATTGGCCGACATGATCGCAAAGGGGTTCCTGACCCGATGACCTCCTGTGGCGCCATGACCGGGATCGAACCGCCGCTGGCCCTTCTGGCGGAGCTGACCCACCGTTGCCCGCTGCGCTGCGCCTACTGTTCCAACCCGCTGGCGCTCGACCCGGCCAGCCGGGAACTCGACACCGCCGCATGGTGCCGCGTGCTGGACGAGGCGGCGGACCTGGGCATCCTCCAGGTGCATTTCTCCGGCGGCGAGCCGACCGCCCGCAAGGACCTGGAAACGCTCGTCGCCCACGCCACCGGGGCCGGGCTCTACGCCAACCTCATCACCTCGGCGGTGCTGCTCGACCGCGCGCGGCTGGAGCGGCTGCGCGACGCCGGGCTCCAGCATGTGCAGATCGGCTTCCAGGACACCCAGCCGGCCAAGGCCGAACTGATCAGCGGCTTCCCCGGCGGCCAGCCGAAGAAGCTGGAGGTGGCGCGCGACGTGACCGACGTCGGCATGGCGTTGACCGTCAACGCCATCGTGCAGCGCCACAACATCGACCGGGTGGACGATTTCATCGACATGGCGCTGGATCTCAAGGCGGGCCGGATCGAGATCGCCAACGTCCAGTATTACGGCTGGGCGCTGAAGAACCGGGCCGCCCTGATGCCCACCCGCGAACAGTTGATCCGCATGGACGAGCGGGTGCGCGCCCGCCTGCCGGAATTGAAGGGCCGGCTGGTCGTCGATTACGTGGTGCCGGACTATTACGCGAAGCGCCCGAAGGCCTGCATGGGCGGCTGGGGCCGCAAGTTCATGAACGTCACCCCCAGCGGCGCGGCTCTGCCCTGCCACGCCGCGGAAACCATCCCCGGCCTGACCTTCGACCGGGTGACGGAGCGTCCGCTGGCCGACATCTGGGCCAACTCGACCGCGTTCCAGCGCTACCGCGGCACCGATTGGATGCCGCAGCCCTGCCGGAGCTGCGACCAGAAGGAAATCGATTGGGGCGGCTGCCGCTGTCAGGCGCTGGCGCTGACCGGAAACGCCGACAACACCGACCCGGTGTGCGAACTGTCCGAGCATCATGGCCGGCTCGCCGGCATCACCGCGACGGACGGCGGCACGGAAGAGGTGTCCCTGACCTACCGGAGATTCAGCCTGTAAGGGCCGGCCCCCTTCCCGCTGTCCGAAAAGAGGGCCTGTCCCGTATCACTTCTTCGGGGCGGTTCCCGCCGATGCGGTGGGCTTGGAGCCGCCGACCGCGGCGATGCGGCCCTTGATCTCGTCATAGACGTTCTGCGGGACGATCTTCTTGGTGACCAGTTCGTCCTTCGACCGGTAGGGGCGGTTCTTCACGATGGCGTCGGACCGCGCCTCTCCAATGCCCGGCAGGGTCTGAAGCTCGTCCTTGCCGGCGGTGTTGAGGTCGATGACCTTGGCCTTCGCCGCCGACGATCCACTGCTGGTGGGGGGAGCGGTTGTTGTGGAGCCGCTGCCGCCCGGCGGCATGGCCGGCTTGGCCTGCGGAGCGGGCGCAGTGGATGGGGCGGTCGATTGCGCGAGGGCGGGAACGGCGATCATCGCTCCCAAAGCGGCGATGGCGCACAGGCGGATCAGCTTCATGGCGTTGCTCCATGGCTCGAACCCGCGGGCGCTCAACCGTAAGCGCGGCGCCTGCGGTATCTGGACAACGCCCGGCCCCGCCGCCCGTTCCCCCCGGCCTCTCCTTTCGTCAGCCCTTCGCCAGACGGTCGAACGCCTGGAGGCGCGCCAGCAGGGCCGGCATCTCCTTCAGCGGAACCATGTTCGGGCCGTCGCTGGGGGCGCAGTCCGGGTTCTCGTGGGTTTCCATGAAGACGGCGGCCACGCCCACGGCGATGGCGGCGCGGGCCAGCACCGGCACGAACTCCCGCTGGCCGCCGGAGGTGGTGCCCTGCCCGCCCGGCTGCTGCACGGAATGGGTGGCGTCGAAGACCACCGGGAAGCCCGTCTCCGCCATGATCGGCAGGGAGCGCATGTCCGACACCAGCGTGTTGTAGCCGAAGCTGGCGCCGCGCTCGCACAGCAGCACCTTCTCGTTGCCCGACGCCACCAGCTTCGCCGCCACGTTCTTCATGTCCCAGGGGGCGAGGAACTGGCCCTTCTTCACGTTGACCGCCCGGCCCGTCTTCGCCGCGGCAACCAACAGGTCGGTCTGCCGGCACAGGAAGGCGGGGATCTGGAGAACGTCCACCACCTCCGCCACCGGGGCGCACTGGTCGGCCTCATGCACGTCGGTGATGACCGGGCAGCCGAACCGTTCCTTGATCTCGGCGAAGATCGGCAGCGCCTTGTCCATGCCGAGGCCGCGGGCCGTGCTGATGGAGGTGCGGTTGGCCTTGTCGAAGGAGGACTTGTAGATCAGCCCGATGCCCAGCGCGCCGGTCATCTCCATCAGCGCCGCCGCCGTTTCCAGCGCGTGGTCGCGGCTTTCCATCTGGCACGGGCCGGCGATCAGGGTGAAGGGCCGGTCGTTGGCGATGGTCAGGTTGCCGATCTGGACGGTCTTGGCGGTGGTCATCCCGTGCTCTCCAAAAAGCAATGCGAGGGGACGCATGCCAACGCCCCCTCGCGCTGCCCATTCCTTCCCAGATATTGGCGATCCCGGTCAACCGGAATGGCGTCAACCCAGATGCCGCTTGAAGAAGGCAGCCGTGCGCCCGTTGGCGAGGTCCGCCGCCTGCGCGTCGAAATGGGCGCCGCCGACGCGGGCGAAGGCGTGGTCCATACCCGGATAGACATGGGCGGTCACGTTCGGGTTGCTCTTCACCGCAGCCAGAACCTTCTCCCGCGCCTCCGGCGGAACGAAGCGGTCCTTCTCCGCGATGTGCAGCAGCAGAGGCTTCGCGATGTTCGGCGCCTCGCCGGTCAGCCCGTCCAGCCCGACGCCGTAATAGCTGACATTCGCGTCGGAATCGGAGCGCGCCGCCATCATGAAGGCGAGCCGACCGCCCAGGCAGTAGCCGACCGACCCAACCTTGCCCGTGCAATCGGGGTTCCCGCGCAGCCAGCCCAGCGTCGCCTTCAGGTCCTCCACCGCCTTGTCCTGGTCCAGGCCGTTCATCAAGGCGACGGCGCGGTTCCACTCCTCCTGCGTCTTGTCGGTGAGTTGGATTCCCGGCTGCTGCCGCCAGAACAGGTCCGGGCAAACGGCCAGCCAGCCCTGCGCGGCGAAGCCGTCGCACAGGTCGCGCATGACCTGATTGACCCCGAAGATTTCCTGGATGACGACGAGCCCCGGCGCCGGTCCGCCGCCCGCCGGCTTGGCCACATAGGCGGAGAAGCTGCCGCCGTCGCCGGCGGGGATGCTGATGTCGGTCATGGCGTCTCTGACCCCTTGGTTTTCCCTGGCCCATAATGCAAAAGCGGCGGCCGTTGGCTCGGCCGCCGCTTTCACTATAACCACCGGGAACCCGGAACAGGCACGCGCGGGGGAGGAAGCCCCTCCCCCAACGGTGGAATCAGACCCCTTTAATCAGACCAGCCGGCTCTGCTCGATCGCCGCCTTGATGAAGGAGGTGAAGAGCGGGTGCGGGTCAAAGGGCTTGGATTTCAATTCGGGGTGGAACTGCACGCCGATGAACCAGGGATGGTCCGGAATCTCGACGATCTCCGGCAGCTCGCCGTCCGGCGACAGGCCGGAGAACAGCAGGCCGACCTTCTCCAGACGCTCCTTGTAATAGACGTTCACCTCATAGCGGTGGCGGTGCCGCTCCATGATGTCGGTGGTGCCGTAGACCTCGGCCACCTTGCTGCCGGGGACCAGCTTCGCCGGATAGGCGCCGAGCCGCATGGTGCCGCCCAGATCGTTGCCTTCCGTGCGCTTCTCCAGGCTGTTGCCGCGCATCCACTCGGTCATCAGACCGACCACCGGGTTGCCGGGCTTGCCCAGCTCGGTCGAGCCGGCGTCCACGATGCCGGCCATGTTGCGGGCCGACTCGATCACCGCCATCTGCATGCCGAAGCAGATGCCGAAATAGGGCACCTTGCGCTCACGCGCGAACTGGGCGGCGCGGATCTTGCCTTCCGTGCCGCGGGAGCCGAAGCCGCCCGGCACCAGGATGCCGTGCACGTTCTCAAGCCGCTGGACCGCGCCGTCGTCCTCGAAGATCTCCGAGTCGATCCAGTCCAGCTTGACCTTCACGTTGTTGGCGATGCCACCGTGGGTCAGCGCCTCGGCCAGCGACTTGTAGCTGTCGAGCAGGCTGGTGTACTTGCCGACGACGGCGATGGTCACTTCACCCTGCGGCTTGCGCACGCGCTCCACGATGCTGGTCCAGCGGGACAGATCCGGCGGCGTGTCGGTCGGCAGGCCGAAATAGGCCAGAACCTGGGTGTCGAAGCCTTCCTCGTGGTAGCTGATCGGCACCTGATAGATCGAATCGACGTCCAGGGCGGCGATCACGCGCTCCGGCCGGATGTTGCAGAACAGCGCGATCTTCTTGCGCTCGTTCTCCGGAATCGGACGGTCGGCGCGGCACAGCAGGATGTTGGCCTGGATGCCCATGCCCAGCAGTTCCTTCACGGAATGCTGCGTCGGCTTGGTCTTCAGCTCGCCCGCCGTGGGGATGTAGGGCAGCAGGGTCAGGTGGATGAACAGGGCGTTCTCCGGACCGACCTCGTTGCCGAACTGGCGGATGGCCTCCAGGAAGGGGGTCGACTCGATGTCGCCCACCGTGCCGCCGATCTCGCAGAGGATGAAGTCCTCGTCGGTCGTGTCGGCGCCGATGAAGTCCTTGATCTGGTCGGTGACGTGCGGAATCACCTGCACGGTGGCGCCCAGATAGTCGCCGCGCCGCTCCTTGGCGATCACGTTCGAATAGATGCGGCCCGTGGTGATGTTGTCGCCACGGCGCGCGGGCACGCCGGTGAAGCGCTCGTAATGGCCGAGATCGAGGTCGGTTTCAGCGCCGTCGTCGGTCACATAGACCTCGCCGTGCTGATACGGGCTCATCGTGCCGGGGTCCACGTTCAGGTACGGGTCCAGCTTGCGCAGCCGCACCTTGTAGCCGCGCGCCTGGAGAAGCGCCCCAAGCGCCGCCGACGCCAGACCTTTGCCCAGCGAGGAAACGACGCCACCGGTGATGAAGATGTAGCGAGTCATGTCCGTCCGAAGACCTTGAGAGCCTGTTCCGTTCCCCGAATTCGGACCGCCCACCGGGCAATGCCCAGTTCGACGATCCTCAAAAGAAAGAGGCGGCTTCGGGGGAGGCCGCCTCACGTCAGACCCGACCGGACCGGCGCCGCGTTTTACTGGGCGACGGGCGGGGCGGGCTGAGCCGGCGTAGCCGGCTGGGCGGGGGCCGCCGGAGCGGCGGGCTGGGCCGGCATGCTGTCGATGATCGAGGCCGGCTGCGTGTGCGAGCCCGCCATGATCGCCAGGATCAGGCTGGTCGCCATGAAGCAGCCCGCCAGGATGCCCGTGGTCCGCGTCAGCAGATTGGCGGTCCCGCGGGCGGACATCATGCCGCCCATGTTGCCGCCGCCGATACCGAGACCGCCGCCTTCCGACCGCTGGATCAGGATGACCCCGACGAGCGCCAGAGCGATCAGCAGGTGAATGACCAGAATCACCGATTCCATGCAACCCGTTCCCTTGAGCCCTTCCCGAGGCGGCCCGAAAGGACCGCCCAAACCAACAGCGCGCCACGGACCTTGATCGGGGCCCGTGGCGCGCGCCCACTGTTTTTAACGCGGTCCCGCGCCAGATGCTAGCGGCAACTGGTGGCGATGGCCCAGAAATCGTCCGCCTTCAGCGCGGCGCCCCCGACCAGCGCGCCGTCGACATTCTCCACGGCCATCAGTTCCGCCGCGTTGCCCGGCTTGACCGAGCCGCCGTAGAGGATGCGCACCGCGTCCGGATCGGCGATCTTGCCGGCCAGTTCCGCCCGGATGTGGGCGTGCATGGCCTTCACGTCGTCGGGCGTCGCGGTCTTGCCGGTGCCGATGGCCCAGACCGGCTCGTAAGCGATGACGGTGTTCGCCGCCGTGGCGCCCTCCGGGATGGAGCCGGCGAGCTGCGTGGAGACGACGGTGTTGGCCTGCCCGGCGTCGCGCTGGGCCTCCGTCTCGCCGACGCAGACGATGGCGACCAGGCCCTCCTTATGGGCGGCGGCGGCCTTGGCGGCGACCTGCGCGTCGGATTCGGCGTGGTCGGCGCGGCGCTCCGAATGGCCGAGGATGACGTAGCGGCAGCCGGCGTCGGTCAGCATGACCGGGCTGACGTCGCCGGTGTGCGCGCCGGAGGTCTTGGCGTGGCAATCCTGCGCGCCGAGCGCCAGCGGACTGCCGGAGATGGCGTCGCCCACCGGGAACAGCAGCGGGAAGGGCGGGCACACCAGCATGTCGAAGGCGACCGCCCCGGCCCCCGTCAGGCGCCCGGCAAGGTCAGAGGCGAGCGAAAGCCCGTCGGCCTTCAGCCCGTTCATCTTCCAGTTTCCGGCAATCAGTTTGCGGCGTGCGGCCATGGCGTTGTCGTCCTCCGGCTCTCGTTCGTTGGTGCGGGTGTTCGGTTTCGTGCGCCCACTGTCTAGCGCCCACTGTCTAGCAAGGAGCGCGGGCCATTTCCACCTGTCCGGCGGGTTCGATCCGCTGGGGAAACGCGGGGGAAATGGGGTGTTGCCGGGCTTCCGCGGGGTGCCTATGATGCCGCCCCGGCCGGAAGGCCGCCCTTTTGCGCACTTATTCGGGTCCCATGCTTCAGTTCATCCGCAATTACGCCGGTTCGTGGGTCGTCAAGATCCTCTTCGTGCTTCTCATCCTCAGCTTCGCGGCCTGGGGCATCGAAGACATGATCCGCACCGGCGGGAACTCCAGCACCGTGGCCTCCGTCGGCAAGGTGGACATCGACCGGGCGGAGCTGGATCACGAGTTCCGCCGCCAGATGGAGCGGCTGCGCCCGATGCTGGGCGGCAACCTGACGACGGAGCAGGCGCGCCAGTTCGGCCTTCTCGAACAGTCGCTGTCGGCGCTGGTGCAGCGCGCGCTCTACGATCAGGCGGCGCACGACGCCGGCATCTCCGTCGGTCAGGACGTGGTGCGCCAGCGCATCGCCGAGGAGCCGGCCTTCCGCAACGCGCAGAACCAGTTCGACCCGAACCTGTTCCGCAGCGTGCTGCGCGAGAACCAGCTCACCGAGGACGGCTACGTCGCCCTCCTGCGCCGCGAAACCGCGCGCGATCTGGTGGCCGGGGCCGTCGGCGCCGGGGTTACCGCCCCGAAGCCGCTGGTGCAGGACCTCTACCGCTTCCGCGGGGAGCGCCGCGTGGCCGAGGTGGTCACCCTGCCCAACGCCGCCATCGGCGACGTCGGCGTGCCCGACGAGGCGGAACTGACCCGCTATTACGAGGATCATCAGGTCCGCTTCACCGCGCCGGAGTACCGCGCGCTCAGCATCGCCCAGCTTTCCGCCGACGAACTCGCCAAGGACGTGCGGATCCCCGACGACGAACTCCGCGCCGCCTACGACGAGCGCGCCGGCGAGTTCAGCACGCCGGAGCGCCGCACGATCGAGATGGCCCTGGCCAACGACGAGGCGAAGGCGAAAGAGATCGCCGAGGCCGCCAGGACCAAGGGACTTACCGCCGCCGCCAAGGACGCCGGGATCGACGTCATCACGCTGGACAATGTGGCCCGCAACGAACTGCCGGAGATCGGCGACGCCGCCTTCGCCCTCGCCCAGGGTGCGGTCAGCGACCCGATCCGCAGCGGGCTGGGCTGGCACGTCCTGACGGTCACCGCCATCCAGCCGGGCGCCACCAAGACCTTCGAGGAGGCCCGCGCCCAGCTCCTGGCCGACCTTCAGAAGGAGAAGGCGATGGATTCGCTCTACTCCATCGCCAACCGGGTCGAGGACCAGCTCGCCAGCGGCGCCCCGCTGGAGGAGGTCGCCCAGGCCCAGGGGCTGGCCATCGCCAAGATCGCCGCGGTGGACAGCAGCGGCAAGGCGCCGGACGGCAAGGACGCCGCGCCGGGCCGCGCGAATTTCGCCGCCATGGTGCAGACCGCCTTCCAGCTCGCCTCCGGCGCCACGTCGAACCTCACGGAAGCCCCCAACAACGTCTTCTACGCCGTGCGCGTGGACAGCGTGACGCCCGCCGCCCCCAAGCCGCTGGCCGAGGTGCGCGAACAGGCCGTCGCCGGCTGGCAGGACGACAAGCGCGCCAAGCTGGCCGCCGAGAAGGCCCAGGACATCGCCGCCAAGCTGAAGCAGGGCTCGGAGGCGGCGGCGCAGGACGTGGCCGCCCAGGCCGGCGCCCGCTTCGCCATGACCACGCCCTTCACCCGCGACTCCCGTTCCGTCGAGGGACTGCCGGGCGAACTTGTGCGCAAGCTGTTCGACGTGAAGCCCGGCGAGACCGTCACCGGCGCCACCGCCGACAGCCAGGTCGTCGCCCGCCTGAAGGAGATCATCCCGGCGGACCCGGCGGCCGGAGACGCCACTCTGGCGACCGTGGAAAGCACCGTCGCCCAGGGTCTGGAAGGCGACATCATGACCCAGTTCGGCAACGCGCTGCGCAACAGCTATCCGGTCGAGGTTTACCGCAACCGCATCGACCAGTTCTTCGCCAGCGGCAACTAACCCCCACCCAGTCGCCCCACTCAGTCGAGGCCCGTCCCGTGAAGGTTCAGCCGGAATTCGCCGCCTTCCACACCGCTTATGAGGCCGGCAAGCCGCAGGTGGTGTGGACCACGCTGGTCAGCGATCTGGAGACGCCGGTCTCCGCCTACATGAAGCTGGCCGACGGGCGCCCCTTCGGCTTCCTGTTCGAATCGGCGGAACGCGGGGCCGGGTCGCGGCGCGACCGTTATTCGGTGATCGGCTTCAAGCCCGATCTGGTGTGGCGCTGCCGGCGCGACCGGGCGGAGGTGAACCGCAACGCCCTGCACGACCGCGACGCCTACGAGCCGGTGGACGCCGCCCCGCTGGAGTCGCTGCGCGCCCTCATCAACGAAAGCCGGATCGACCTGCCGGACGCCCTGCCGCCGATGGCCGCCGGGCTGTTCGGCTACATGACCTACGACATGGTCCGGCTGATGGAACGGCTGCCGGACGACAACCCGGACGAGCTGGGCATCCCGGACGCGATCATGTCCCGTCCCAGCATCATCGCCATCTTCGACAGCCACACCGATTCGGTGACGCTGGTCACCCCCGTCTGGCCGAGGCCGGGCGTCGACGCCAACGCCGCCTATGGCGACGCCCGCGAGCGGCTGATGGACGCGGTGGCCGATATGGAGCGCCCCCTGCCCTACCGGCGGGAGCCGCGGACCAAGGACGGTCTGCCGCTCGCCTGGACCTCCAACACGACGCGCGAGGAGTATCACGCGATCGTGGAGCGGGCGAAGGAGTACATCCGGGCCGGGGACATCTTCCAGGTGGTGCCGTCCCAGCGCATCCGCTTCCCCTTCAAGCCGTCGCCGCTGGCCCTGTACCGCACGCTGCGCCGCCTGAACCCGTCGCCCTTCCTGTTCCATTGCGACTTCGGGGAACTGTCCGTCGTCGGTTCCAGCCCGGAGATCCTGGTGCGCGTGCGCGACGGCAAGGTGACCGTCCGTCCCATCGCCGGCACCCGCAAGCGCGGCGCCACGGCCACGGAGGATCAGGCGCTGGCCGAGGATCTGCTGAGCGATCCGAAGGAACTGGCCGAGCATCTGATGCTGCTCGACCTGGGCCGCAACGACGTGGGCCGCGTCGCCCGCACCGGCACCGTCAAGGTGACGCAGAAGATGATCGTGGAACTGTACAGCCACGTCATGCACATCGTCTCCAACGTCGAAGGCGAACTCGATCCCAGGCACGACGCGCTGGACGCGCTGATCGCCGGCTTCCCGGCGGGCACCGTGTCGGGCGCGCCGAAGGTCCGCGCCATGGAGATCATCGACGAACTGGAGAAGGCCCGACGCGGCGTCTACGCCGGCTGCGTCGGCTATTTCGGCGCGTCGGGCGCCATGGACACCTGCATCGCGCTGCGCACCGCCGTGCTGAAGGACGGCATGATGTATGTGCAGGCCGGCGGCGGCGTGGTCGCCGACAGCGATCCGGAGGCCGAGTATCAGGAAACCGTCAACAAGTCGATGGCCCTGATCCGCGCCGCGGAGGAAACCGTCCGCGAGACCTCCGCCCGGTAGGGTCCGAATGCCCCTTGATGCGCTGCTGCTGCCGCTGCTCGTCAAGATCGCGGCGGCGGCTCTGGTCGTGGTGGTGGCATCCCTGGCGGCGGAAAAGGCCGGCCCCTTCTATGGCGGGATGATCACCGCGCTGCCGGTTTCCACCGGCCCGGCCTTCGTGATGCTCGCCCTGGAGCATGGCGACCGCTTCGTCGCGGACGCCGCCCTGTCCGGCCTCGTCGGGAACGCGGCGATCATCCTCTATCTGGCGCTTCTGGTGCGGATCGCCCCGCGCTGGAGCATGGCCGCGACGGTGACCGCCAGCTCGGTCTTCTGGATTGCCGTGGCGGCCACCTTGCGCTCCGCCGTGGACTGGACGCTGCCTCTGGCGGTTCTGCTGATTCTGGCCTGCTACGGACTGGCCGCCCGAGTGGCCGCCGCCCCCATCCCGGCGGACAAGGCGGCTCGGGCGGCGCGGTCACGCTGGTACGACATTCCGGCCCGCGCCGGTCTGGTCGGCCTGCTGGTTTCCACGGTGACCACGCTCAGCCACAGCATCGGACCGGCGGCCACGGGAGTCGCCGCCGTGTTCCCCATCGCCCTGACCAGCCTGACCGTGATCCTGCACAGCCGCATGGGCGGCGCCGTGGTGGCCGCGGCGATGCGCAGCGCCCTGTTGACCAACCCCGGTCTTACCCTGGCGCTGATCACCGCCCATCTGCTGGCGGAACCCGCCGGGCGGGCCGTGGCGCTGAGCGCCGCCCTGGCGGTATCGCTGTCCTGGGCGGGCGCCCTGCTGGTTTGGCGGTTGCGCCGCCCTGCTCAGCCGGCGGCCTGACCGCCGAAATCGAATCCGGCGCCTTCCACGGCCTTCTTCACCGTCTCGGCGGCGACCCCGCCCTCCACGGCCACGGTGCCGGCGGCGAGGTCCACCGTCACGGCGGCGTTCGGCGCCAGCTTGCCGATGGCGTTGGTGACGGAGCGGGCGCAGCCGCCGCAGGTCATGCCGCCGACCTTGTAGATGTCAGCCATGAAAGTCTCCTTGGCAACGGGACCGGCGGTCAGCCGCCGGTGTGATGGGCGCGCACGACGGCGCTGACCGGAACCAGAGCGAAACCACGCTTTTGCACCTCCGGCATCCAGGAGGCCAGTGCGTCGATTGTCGCATCGTGCGGGTGGCCGATGGCGATGGCGTAGCCCTGGCTGCGCGCCACCTGCTCCGCCTTGGCGAGCTGGCCGCGCACCGCCTTCACGGTCATCTCGTTGTCCAGGAAGATGTCGCGCCCGGCGAAGGGCATCTGGAGATCCCGCGCGATGGTCAGGCCGGCGCTCTTCGGTGTGGTCCGGCTGTCCAGCCACAACAGGCCGCGCCGCGCGATCTCCCCCAACACGGGCGCCATCGCCGCGTGATCGGCGGTGAAGCGGCTTCCCATGTGGTTGTTCACCCCGACATAGCCGTCGAAGCTGTCCAGCGCCGACTTGGTCCGGCGCAGGATTTCTCCCTTGTCCAGCGACACGCGCAGCGCCTGCGGTCCCGGATCGGCGGAGCCGGTGGGTTCCATGGGAAGGTGCAGCATCAACTCGTGCCCCGCGGCGCGGGCGGCGCGGGCCTGGGCCGGCAGCTCGTGGGCATAGGGCAGCCAGGCGAGCGTCAGCGGCCCCGGCAGCGAGACCATGCGGTTCGAGCGCTTGCGGTCCACCCCCATGTCGTCGATGACGATGGCGATGGCCGGCTTGCCCGGCTGGGCGCGGAAGGGCAGCGCGTTCTTTTTCCAAAGCGGCGATCCCGGCGCCACCTTGGGCGGCTCCAGCGGGGCGGCGGGAGGCACCGCGGGGGGAGGAAGCATCGCCACCACCGGCTTCGGCGTCGGGGCCGGTGGCGGGGGTGGTACCGGGACCGGAACGGGCGCCGGGGCCTCGGTCACCTGCGGAGTCGGCGCGGGAACGGATGCCGGAGCGGGTTCGGCCGCCCGTGCCGGCGGTTCCGGCGGGGGCGCAGGCTCCGCAACCTTGGGCGTCGGCGGCTTGACCGGCGTTACGGCGGGGGCGATGACCGGCGCTTCCCGCTCCACGACGGCCACGTCGTTCTCCGGCGCGTCACGCCCGATGATGAATCGCGCGCCGAGCGCCACGGCGAAGACCACGATCACGCCGGCCAGCGCCAACAGGATCGGATTGACGGCGCGCCCCTGCTTTGCCTGGCTGAAGATAGCGGGCTTGCTGGAGGCCGTGGGCTTCTTCTGCGATGGCTTCCGTGCCGCCGCCTTCTGGGGCTTGCGCGGCGATTTTCTGGCCATGGGGTGGAGTCTCGAACCCTGGTTTCCGGTTTGCGCGCAGGGTGGCACCGCCGCCCCGTCCCTGCAACAGCGGAGCGGGGCCGCGGCAGGGCAATCGGGTGATGAGTGCGTGACAACGGGTCGGAATTCTCCTGCGCGCCCGCCCCCTACCCCCGCGACAGCTTCGGGTTGGTGATGCTCAGCCGGGCCAGGACGATCTCCTCCAGGCATTCCATCAGCACGTCCTGGCCTTCGTGGTCGAAGTCGCCCGCGGCGATCTCGATGCACAGCCGGTGCTGCAACGCCTCCACCCGCTGGCGCAGGTCGGCACCCGACAGGCTGTCGTCCGCGTCCTCGCCATAGAGCAGGGCCAGCGCGGCCAGCATGGCGTGACCGGCTTCGTCCAGGCCGGCCAGTTCGCGCTGCACGATGCCCAGCGCGTTGGCGATCATCAGCGCCGTGTAGCGCTGGGCCGGCGCGACGTGGGGGAGGAGGTCCGTCCGGAAGGTCTCGGCGACGATGCTCAGCAATTCCTGGGCGTCGGGGCTGGTGCGCATCAGGCGACCCTCTCTTCGCTGGTGTCCCCGGACGGGCCGGCTGCCGTGGACGCCGCCGGAGCGGAGGCCGTCATCCCCAGGCCGCGGATGTGGCGCAGCAGGTCCAGTTCGATTTCCGGCAGCATCCGTCCGGTCAGCGCCAGTTCCAGCGAGGATTCCTCGCCGGAGGTGTGGCGGCGGCCCTGAAGGACGGCGATGGCCGCCCAGCGCATGTAGGCCGCGGTTTCCCAATAGGCCACCGCCCGCGGGTCCACCCGGCGGCCCGAGGTTTCCTCATAGCCGGCGTAGAAGTCCTCCCGCCCGGCCAGCCCGCCCGCCTCGCGGTCGTGGCGCCCGAATCGCCAGGAGCGGGCGCAGAACCAGCCCAGATCCTCCATGGGGTCGCTGAATCCGGCGAACTCCCAATCCAGGATGGCGGTCAGCGCCCCGTCCTTCACCAGATAGTTTCCGGTGCGGTAGTCGCGGTGGCACAGCACCAGATCGCCCGGCGGCGGCGCGTGGATTTCCAGCCAGCGCAGCCCCCAGGCCAGCACCGCGTCCCGCGCCGCCAGATCGCCCAGCCAGTCGCGGTAGGCGTGCACGCAGTCGATGGCCGGCGACGGGTTCGGCACGGGCAGAAGCTCCAGCCCCGGCGTGTCCGGCCCGGCCCGGTGCAGGCGGCCCAACTGCCGGCCAAGCTCGCGGGCGAGGCCGCTTTGCGGCTGGTCCGACTTCACCACCTTGTGCCCGGCCCCGACGCCCTCGGCGCGGCGCATGATGTAGAAATCGGCGCCCAGAACCGCCGGGTCGGAACAGGCGGCGATGGGTTCCGGCGCCGCCACCCCGGCGCCGAAGGCGGCGCGCAGCACGGCGAACTCCTGCGCCTTGGAGATGCTGGCCTTCATGGCGGGCGCCGCCGCTCCGCCGCCGGGCTGGGCGCGCAGCACGCAGGCGTGCCGCCCGGCCCGCGGCCCACCGTCGATCTCCAAGGTCACCGCGAGGTTGAGCGAGATGGCTCCCCCGCCCAGCGTGCCTTCGTCGGCCACCGACACGCGCGTCGCGCCGGTCGCCCCGGCCAGCCACGATTCCAGACGCGGCCGGCTTTCCCCGTCGATCAGTCCGCCCATCCGTCTCACCCCCAGGCCCAGAAACCGTCGCCCTCGTCCATGTAGAAGCGCGCCAGCACCATCTTGTGGACCTCCGACGCCCCGTCCACCAGCCGGGCCTGCCGGGCGTAGCGGTACATCCACTCCAGCGCCGTGTCCTTCGAATAGCCCCTGGCCCCGCAAAGCTGTATGGCCGTGTCCACCGCCTTGTGCAGCGTGTCGGCGACATGGACCTTGGCCATCGACACCTCCTTGCGGGCGAAGTCGCCGCGGTCGAGCTGCCACGCCGCCTTCATGACCAGCAGGCGCCCGATCTCGATCTGCATGGCGACGTCGCCCATCATCCACTGCACGCCCTCGTGTCCGGCCAGCGTGGTGCCGAAGCTCTCGCGCTCACGCACATAGGCGGCGGCGATCTCCATGGCCCGCTTGGACAGGCCGGTCCAGCGCATGCAATGGGTCAGCCGCGCCGGGCCGAGCCGGATCTGCGTGGCCTTCAGCCCGTCCCCGACCTTCATCAGAACGTTCTCGTCGGAAACCTCCAGCCCGTCGAAGCGCAGTTCGCAATGGCCGCCATGCTCCTCCGGTCCCATGATCGGGATGCGGCGGACGATCTCCCAACCGGGCTGGTTCTTGTCGAACAGGAAGGCGGTCAGCCCCTTGCGCCCGTCGTCGGAGGTGCGGGCGATCAGGATGAAATGCTGCGCCTCCCCCGCCCCGGTGATGAACCATTTGCGGCCGGAGATCACCCAGCGGTCGCCCCGCCGCTCCGCCCTGGTCTTCATCATGGAGGGGTCGGAGCCGCCGCCCGGATGCGGCTCGGTCATCGCGAAGGCCGAGCGGACCTTCCCGTCCACGATGGGCTGAAGCCAGCGCTCCTTCTGCGCCTCGGTCGCCACCTTGTTCAGAAGCTGCATGTTGCCGTCGTCGGGGGCGGCGCAGTTGAAGCAAACCGGCCCGAAGATGGAGCGGTTCATCTCCTCATAAGCCGCCGCCATGCCGACGATGCCCAGCTCCTGCCCGCCGCGCTCCTTCGGCATCTGCGGCGCCCACAGCCCGGCGGCCTTCACCTCCCCGCGCAGACGCTCCAGCAGGGCGGGCGCGATGTTCTCATGCGCGTCGTAGGAGGCCGGGTCCGCTTCCAGCGGCAGGATGCGCTCCTCCACGAAGGCGCGCACGCGGCGGCGGAAGTCCTCGATGTGCGGGGGCAGGCTGAAATCCATCGGTTGCGGTCCTCTCCGTCACGCTCTTTCGCTTACAGGGTGCTGACCAGATGCCCGCCATCCACCGGCACGACCGCCCCGGTCATGTAGGTCGATGCGTCGGAGCAGAGCAGCAGCAGCGGCCCGTCCAGATCCGCCAACCGCCCCAGCCGCCGCTGCGGCACGCGCCGGATCAGCGCCTGCCCGGCGTCGGTCGCCAGGAAATCGCGGTTCAGGTCGGTCTCCATGTAGCCGGGGGCCAGCGCGTTGACCCGGATGCCGTAGCGCGCCCATTCCAGCGCCAGCGCCTGGGTCAGTTGCACCAGCCCGGCCTTCGACGCGGCGTAGGCCGCGACATGGCCCGCCACGCGCAGCCCCAGGATGGAGGCGATGTTGACGATGGAGCCGCCCCGTCCCCGCTCCTTCATCACGCGCGCCGCTTCCTGCGCGGTGAGGAACGCCCCCTTCAGGTTGGTGTCGATCACGCGGTCCCAATCGTCCTCGCCATGGTCGAGCGCCGCCTTGGACACCGTGGTCCCGGCGTTGTTGACGAGGATGTCCAGCCCGCCGAGGGCGCTCGCGGCCTCGCGGACGCCGTTGCGGACGGAGGCGGCGTCGGTGACGTCCAGCGGTACGGCGACGGCCTGCCCGCCCGCCGCCTCGATCTCCGCCACGGCGGCGTCCAGGCTTTCGCGCCGCCGCGCGGCCAGGGCGACACGGGCGCCCGCCGCAGCGAGCACGCCCGCGAAATGGCGGCCCAGGCCGGAGGAGGCCCCGGTAACGAGGGCCGTGCGGTTGGTGAGGGAGAGGGTCATGCGGCGGGTCCTGGGTTCATGCGGTTGGTGGTTCATGCGGTTGGAGTTCGGGAGTCGGCCCCCCACCCGAACCCTCCCCCGCCTTTGGCGAGGGAGGGAACTCCGCCGCTTTGCAGCCCAATCCCCTCTCCCGCGAAGCGGGGGAGGGCTAGGGAGGGGGAAAATGCCCTTCTCACAACCCCCTCGCCTGTTCACGCAGCACGAACTTCTGGATCTTCCCCGTGGAGGTCTTCGGCAAGGCCCCGAACACCACCTTGCGGGGCGCCTTGAAGTGGGCGAGATGATCGCGGCACCAGCCGATGACGTCCGCCTCCGTCACCTTCCCCTCCGATCCCGGCTTCAGCGTGACGAAGGCGCAGGGCGTCTCGCCCCATTTCGCATCGGGACGGGCCACGACGGCGGCCTCCATGACGTGGGGGTGCTTGTAGAGAACCTCCTCCACCTCCAGCGAGGCGATGTTCTCGCCACCGGAGATGATGATGTCCTTGGCGCGGTCCTTGATCTCGACGTAGCGGTCCGGATGCAGCACGGCGAGGTCCCCGGTGTGCAGCCAGCCGTCGCGCAACGCCTCGTCGGTCGCCGCCGGGTTCTTCAGGTAGCCCTTCATCACCGTGTTGCCGCGCAACGCCAGTTCGCCCAGCGTCTCCCCGTCGGCGGGAACCTCGCGGCCCGTGTCGGGGTCGAGCACGGTCTGCTCGGACATGGTGACGTTCGGCACGCCCTGGCGGGCCATCTTCACCGCCCGCTCCTCCAGCGGCAGGTCCGCCCACGCCTCCTGCCACGCGCAGCCGGTGGAGGGGCCGTAGCATTCGGTCATGCCGTAGAGGTGGGTCAGGCGGAAGCCCATCCGCTCCATGCCCGCGATCACCGCGCTGGGCGGGGCCGCCCCGCCGGTCGCCACCTGCACGGGGCCGTGTTCGAAGCTCCGCTTCACAGCGTCCGGCGCGTGGATCAGCATGGTCAGCACGACCGGCGCGCCGCAGAGATGGGTGACCTTTTCCTCCGCGATCAGGCGGAAGATCGCCGCCGGGTCCACGGCGCGCAGGCAGACATGGGTGGCCCCCACCGCCGTCACCGCCCAGGGAAAGGTCCAGCCGTTGCAGTGGAACATGGGCAGCGTCCACAGATAGACGCTGTCGGGCCGCAGCCCGAAGGTGATGACGTTGCCGAGCGCGTTCAGATAGGCGCCGCGGTGGTGATACAGCACCCCCTTGGGGTTCCCCGTGGTGCCGGAGGTGTAGTTGAGCGCGATGGACTCCCACTCGTCCTCCGGGGCGCGCCAGGGGGCGGCGGGGTCGCCAGACCTCAGGAACGCCTCATACTCCATGTCCCCCACGGGGACGGCATCCTGTGCCGCCGGATCGTCGATCCACACCACCCGCGGCGGGGTCGCCATGCGCTCCAGCGCCGCTCGGGCCACCGCCGACAGGCCGCGGTCCACCAGGAACAGGCGGCTTTCGGCATGCTCCAGAATGAAGGCGACGGCGGGTGGATCGAGCCGCGTGTTGATGGCGTTCAGAACCGCCCCGGCGCCGGGAACGCCGAAATGCGCCTCCAGCATCGCCGGGGTGTTGAAGGCCAGCACGGACACCACCTCCCCCGGACGGACGCCGGCCCCGGCCAGCGCGGAGGCGAGCGCGCGGGCGCGGCGTTCCACCTCCGCCCAGCTTCGCCGCAAGGGGCCGTAGACCACGGCGGTCTTGTCCGGATAGACCGTCGCGGAGCGGCGCAGGAAGTCCAGCGGCGTCAGCGGCACATGGTTCGCCGCGCGCCTGGAAAGTTCTGCGGACGGAGTGGTGGCGTCCACGCTCGTCTCCTCCCCTGTTCCGAAGGACCGGCCTTTCGGCGGGCGTTCCATTTCGAACGCCCTACTGACGATGGTAGGCACGAACCAATGGACAGAACAAGTTTCACCTTTGGTCGGTCCCGCCCTTCATGCCCGCAAGAACGTGGCAGGAGCGGGCGAGCGCGTTACCGCCTCTGGCGCCGCCGACGCGGGCCGTCCGCCCGGTACACTGTCCGGCATCGAGCCTTATGGGGGCGGCCATGGCGACGGTGCGGATCGCGTTCGACAAGGAACTGGTGCTGGCCGGGCATTTCCTGCTGAAGCATCTGGAGAAGCCGGAACTGCAACGCCTCGCCGCCAGCGCCCGGCTGGCCTATTTCCGGCCCGGCGCGGTCATCTTCCAGAAGGGCGACCCCGGCGACAGCATGATGGCGGTCATCCGCGGGCGGGTGAAGATCTGCTCCCACTCCACGGACGGGAAGGAGCTGGTGCTGAACATCATCAACAAGGGCGGCCTGTTCGGGGAGATCGCCCTGCTGGACGGGGAGCCGCGGACCGCCGACGCCGTGGCGCTGGAGGAAACGGACCTGCTGGTGCTCGACCGCTCGAAGTTCGTGCCCCTGCTGAACGAGCGTCCGGCGGTGGCGCTGCAACTCATCACCGTCCTGTGCAAGCGCCTGCGCCAGACCAGCGAGCATCTGGAGGACACGCTGTTCCTGGAGGCGTCCTCCCGCTTCGCCCGCGCGCTGATGCGGCTGGCGGAGGTGTTCGGCAAGCCGGCGCCCAACGGGCTGAAGCTGGACATCAAGCTGTCGCAGCAGCAGCTCGGCTGCCTCGTCGGCGTCTCGCGGGAGAGCATCAACAAGCTGCTGGGCGAGTGGCAGAGGAACGGCGTGATCGCGGTGGAGTCCGGGCGGATCACCCTGCTGGACCGCAACGCGCTGGAGGAGATCGCCGAGGCGAACGGGTGAGGAGGACGGTCGCTCCGATCCCTTCCCTCAATTTAACTCCCGCAGCACCCTCATCCCGTTGTTCAGGTACCGCACGTCCGGATCGTAGAACAGCCGCGCCGTATCGGTGATGTCCGTCAGACTGGCCCGCCAGGACCCGCCCCGCAGCACCCGCTCGCGGCAATTGGCCGAGGTCCTGGCGCTGCCGTCCGTGGGCGCCCCGCCATAGTCCGCATACCAGCAGTCGGCGACCCATTCCGCCACGCCACCGTTCATGTCGTGCAGGCCGAAGGGGTTCGGCTTGTAGCTGCCCACCGAGGCCGGGGTCAGCCGCTCCTGCGCGCCGCCGCAATCCCGGCAGTTGGCGAGCGTCCCCGTCTGCCCATCCCACCAGTAGCGGCCCGTCGTGCCGCCGCGGGCCGCGTATTCCCACTCGGCTTCGGTCGGCAGGCGGTAGCGCTGGCCGGTCTTCTGGCTCAGCCACTTCGCGTAGGCTTGGGCCTCCAGCCAGGAGATGTTGTGGATCGGGGTGTTGTTGGTGGGCTTGGTCATGCGCGGCATGCCGTCGGTGCAGCCGCCGCCCTCCACGCAGGCGCGCCATTCGGCCACCGTCACCTCATAGGCGCCGATGGCGAAGGGCTTGGCGATGGTCACCCGGTGCGCCGGGCGTTCGGAACGGTCGCCCTGGTCGCTGCCCATGGTGAAGCTGCCCGGCGTGATGCGCACCATCACCGGACAGTCCGGGCAGTCCTGGAAACTGGCGGACCGGCTGTGATTGCGAACCGCACCGTTCCCGGCGCCATTCCCGGCGCCGGTGGCGGGTGCGGCGGCCACCTGCTCCGGCGTCGGCGCGGGCTGCGGCGGCGGGGTTGCCGCTTCGACGACCGGGGCCGGTGGCGAAGCCGGCGCCGGCGCCGGCTGCGGCGGTTCTACCGCCGCGATTTCCGGCGGATGGGCGGCGGGGGCCAGCGCGCCCAGCTTCTCCCGCGCCGGCTTCGCGTAGGCGCCGTTGCCGAACAGCCGCAGGAAGGCCTCGAAGTCGGCGGGCTCGCGGCTGTCCTTGACCATCTTCCACAGCGATTCCTCCAGCGCGGGCGCCGCTGGGGTGGCACCCGGCGGGGCGATCTCCAGCGTCACCGTGCCGGTGGCCCGTCCGCCCTTGCCGTCTTCCGCCAGATAGATGAAGGCCCCGGCGGGCCCGGCGGCCTCCTGCTCCGGATCGAAGGTCAACCGGGCCAGCCCCTCGGGGGGCAGCCGGTCGCCGGGACGGATCAGGGTGGCGCCGTCCCGCACCTTGCCGCGGTCGGGCACGGCGGTGACGGTGATGGTCAGCGCGTCGCCATCGGGGTCCACGGGCGCCTCGATGGCCAGCGGGTTCGGCAGGGCGCGGACGGTGCGCGCGCCCGCGACGACCGGCGCGCGGTTGCTGGGTTTGATGGTGATCGCCACCCCGCCCCGCACGACGCCGCCCCGCCCGTCCATGATCGCGAAATCGAAGCGCCCGGCATCCCCCACCACCGTCGCGTCCGGCTTGAAGCTGGCGGCGGCAAGCTGCTCCACGGTCAGGTAATCGCCGATCAGCACGATGCGGTCGCCGATGCGGACGCTGCCGCCGCGCGGCAAGCCGGATATCTGGGCGAAAAGCTGGTCGTCGTCCGGGTCGGTCGGGCGCCCGATGCGCAACGGCTCGGCGTCGGCGCGGTCGGACAGCTCCAGCGGGCGGATCTCGCCCAGCACCGGAGGCCGGTTCGGCGGACGCGGGTTGAAGTAGAAGGGCGCCGCCCCGAGAGAGCCGAAGATGTATGGCTCCTGCCGCCCGTTGGTCGCCTGCCGCACGGTGTCGCGCACGTTGCGGAAGAACAGGCTCAGTTCCAGCCCCGGCGTCTGGAGATGCTGAAGCAGCGCGTCGGTGTAGGGACTGTGGTCGCCCTGCCCGTCCTCCGCCAACTGGTCGGCGCGGGTGGCCATGGCGACCAGCGTGTCGCTGGGCGTGTCGTCCACGCGGGCGAAGCCGTAATTGACCTGGATGCGGTTCTGCCCGGACTGCTTCAGCCGGTCCACGAAGGGGTTGTTGCGGCAGGAATCGAGCATCAGGATGCCCAGCTTGCGGGCCTGCGACAGCTCGCCCAGCATCAGGTTCAGCGGCATCGCCTCGTAAACGAGATCGCGCTCGCGCTCCAGCTTGGCGTCCGCCGCGACGATGTAGTTGTTCCCGCCCACCTGGATGCCGTGCCCGGCGTAGAAAATCACCGCCACGTCGGCCTGCGCGGCGCGGATGCCGAAATCGCGCAGCGCCCGCTCGAAGCTGCGGTTGTCCATGTCGAACTTCTCGTCCACGTCGAACTGAAGCTTGCGCAGGGCCTCGGCGATGGCCTTGGCGTCGTTGACCGGGTTCTGAAGTTCGGGGGCGAATTCGTATTTGCCGATGCCGACGACCAGCGCGATGCGCTTCTCCGGAGGCGGCGGCGATTGCGCGAAGGCGTCCGGCACCCCGGCGAGAAGACCCGACAACAGCAGGACCAGGGCGATCAGCCAGAGGACTCCGCCCAACCAGCGCCGTGACTGTGGTCCGTCGAACATCAGCCGGCTCCATCGCACAATCCCCCTCTCCCCTCCGGGGAGAGGGTTGGGGTGAGGGGGATGCGCTGTTGCCGGACATACCGGAGCGGCGAGGCCCCCTCATCGGCCCTCCGGGCCACCCTCTCCCCAGAGGGGAGAGGGTTCATCGGCGCCGCTCATTCTCAGAATAAAATTGCCAATCCACCAAAGCTAATATTGCGAATTCTGCGCACCAAGCGTTCATTCAGCCTAATCCCGAATACGGAAAGGAGGGCGGTCACTCCCCGGCCTCCGCCGCGGGCCGAGCCTCCTCCTCTTCCCGGTCGAGGACCAGCCAGGCGCGGACCGCCTTGCGCTTGCCCTTCAGCGCCATGTCGCCGACCGGCAGTCCGGCCACCTTGCCTTTCACCGCCGTCCAGGTCGGTTCCCCGATCACGATCCGGCAATGGGGGGAGGAGCGCATGCCCACCGTCTTGCCCAGCGCCTCCAGCCGCGCCGCGGTGTTGGCGGTGTCGCCCAGCAGCGAATATTCCATGTGCCGAAGCCCGCCCAGGCTGCCCGCCACCAGCGGCCCGGTGTGGATGCCCACGCGGATGCCGATGGGCGGCAGCCCTTCCGCCTGCCAGCGGCGGTTCAGTTCCTGAAGCTCCCGCCCCATCTGGATGGCGCAGCGCACCGCGCGCTCCGCGTCCGCGTCGATCTCCGCCTGGGTCGTCCGGGCCACGGGGGCGCCGAAGACCGCCAGGATGGCGTCGCCGATGAAGCGCAGCACGATCCCGTCATGCGCGGCCACCACCCGCACCATGGCGTCCAGATAGCCTTCCAGCCACTGGATGAGCGGCTCCGGCTCCAGCGTTTCGCAGACGGTGGTGAAGCCCTCGATGTCGGAGAAGAAGACGGTGGCGGTCAGTTCCTGCGGGCGTGGGCGCCCACCGGCCAGGAAGGTCGCGCGTTCCCGCCAGATTTCCTCGGCGACGGGTTGGGAGACGTGGTTGGCGAACAACTGCATCAGGCTGCGGCGGTCGGTGCGCTCCTTCAGCGACAGGTGCGCGGTCATCGCCGCGATGCTGCCCAGCCATGCGGCGGAGGGCGCCATCATCGGCACCAGCGGCCCGCCCTGGGCGAACAGCGCCAGCGCCGCCGCCCACAGCGCCAGCAGGCCCAGCAGGCTTGCCGGCACCAGAACCCACACCGGCCAGCCGGCCACCGCCAGCGCGACCCCCGCGGCGCTCAGCGCCAGGACCAGCGCCGCCGCCCAGCCGGGCGAAAGCTCGCGGCTGGTCCGCCCGTCGAGAATCTGGGCGAGCGCGTGGGCCTGGATCTCCACCCCCGGCGTGGACAGGCCGGCGACGGACAGCGGCGTGCGGTGCTGATCCACCCCCACCAGCACGGTGCCGACCACGGCGATCCGCCCGGCCAGCCAGCCGCGCGGCAGCATCCCCACCATGTCCGCCGGATAGGTCGGGAAGGGCGGCGTGTCCGGCGATGGGCGGGCGTGCCAGTCGATGCGGAAGGGCTCCGCCGGGACGGCCACGCCCGCCGTTCGGGCCAGCCGCGCCGGGAAGCTGGGCAGTCCGTCCGCACCGCGCGGCACATGCCAGCGCACGGTGCCGTCCAGCCGGTCCTTGGCGAGGTTGGCATGGCCGTGCGGGATGCCGTCGAGGAACCGCCCGAGGTAGCGGCGCTGCTCCTCGGTCAGGGGCGTGTCGCCGAGCGCCGTGATGGAAACCACCGGCACGCTGGCCTTCTGGATGCGCTGGCGCAGCCGCTCGTCCAACGCCGGGATGGTCGGCTGGTCGAACAGGACGTCCAGCCCGATGGCCCGCACCCCCGCCGCCTCCAGCCGTCCCACCAGATCGGCGAGAAAACCGCGATCCACCGGCGAGCGGCAGGCCAGCGTGGCGAACAGGTCCTCCCCCAGCGTGACCAGGACGATGCCCGCGTGCTGCGGGGCGGGCGGCGAGAAATAGGCGATGGCGAGGTCGCGGAAGCTCTCGTCGGCGGAGCGCAGGGGCGGCACCAGCCGGGTCAGCACCAGCGCCGCCGCCGACACGCCGACCACCGCGACCATTCCTACGAGCCACGGGGTTTTCCCCCAGCCCGGCCTGCCCCCCGATGTCCCCAAAGGCGGCGCCCTCAATCCACGCGCAGAATCACCTGCGCCATCACCAGTTCGGTCTGCTTCAGCGAATTCAGCGTCCGCTCCAGCCGGGCCGCCGCCTCGTCGGTCAGCGGGCGGAAGGCGTCGCCCCGCCCCGGCAGATCGGCGCCCAGGTCGCGCCCGGCGGCGAAGCAGCGCACCTCCTGGTCGGCGGACAGGCTCCCCGACCGCTCCGCCGCGCGCAGCGGCACCGGCATGCGGTCACCGGCCAGCGTCAGGGTGTGGTGCCCCTCCACCAGCGAGCTGGCGGACGGTCCCGGCGGGTAGATCGGCGTCAACTGGCCGCGCGTGTTGCGCAGGTAGCAATAGACATGCGCGTCGCGGTTCGTCTGGAGCACGAGCGTCACCGTCTCCCCGGACCGGTAGGTCGGGTAGAGGCCGCGGTCGGTGGCCAGATAAAGGTTCAGCGGCGCCACGCTGTCCCGCACCGGGTCCAGCAGGGCCGCCGCCTGCGCGGCGCAACCGGCGCCGGCCAAGCGGACGGCCAGTTCCGCGCCCTGCCCCGCCCCAAGCCCATCCGCAGCGATCACGCGCAAGGTCATGCTGTGGCGGGTCCGTCCGTCCGCTCCGGCGACGGAGAAGGCGCCGCCGTCCGTCATCGCAAGCTCGCGCGGCCAGGGCACAGCATCCCCCTTGTCCCAGCGCAGCGTGGCGGCGGTGCCGCCGCTCTCCTCGCGCAGCGTGGCCGGGACCAGCGCCGGGTCGGCGGGCTTGCGCAGCAGCACCGTGCCGCCGGACTTCACGCATTGGGCCCCGGCACGGCCCGGGTCGATGATGAAGACCTCCTCCTCACCCTTCTGCATGGGACTGCCAACCGCGCGGGCGGCGCCAAGATCGGTCTGGAAGAAGCGCTCGCCCCCCACGAGGCTGCCGACGCCGCTCCAGCCCGAGGCGTCGGGCATGCGGTCCAGCGGCCCGTCGAATGGCCCCTTCACCCGCAGCATACGTCCGTTGGCGAACAGGAAGAGGGCGTTGGCGCCGTCCGGCACGCTGACCGCCGCTCCGTCCGCGACCAGTTGCCCCTGCGCGTAGCCGGGGGCGGTGGAGGCGACCACGACCGCCTGTTCCGCCGCGGCACGGCTGGCCACGACGCCGGCCGTCCAGAACGCCGCCGCCCCGAACGCCGCCAGGGTCAGGGCAGCGCCCACGAGTCCGCTCAGGGTCTTTTGCGCCATGCTGGCCTCCACCGGCGGCGATCGGGGAATCATTGGCGTTTCCCGGACTCCTGTCCAGGCGGCGAAGGGGGAAGGACGGGGCTGCGGACCCGGCCCAAAGAAGGGCAGGCGCCGTGATCGGACGGGCATGGTCGAACCTCCGAAAATGGTGCGCGCCGGCCACTCGCCGGCGTGCCGAGGCTAGGCGGCGGACGCCAGTGACCGCTGTGAGACGCACCACAGAGTTGCGCAGGAGTCTCCCACCCTCCGACGTATTGCCTCCGACGCATTGTTTGTGGCGGGCGCCACAGCGCGGTCCGGTCCAGCCCCGTAGAGTGCCGTGCAGGACCGGCGCCCCGCAGGTCCCCACCCCCATCGCCCGAGGAGACCGACCATGACCGCCCCCCGCACCGACATCGATGGCCCCGATACCGGCTTCGCCCGCCATGGGATTACGGAGGTCGCCTATCTGCGGTCGGTGAAGGTGGACGGCCTGCCCGCCTTCGCCGTGCATGCCGCGGACGGCACCTGCCTGTGGCTGGACACCGACCGCGCGGCGGCGGGGGCGACGCTGGATGAGTATGGAATGCGGTTGGTGAGTTTGCATTGAGGAGGCCGCAGCACCAACTCCCTCCCCTGCGAAAGCGGGGGAGGGCCAGGGTGGGGGCAAGACACATCCCCCACTCACCCCTTCGGGCTGAGCAGACAAGCCGTCCGGTTCCGCGTCACGATCGCCAAGCTGTTCCCCGGCTCCCCCGCCCGGCGGAAGCGCAGCGAATTCAACTGGCTGGCGACGCTGAGCGACAGGACGTTCAGATCCGTCTCGTCGATGATCTTCTCGCCGTCCTGCCAGCACTGGATGCGGACGCGGCCCTGAGGGACCCCGACGTCGATCCCGCCGGCATGAGGACCGGACTCCGGCCCCTTCTTGCGGACCACCGTCGCGTCGGCGGCGCTCCCGATGAGAGGGAGCGCCGCAACCGCCGCCAGAAGAAGACATGTCCGGACCATGGCGCGGCCTCCCACCTTCGCGTTCACTGGATGGGGCGGAACTCGACGCGCCGGTTGCGGCTGTCGGTCGGGTCGGGGGTCAGGGGCTGGCTCTTGCCCAGGCCGGCGATGGCGATGCGCTGCGGCTCGATGTGGTGGACGCGCACCAGATACTCGCCCACCGACACGGCCCGGCGTTCGGAGAGGGCGAGGTTGTACGGCTCGCTTCCCACAGCGTCGGTGTGCCCCTCGATGACGAGGCGAAGCTGCGGGTCCTGGGACATCAGCCCGCCCACCGCGTCGATGTAGGAATAGAACTCCCGCGGGACGTCGGCGGAGTTGAAGGCGAAGTTGATGCGGAAGCCGAAGCCGTTGGCCGGGCGGGTTTCCGCCTGGGTTTCCGGTGCGGAGAGGGTGGCCGGCTGCACGCCGTTGGAACGGCGCGGGGCCACCGGCGGCGGAGCGGCGGGCGGGGCCGCGGCCTCCTGCACCGGAGCACGCTTGGGTTTCGGCTGGGGCGCCGGTTCCGGCTGCGCCACAGGCGCGGGTGCCGTCTGGGGAACATAACTCTGCTGTGGAATCTGCTGAGAAGCCGGCGCGCCGTAGTTCACGCTGTCGGTCGGGCGCGGGCGGTTGGCGCTGCTCATGCCGCCGCCGACGATCTCGATGCTGCGGGTGCGGATCTTCGGCTGCTCCGCATCGCCCGTGGGGGGCGTGCCGGGCTTCACCGCCTCGCGCAACTCGTCCACGGTCGGCGGGCGTTCGAACATCATGACCCGGTTGCCGCCGGAGCCCTCGACGGTCTGCGCCGGTGCCGGTCCGGCGACGCAGGCCAGAACCAACACGGGAAGCGTCACGCCGCTCAGCAGTCGGGCGCTGGTCTTGGAGATCGGTCGCGGCATCGGTGGTCTCCCATCAAACGGCGTGGTGCCCTGCTGCCCCCTTCTCTACTCCGGTCCCACCCCCCGCGCTGTGAGCCGCTCCATAATTCCTTCCGTTTATCGCTGGGCCGTTTACCGCTGGGCCGACACGGCGGGCAGCACCTGCACTGCCATCTGCCGGCTGCGGACGCTCGTGCCCTGGATGCTGCCATAGGCCCCGACGACATCCGCCAGCGTCGCGCCGGGAATGGGGTGCAGGTCCTCGGTCTTGAAGCGGTCGGCGATGCGGGGCCCGATCTCGTCGGGGGAGACGACGCAGGCGATGGCCTCCGAGGCGCCGGGGCGGTCCATGCGCAGGTTGAAGGGCTTCTGCGATCCCGGCGGGACCTCCACCTGCTGGTTGGCCTGGAGGAAGCTGTCGGGCTGGAAGCGGTTGGGGAAGATGCGGGCCACCGTCCCGGCGGCGTCCTGGTAGTAGCAATAGACGAAGCCGTTGGCCGTCGGCTGCACGCGGACCACAAGCGCCTCCCCGGCGCGGTAGCGCGGCTGCGGCCCGCGGTCGGAGCTGAGCACGAGATCGGGCGCGGCCCCGGCGGGTGCCGGTGCGGCGCGCGGCAGCCCCTCCCCGCCCGCGTTCGACACCGATTGCAGGCGCGGCGCTCCCGGCCCCTTGTCTGTCCCTCTTTGGCCGCTGGGCTGGGCCAGCATCCGCTGGTAGAGGTCGAAATCCACCCGGCCCGTGGCGATCAGGTCGTTGTCCGCCTGATAGCGGGAAATGGCGTCGCGGGTGCGCTCGTCGAGTTGGCCGCTGTCCGGCCCGTCGTAATAGCCCTCCGCCAGCAGAACGCGCTGGACGTAGGCGACGCGCTGCGACGGCGCCATGCCGTCGAACCAGTCCCGCGCCTGCCCGGCGAAGGCCGGGTTGGTGTGGTCGATGCCCAGACACTGCCAGTAGGGGGTGCGGGTCATCTTGCCCAGCACCTCGATCGTGCTGAGTTCGATCAGGGTGCGCACCGCCTGATGCAGCCCTTCGGACTTGTTGAGCGAGACGTTGAAGGACAGGCCCGCCTTGCCGATCACCGCCCCGGCGTCCGCCCCCTTGCCCGACGAAATGATGGCGAGCGAGTTGCTGGCCGACAGGCCGGGGATGATCTGGCGGGTCGCCAGCTCCCCGATGTTCAGGTCCACGGAGATGACCGACATCACCTGATCGGCGGAGACGCCCAGGTCGAAGGTGGGCAGGGAGATGCCGGCGCTGGCCGCCTCGCTCACCACGTTGTCGTCGAGCTGGGTGATGGCGCCGCGGATGTAATAGGACGGCGCGCGGAAGTTCGGCTGGACTCCGATCATCCAGTAGAGCGCGTTCACGTCGTCCAGCGTCGGTTCGAAGTCCACGAAACGGAAGGCGCTCGACCGCTCCGACATGCGCGACACGGCGGTGATGAGCATTTCCTTGGTGCCGCCGGCCACCCGGCCCGTGGCGTCGGGGATGCCGTTGGAGGTGATGAAGATGTCGCGCTTGCCATGGTTCCACATCAGCGTGTCCATGCAGCGCAACGCCTCGCTGAAGTTGGACACGGTGCGCACGGGCGGCGTCTTCGGCTTCTGGACAACGGTCGCCTGCTCGCCCGATGTCACGCAGGCCCCCAGGAGCAGGAGCGCCGCGGCGGCGGCCATCTTCACAGGACCGGTGCGCCGGACAAATCCCATGACCTCACTCCCTGGACGTTCCCGGAAAGGATCAGCGGACCGACACGCGCGTGCTGTCGCCGCCCGGACGCACCGTGATGGTGATCTTCTTGGACAGGATCGGCGGGTCGTGCGGGATGTGCTCCGCATCGCCCATCAGAAGCTGGAGCGTGTGCCGCCCCGGCGGCAGTTCCAGATAGGTTTCCGTCTGGCCCTTGCCGAAATGGATGGAGTTGCGGTTGTTGGGGATCGGCTCGTCCATCGGAGGCAGGTCGGCGTCCACCAGCAGATGATGGTGGCCGGTGTTGTCCTTGCGCACGCCCGCCGGAGCCACGCCGAAGTTGCGCAGCCCGAACCACACCTTGAACCGGCCCTTCACCACCTCCCCGTCGTTGGGCCAGCCGATGTAGATGTAGGCGTCCTTCGGCGCCGCCGTCCGCCCGGACTTCGCCGCGTCGGGGGTGGAGGGGGTGCTTTCGTGCTCGTGCCCAGGACTGGCGGGCTGGGGGGTGTTGGTGGTGTCGGACAGCGGCTTGTCGAGCGGATCGGCCTCCGGCGACGACTGCGCCGACGCCGGCCCGGCGGCGAGCAGGGCGGCCAGAAGGACCGGCAAGGCGGCGGTGCGCGTCATGATTTCCTCCCTGTCCCGCCTCTTTGGTTAGGGCACGATGATGGTGATCTTCTGCGACATGATCGGCGGGTCGTGCGGCACATGGTCCGCGTCCCCGATCACCATCTGGAGCGTGTGACGGCCCGGCGGCAGTTCCAGCCGCACCTCCGTCTGGCCGCCGCCGAAATGCAGCGACTGCCGGGTGTTCGGGATCGGCTCGTCGTCGTTGGCGAGGTCGGTGTCCACCAGCAGGTGGTGGTGCCCGGTGTCTTCCTTGCGGATGCCCGCGGGGGCGATGCCCATGTTCTGCAAGCCCATGCGGACCCACAGCTTTCCGCCGGGAACGGTGGTGCCGTTGGACGGCCACATGATGTAGGCGCGCGCCCCTTCCGGCGCTTTTTCCCGCCCATTCGTGCTCTGGCCGTTCGTGCTTTGGGCATTTGCGTTCTGGGCCAACGCGGCACCCGGCAACAGGAGCAGCGCGGCCGCCACGATCATGGCGGCAGGGTGCATGGACTCCCCCTTCTCTTTCGGAATTTCAATCTTATGCTTGGTGGGCGCACAATGTTCGCGGTATTTCGGCCCTTATCCTATCTCTCCCGCCCCTGCGGATATTAAGGACTGGCGACATCCTCCGCTCATCCCACTTTGCGCGAGGAAGGGTACCGGTCCGCCTATTCCCATTTTGGGCTTGACGGTTCCTTCTCCGGTGCGAAGGTCACGGGGCAGGAGGTCGCCGGTCGCGCATGCCCGATTCATCCCGCCTCGCCCCGCTTCCCATCGGCTCCACCGGCGCGCCGCCGCGCCCCAGCTTGCTGCGCCATCTGCTGCCCCCCGCGGCGCTGACGCTGGGGGCAGCCTGGGTGGCGGCGCAGCGGTCCTGGCTGTCCGGCCACATCGCCCCCGTCGCGGGCGCGATGGTGGCGGATGCGCTGGCAACGGTGCTGGCCGCGGCGGCGTGGCTGGGCGCCGCGTGGCTGGGGTCGCGGGTGATCGACCTCGTGGTGGCGCGCAACGCCCGCGCCACGCCGATGCCGCGCCTGCTGACCGACCTGCTGCGCGCCTTCCTCTACGGGCTGGCGGTGCTGGGCATCCTGGCCTTCGTGCTGGGGCAGCCGGTGACCGGGCTGGTCGCCACCTCCGGCGTGGTGATCGCCGTTCTGGGCTTCGCGCTGCGCAACATGATCGCCGACATCTTTTCCGGCATCGCCCTGAACGTCGAGCATCCCTACCGCATCGGCGACTGGGTGGAGCTGACCCCCGGCGTGATCGGGCGGGTGGACGAGATCAACTGGCGCGCCACCCGGCTGGTCACCCTGGAAGGCACCGCACTGGTGGTGCCGAACGGGTTGGCGGCGGGCAACCGCATCACCAACTACAGCCAGCCCGGCGCCGGATTCCGCGCGGCGGTGCCGGTCACGCTGGACGCCGAGGTGCCGGTGGCCCGCGCCAGGCGGATCATCCTGTCGGCCATCGTCTGCTGCGACGGCGTGCCGGCGGAGCCGCGGCCCGACGTGGTGGTGGAGGCCATCACCCTGAACGGCGTCACCTACCAGGCGCGCTTCTGGGTGGCGGACTTTTCCCGGCTGGCCACGACCCGCGACGCCGTGGCGACCACCATCCTGGAGCATCTGGCCCGCGCCGGGCTGGAGCCGGCCAACCCCAAGCAGGAGATGCGCCGCCGCAGCAGCCGCCCGCCGCCCTGCTCGACGCTGGGGCTGGGCCGGGACCTGCTGTCCCATGTGGACCTGTTCGCCGCCTTCCGCCCGGAGGAACTCGACGAGCTGGCCTCCGGCATGCACCTGCGCCACGTCACCGCCGGGGAGGCGGTGGTGCGCCAGGACGAGACCGGCACGTCCCTGTTCCTGGTGGCGGAAGGGGCGCTGGACGTGCGCGGAGCTTTCGCGGGTCGGACGCTACTGCTCGACCACATGGGGCCGGGCGACGTGTTCGGGGAGATGTCGCTGCTGACCGGCCAGCCGCGCAGCGCGTCGGTGATCGCCAACACCGACGCCGTGGTCTATGAGTTGGACAAGGAAACGCTCGACCCCATCCTGCGCCGCCGTCCGGAGCTGGCCGCCCGGCTGGCCGACCTGATGGGCCTGCGCCAGCGCCGCAACGACGCCCACCGCCGCGCCAGCGCCTCCGCCGCCGTGACGCCCGCCGCGACGGAGCACGACCTGCTCGCCCGGCTGAAGACCTTCTTCAGCCTGTGATGGTCAGTTCAACGGAGAGAAGGGCATTCCCGCCTGCGCCATCGCCTTTTCGATGACCTCCGCCGAGGTCTGGTTGAACAGTTGCAGCAGCAGATCGTCGATTTCCCGGTCCTGGCTGTTGCCGCAGGCGTCGAACAGGGTGGCGATGGCCTCCGTCTGGAAGCGCTCGCGCCCCTCATCCCCGCCCCGGTAGTCCAGCGCCTTCGCCACCGCGATGGCGACGCGGAAGGGCTTCAGCAAGGTGAAGGACAGGCCGGCCTTGGCGAACAGCCCCTTCAGCGCGTGCGGCCCGCCGTCCCAGGCGAGTTGCCGGGCGTTTTCCAGGCGCAGGTTGGCGCGCACGGCGATGCCGGCGTCGAACAGCGCGATCTCCCCGGCGCAGAGCGCGCGGAACAGCAGCGGCGCGGTCAGCCGCCCGCGGATCAGCAGATGCCGGGCCAGAAGCTCCACATCCGCCTCCCGCGGGGTCAGCGGCTTCAGAAGGAGCAGGGTCACCGCCTCCCGCGCGCGCTCCACCAGAATGCCGATCAGGCGGGGGTTCAGCCGCTGGGTGCGGATCAGCCGGTTCCGGATTTCCTCCGACACGAACAGGATCAGCTTTTCCACCACCGCCGCCGACAGGTCGGGCCGCGCCGCCATGGCCTCGTTCACCGTGGCGACGCCGCCCCAGCGGTCCAGAACGCTGTGCAGGGACGGTTCCGGGATCACCGCGCCCCGGTTGCGCAGAAGCTCGGTGATGACGATGACGTTGCCGTTGCGCACCAGCGCCTCGGACACCGCGGGCGGGACGGTGCGGCGCCCGGCGATGGCAAGCTCCTTCGCCGGGCGCCGTTCGCTCAGGATGTCCAGCAGCACCCCTTCGCTGAGCTTGTCCGCGTGGCGCAGGATGGGAAAGGCCACCCGGTCCACGTCGCGGGCCAGCTTCTCCGCCAACGGCTCCGTCAGCAGGGAGGAGTTGTGGATCTGCCACGCCACCGCCTCGCGCACGGCGGTCACCGCGTCGGCGGCGAAGCGTTGCAGGATGTCCAGCGCCAGCGCCCGTTCCGTGTCGGCCAGTTCGCCCGCTTCCAGGTCGCGCACCAGACGGGTCATGGTGTCGATGCGCGCCTGGGCGTCGGGCGCCGCCAGCAGTCGTTCGACGTCCTTCTGGCTGAGGGACCGCTTCGGCATGCGCTGTGTCTTCCGGAACCGCCGCTCGGGATCAGTATTCCGGTGTATCGTAGCGGATCAGATCGCTCCACGCCCGCTCCAATCGGCGCAACGTGCGGTAGGTCGTCTCCAAATCCGCCGCCTCCTCGTCGGAACGGATCAGCGCCTCGCTCCGGACGGCCTCCAGCCCGCGCAGCGCCTCGCACAGCCGCAGCCCGCGTTCGGACAGCCGCAGCCGCGCCGTGCGCCGGTCGCGCTGCGAGGCGGAACGATCCACATAGCCCGCCTCCACCAGATGCTTCAGATTGTAGGAGGCGTTGGAGCCGAGATAGTAGCCGCGCTCCAGCAGGTCGCGCACCGACAGTTCCTCCCCGCCGATGTTGATCAGCATCAGGGCCTGTCCGGGGCTGAGATCGTCGATCCCGATGCGCGCCAGTTCCATCCGCAGCACGTCCAGGAACCGCCGGGTCATGCTTTCGATGATGCGGCCAAGGTCGGTGTAGACGGCTGGCACGGTCGTGGAAACGGCGGGGCGGCCCGAAACGGCGTCTTCCGGCCCGGCTGGCGGCCCTACTGGCGGCCCGGCTGGCCGCGCGGCTGGGGTCGGCTGCTGATTGGCGGCGGCGCTCATCGCGATACTCCCGCTTTGAAATGAACCTTCATGATGGGGCGTCGTTCCGATTCCGAACGGTGGACGGTTCGCGCGTCCTTCTGCCGCAAGAATGAAAAGATTTTAGCTTAATTAGTCGAAACAATGATGGGACATGCGGCCCTGCGTTCCGGAACCGCCCTTCCCAGCGCCTGTTGCTCCCCTGTCCCAGCACGCGACAGGAGCCCGACGATGCCCCACCCCGCACGCCGCCCCGACGCCGCGCACGCCTACCGTCGGAGGGCCCGCTGATGCGCAGCGGGTTGGCGCTCGCCGCCGGTCTGCTGGCCGGCCTGTGGCTGGATACCAACCGGCGCACCAACCGGGCGGAACGCACACACCCGCCGGCTGGCCGCTTCATGGATGCCGGCGGCACGCGCCTGCATTACCTGGACCGCGGACCGAAGGACCGCGCGGCGCGGCCCGTGGTGTTCCTGCACGGAAACGGCACCACCGCCGACGACTGGGCGCTGAGCCTGCTGGACGAGGCGTCGCGGCGCTGGCGCTGCGTCTGCTTCGACCGGCCCGGCCACGGCTACAGCGAGGCGACGCCGCGGCGCGACGCCGGCCCCGCCGCCCAAGCGGCGCTGCTGCGCGGCGCCGTCCGCAAGCTTGGGCTGGAGCGTCCCATCGTCGTCGGTCATTCGCTGGCCGGGGCGGTGGCGCTGGCCTGGGCGCTGGATTTCCCGGAGGAGGTCGGCGGTCTGGTCATCCTGTCGGCCTTCACCCACCCGGCCCCACGGCTCGACTTCATCCCCTTCATGGGACCGGCCATTCCCGCGGCCGGACCGCTGCTCAGCCACACCGTTCTTCCGCCGGTGGACCGGCTGATCCTGCCGGCGCTGATGCGCCGCGTCTTCGAGCCGAACCCCGTGCCGCCCGGCTACGACCAACTGCCCCCGGATCTTCTGCTGCGCCCCACGCAGTTGGAGGCCGCCGCCGAACAACTGGCCGCGCTGATCCCCGGCGTGGCGGCAATGGCGTCCCGCTATCCGGAAATCCGTTGCCCAACGTCCATCGTCGCGGGGGAAGAGGACCGCATCGTCGATCCGCACGCCCACGCGGCGCCCCTGCACGACGCGATCGGGGGATCGACCCTGCATCTTCTGGCCGGGACCGGCCATATGCCGCACCACGCCCGCCCGGACGCGGTGCTTGCCGCCATCGAACGGGCGGAGCGTGCCATGGAGGTCGAGCCGGTCCACGCGGCTACATGAGTCTGCCTTCCTGATTCGGCGACCGGGGATTGCGACTCGAAAAAAACGACTCGCGGCGACTCGGGTGAGCGATGGTTAACAATTTGGTTACGATCCGGGACTAACCTTTGGCCATCGCACACTTTCAGCGCCTCAAGGATTCCGCCGATGTCCATGGCCGCCGACGTTGACACCATCGAACGCACGTCCATCGTCGCTTACACCCTCCTCAACGAGCTGCACGACGTGCTGGCTCTGCCCAAGGCGCCCGATGACGTGACGCTCGGCATCCTGATGGGGCTGTCCATGTTCATGGACGACAAGGTGGGCCCGATGCGCTCCAAGCGTCTGATGTCGGAGGCCCCGACCATCGTCCTGAAGACCGACGCCCACGTCACCGCCGACCAGATGCAGCGGATCATGCCGGTGCTGCGCGCCTTCGGCGATCACCTGAAGGACATGCGCGCCAAGGCCGCCCGCCCGGTGGACGACACGGTCGCCTGACCGGCATTCCCTTTTTCCGATTGCGCCCTTTATCCGATTGCGCCCTTTATCCGATTGCAATGATAAGGCCCGGCCCGCAAAGGCCGGGCCTTTCGCCGTTCGGGACCCCGGCTTGACCAATTCGGCAATTCGGCGGATGCTGAACACATTCGTCCACCGGAGGTTCACAACCGGCGGGCAGGATGCAACGCAGGGGCGGCTTCGGCCATGGAACCGCTTTTCGGGGATTGGGTCTGGACACTGGCCATCGCGGCCCTTCTGGCGGGCGCGACGATCAGCGTCATCGTTCTGGCCGCCGTGGGCTCGATCCGCCGCAGCGTGAACGAAGGCGGCGCCCGGCAGTCCCAGCAGATTCGCAAACTGGCGGAGAACGTCGCCACCCTGAACGCCCAGCGGCAGGCCGCCGAGTTGAGCATCCAGCAGTTGACCGAGGCGAACCGCAAACTGGCGGAGGAGGTCGCGGCGCTGGGTGAACGGCTGCGCGACGCGGACTCCGCCCCCCGTATCTCAGGCACCGCAAGGCTTCTTCATTGACCACGCCAATGTCTCCCGACGGCCCCATTTCTCCTGATGGCAATGCCGAGCGCGCCCGCTGGACCGCCAGCGCCCAAGCCTGGGACCGCTGGGCCGATCCCATGGCCGATCTGGCGGACAAGCTGAACCAGCCCCTGCTGGACGCCGCCGGAGTGATGGCGGGCGACCGGATACTGGACCTCGCCTCCGGAGCCGGCGAACCCGCGCTGAGCGCCGCGCGCCGCGCCGGGCCGGGCGGGCTGGTGGTGGGCAGCGACCTCGTGCCCGGCATGATGGCCGGCGCCCTGCGCCGCGCGGCGGATATGGGGGACGGATCACGCCCGGTCTTCGCCGCCGCCGACATGACCGCCCTTCCCTTCGCGGCGGGAGCCTTCGACCGGGTGACCTGCCGGTTCGGGATCATGTTCGTCCCCGACGTGGCGGCGGCCCTGGCCGAGTTGCGGCGCGTGCTGCGCCCGGGTGGCGCCGCGGCCTTCATGGTCTGGGGGCCGCGCGCCGGCAACACCCTGTTCGATCAGGTGGGCGATGCCGTCGCCGCCCAACTGGGAGAGGACCGCAGCCTCGACCCGCTGTTCCGCTTCGCCGCCCCCGGCACGCTGGCGGAGACGATGCGCGCCGCCGGCTTCGCCAGCGTGACCGAGACGGACATCACCCCCGTCCGCAAGGCGCCCCGCGGCCAGCCCTTCTGGCGCGCCACCCTGGACATGAGCTTCGGCCACCGCCTGCACGGCCTCGCGCCCGAGCGGCGCACCACCCTGGAGGCCGAGGTCGCCCGCCGCTTCGACGCCCTGGCGACCGGCGAGATCGTCCCCCTGCCCGCCCACGTCCGCATCGTCGCCGGCACATAGCAATTCCCTCCCCTGCAAAGCGGGGGAGGGTCAGGGAGGGGGCAACACCTCTCCACCTCGACGACGCGCCCAAAAGCCGCATTAACCGCGCCCGTGCCTTTATTTGGATGGTACGCGCCAACGGAATTCATCCGTCCGGCATCCAAAAGGAGGTGACGCGCTTAAGAAAGTTCCTAAAGCGGTTCCGATACTTCTGGTTCCGGATGAAATTCGAGTTCGAAGCCGGCTTCAACCGGGGCCGTCCTCGCTGAGGACCAAAGGGCGAGGCCGGGAAACCGGTTTCGCCTCCAGCGAACGGAAGGCGCGCCACCTCTTTGCTCCATAAACTACCACAGCCCTCGAAACCGTCAAACGCCGTAAAAAGGATAAAACGGAGTCGGCGCACGGTGAGCGATACCGCCCCTCCCTCACCATTCAGTGGGTGCATCATGCTTGAAACATAAACATAACGAAATCTATTTTCTATTCCGCAACAAGACAACCGCTTTTCTGAGAATAGATGATATAAATGCACTGCACGACCCATAAAATGATAACGTCATATCTTTATCAATAGTGTACTTGTCTCCAACCTTTAGTATGCTATGCGGACATTTCCGAACAAACTCACTATCAACAACACCTCTTCTATGTAAAACAATATTTCTCATTGCACACAACTCCGTAAGGATATCAATTTGACAATCAGTCAAAATCGGAGAAAGCTCCAAAACATCTAATATCGATTGATATCTCCTTACTACATTCTCATCATCAACAGCATTTTCTACAGCGCGGAACAGTCTTTTGTAATTTCCAAATTGAGAGAAATTTGCGTTTTGCTTGAACCTTATATCTTTAAATCTTTCATGGAGCTTTTCGATTGTTGATGGGTGCTTTATTAAATAATTAACGAAAATATCTTCCACTAATGTTTCGATTGAAACCCAGAATCCTATTGCACAATGCGTACGTGACTTTGGGAATCCTTTATCATTCTCTTCCAAAGCTAGACTTAACTGATCTGATACATCCTTCATAAAATCTATGAACGGAGCATCATTCACAGGACACGCTTTAATTCGTGGATTGATAGCAGATAAAACACAGATCGCCATAATACCTTTCTCAGTTAGACCAATCACCTTCATCTCTTCAACCAAATTCAGCAAACTGTCTGAAATAGGGTCAAGAAGCCAACCAGCCACATCCTCAGAACAACCATCGACGGAATTACCGTTCATGCTCTTACTCGCTCATTCGCAATATTTTTCATTTGCGCACAATCCAGCTAAATAGCGCCACACTTATGCCGCAACCATTTTTCAATTATAAATTGCCTAATATTATCAAGAGCCACCTTCATAGCTCGTCAAACCCTTCTTGTTCGCCAAATTCTGTTAAACAAAGCAAAGCATACCTCAATAGCGCGCAACATCATCGGAAAAATATTCTATAATAGTTTGCTCTCCGTTATACCGCCACGCGTAAAAGCCTATACACTCCGCGTCCCATGCTCCCTCCCTCCCCCCTCCTCCCCGCCAACGTCCTGGGCTGGTTCCGGTCGCGGGGATGGGCGCCGCACCCGCACCAACTCGCCATGGTGGAGGCGGCTGAGGCCGGGGACAGCGCTTTGCTGATCGCGCCAACCGGCGGCGGCAAGACTCTGGCGGGGTTCCTGCCTTCGCTGATCGATCTGGCAGAGCGCCCGCGCGACGGGCTCCACACGCTCTACATCTCGCCGTTGAAGGCGCTCGCGGTGGACATCCAGCGCAATCTGGAGGACCCCATCGCGGAGATGCGGCTGCCCATCCGCACCGAGACCCGCACCGGCGACACCCCCGAATCCAAGCGGCGGAGGCAGCGGGCGCACCCGCCGCACATCCTGATGACAACGCCGGAAAGTCTGGCGCTGATGATCGCCTACGCCGACGCGGCGACGCTCTTCCGGCACCTGCGCTGCGTCATCGTGGACGAGTTGCACGCTCTGGCCGGGACCAAACGCGGCGACCTGCTGGCGCTGGGGCTGGCGCGGCTGGCCCGTCTGGCGCCGCAGGCCCCGCGGGTCGGACTGTCGGCCACGGTGGCTGAACCGGCGCAGCTTCTCGCCTGGCTGTCCAGGACCGAGCGGGCGGATGGCGGCGACGTGCGGCTGGTCACCGGCCGGGCCGGCGCCTCCGCCGAGGTGGAGATCCTGACGACCCGCGAGCGGCTGCCCTGGGCCGGGCACATGGCCGTTCACGCGCTGAAGGAGGTGTACCAGCGCATCCGCGCCCACCGCACCACGCTGGTCTTCGTCAACACCCGCGCCCAGGCGGAACTGGTCTTCCAGGAACTCTGGCGCCTCAACGACGACAACCTGCCCATCGCGCTCCATCACGGCTCGCTGGCGGCGGAGCAGCGGCGCAAGGTGGAGGCCGCCATGGCGGCGGGAAAGCTGCGGGCGGTGGTGGCGACGTCCTCGCTCGACCTCGGCATCGACTGGGCGGCGGTGGATCTGGTGGTGCAGATCGGCGCGCCGAAGGGGGCGAGCCGGCTGGTCCAGCGCATCGGGCGCGCCAACCATCGGCTGGACGAGCCCAGCCGCGCCCTGCTCGTCCCCGCCAACCGCTTCGAGGTGCTGGAATGCCGCGCCGCCGTGGATGCCGTGGCCGCCATGAGCCTGGACGGCGAGCGGCCCCGCCCCGGCGGGCTGGATGTGCTGGCCCAGCACATGCTCGGCATGGCCTGCGCGGAGCCCTTCCGGCCCGACGATCTGTATGACGAGGTGGTCTGCGCCGCGCCCTACGCCGGGTTGGCGCGGGACGAGTTCGACGACGTGCTGGAATTCGTGGCGACCGGCGGCTACGCGCTCGGCAATTACGAACGCTTCCATCGCCTGAAGCTGCGCGAGGACGGGCGCATGGCGGTGTCCGGGCCGGCGGTGGCGCGGCAGTACCGCATGAACGTCGGCACCATCACGCAGGAGGCCATGCTGCGCGTGCGCCTGAACCGCGGCCCGGTGCTGGGCGAGGTGGAGGAGCATTTCATCCAGGGGCTCACCCCCGGCGATACCTTCGTCTTCGCCGGCCAATTGCTGAAGTTCCTCGGCATCCGGGAGATGGAGGCGCAGGTCGCCAAGGGCGGCACCGGGGAACCGAAGGTCCCGGCCTACGCCGGCGGGCGGCTGCCGCTGACCACCGCGCTGGCCGACCGGGTGCGCGCCATGCTGGCCGACCCGGCGCAATGGCCCGGCCTGCCGGAGGACGTTCAGGAATGGCTGCGGCTCCAGCGCTGGCGCTCGGTCCTGCCCGCGCGCGGCGGGTTGCTGGTGGAGAGCTTCCCCCGGGGCGGCAAGCGCTTCCTCGTCGTCTACGCCTTCGAGGGGCGGAACGCGCACCAGACCTTGGGCATGCTGCTGACCCGGCGGATGGAGCGGATGGGCTGCGGCCCGCTGGGCTTCGTCGCCACCGACTATGCGCTGGCGGTCTGGTCCCTGCGGACACCCAAGGACATGGATGGGCTGTTCGGCCAGGACATGCTGGGCGACGATCTGGAAGCCTGGATGGACGAGTCCTCCATGCTGCGGCGGACCTTCCGCAACGTGGCGCTGATCACCGGGGTCATCGACCGCCGCCATCCGGGACAGGAGAAGTCGGGGCGGCAGGTGACCTTCTCCTCCGACCTGATCTACGACGTGCTGCGCAAGCACGACCCCGGCCATGTGCTGCTGCGCGCCACCCGCGCCGACGCGGCGGGCGGGCTGACCGACGTGCGGCGCCTTTCGGACTTCCTGGCGCGGGTGAAGGGCCGCATCACCCACAAGGATCTGGACCGCATCTCCCCCCTCGCCGTGCCGGTCATTCTGGAGATCGGACGGGAGCGGGTGGACGGCTCCGCCACCGACGAGCTTCTGGAGCAGGCCGCTGCCGGTCTGGCCGCCGATCTGGTGGAAGAAGCGATGCCGGAACTCGGTTCTCCGGATGACTCCCAAGGCCGTCTGGCGTTGTGATGACCATGGAAACGACGATGATCCTGAGGGGCGCGGCGCTGGCCCCCGATCCCTCCGGCGCGCTGCTCTGGCCGGCGGAGCGGACACTGGTGGTTGCCGACCTGCATCTGGAGAAAGGCTCCGCCTTCGCGGCGCGCGGGCGGATGCTGCCGCCCTACGACACGCGGGCGACGCTCGACCGGCTGAGCGAGCTTGTGGATAGGCTGCGCCCGGAACGGGTGATCTGCCTGGGCGACAGCTTCCACGACTGCCGCGCCGCTTCCCGTATGGAGGCCGGCGACGTGGCGCGGCTACGGGACCTGACCGGGCGGGTGGCGGACTGGCTGTGGGTCACCGGCAACCACGATCCGGAGCCGCCGGAGAGCTTCGGCGGACGCATCCTGGATGAGCTGACGCTCGGCCCGCTGACCTTCCGGCACGAGGCGGTGCCCGGCGCCGCGGGGGAACTGTCCGGGCATCTGCACCCGGTCGCCGCCGTTCTGGTGCCGGGACGGCGGGTACGGGAACGCTGCTTCGCCTTCGACGGGGGCAAGCTGATCCTGCCGGCCTTCGGCGCCTATGCGGGCGGGCTGAACGTGCTGGACCCGGCGGTGTCCGGCCTGCTGGCGGAGCGGTTCGAGGTGCATTTGCTGGCCCGCGGCAAGGTCCACCGCTTTCCGCGCAGCCGGCTGTCACCCGACAAGGCATAAGAAGACGCCCGGAGAGCCGGGGGAACTCTCCGGGCGAGTGGTTCTGCCGGAACCGGCGGTGAGACGTCCGGCAGAAGGGACATCGGTCAATTCGGGATGACGTCAGTTCGGCATGATGACGGTGTCGATCACATGGATGACGCCGTTCGACGCCGTGATGTCCGGCTTCACGACCTTCGCGTTGTCCACCATCACGCCGCCCTTCGTTGCGTCGATGTCCACGGTGGTGCCCTGCACGGTCTTCGGCGTCGCCGTCTTGCCGGCGATATCGGCCGAGGTCACCTTGCCCGGCACCACATGATAGGTGAGCACGGAGCGCAGCTTGTCGCGGTTCTCCGGCTTCAGAAGATTCTCGACGGTGCCCGCCGGAAGTTTGGCGAACGCCTCGTCGGTCGGGGCGAAGACGGTGAAGGGGCCGCCACTCTTCAGCGTGTCCACGAGACCGGCGGCCTGAACGGCCTGGACCAGCGTCTTGAACTGGCCCGCCGACACGGCGGTGTCCACGATGTCCGCCGCTTTCGCGGCGGTGGCGGCGGCGAAGGACAGCGGCAGGGCGACGGTGGCGGCGGTCAGCAGCCGCGACAGGCGAGACATGACATTCCTCCGTTGAATTGGGCGCTCAATGGGTTTCCTTCTCTCCCCCGACCGTGGAACCGGCGCCGTCGGCCGCCGAGCCTCCGGTCCCACGTCGTGGCAGCGAAGGCGGAAATAGCGTCGCAAGAACAGCGGTCAATAGGATTTCCCCAGGAAAAATTTTTCTCTCCCCGGTGATCCGGAGCGAATCCCGGCGCGTACCAAGACCCATTCTCCGCAGCCGTAGACTGCGGCGTTTTGGCATGCCCGTTCTTCTGTCCATTTCCTTACAGTTGGCCAATGAAGACCGATCAAGCACCCATTATCGTCTGGTTCCGAAGCGATCTTCGCCTTGCCGACAACCCGGCTCTGACCGCCGCGGCGGTGGACGGCGCTCCCGTCATCCCGGTCTATATCCGGGAGTTGGACCACGACGATCCCTGGCTGCCCGGCGGCGCCTCCCGCTGGTGGCTGCACGGCAGCCTGGAACGGCTGGGCAAGGCGCTGGGTGAACTCGGTTCCCCCCTGGTGCTGCGCAGCGGCGACCCGGCCACGGTGCTGGAAGCGCTGGCGGACGAAACCGGTGCGGACACGGTGCTGTGCAACCGGCGCGCCGGCCCCACCGCCATCGCCCGCGACCGCCAAGTGGGACGGCGGCTGACCGCGCGCGGCGTGACGGTGCACCCCCACAACGCCGCCCTGCTTTACGAGCCGGGAACCATACGCACCAAATCGGACACGCCCTTCCGGGTGTTCACGCCCTTCTGGAAGGCGCTGCTGTCCATGCCGGAACCGCCGCGCCCCACCCGCGCGCCCTCCCGGCTGACGCCGCCTTCCAAGCCGGTGTCCAGCGAGTCCCTGAAGGATTGGGGACTGCTGCCCACCGCGCCGGATTGGGCCGGCGGCCTGCGGGACCGCTGGACGCCCGGCGAGGACGCGGCGCGCGAACGGCTGGCCGATTTCCTGGACGGTCCGGTCGCCGCCTACCCGACGGAGCGCGACCGTCCGGACCATGACGGAACCTCCGCCCTGTCCCCCCATCTCGCCTTCGGGGAGATCGGGCCGCGGCAGATCTGGCACGCCACGCGCCACGCCGCCGCCCAGCGGCATGAGTTGGCCTCCGGCGCCGACGCCTTCCTGCGGGAACTGGGCTGGCGGGAGTTCAATCATCACCTGCTGCGCGAGGAACCCGACCTGCCCAATGCGCCGCTGGACGCGCGCTTCACCCATTTCCCATGGCGGACGGACGAGGCTGGGCTGCACGCCTGGCAGCGGGGACGTACCGGCTATCCGATCGTGGATGCGGGCATGCGGCAGCTCTGGCGGACCGGATGGATGCACAACCGCGTGCGGATGATCGTCGGCTCCTTCCTCATCAAGGATCTGCTGATCCCCTGGCAGCAGGGGGAGGCGTGGTTCTGGGATACGCTCGTCGATGCCGACATCGCCAACAACGCGGGCAACTGGCAGTGGGTGGCCGGCTGCGGCGCCGACGCGGCCCCCTTCTTCCGTGTCTTCAACCCGATCCTTCAGGGCGAGAGGTTCGACCCGGAAGGCGATTACGTCCGGCGCTTCGTCCCGGAACTGGCGAAGCTGCCCAGCCGCTGGATTCACAAGCCCTGGCAGGCGCCGGACGATGCGCTGCGGCAGGCCGGGGTGAGGCTCGGCCACAACTATCCGCGCCCCATCGTGGATCACGGCATCGCCCGCAACCGCGCTCTGGCCGCTTTCGAGGACATCAGGAAATCCGGCGATTGATCGCGGCGAAGCCGCGAAATCGGCTGCCATGCGTTTTCATTCCGCCGTCACGGGAGTGCAAAGATACCGTCACAGGCCGCCGTTAAGGTGCGCCCGCCCCTATCCAGATTACTTCGCGGAAAGAGACGAGGCGCACCGATGGACACCCATGACCTGCCCCGGAAGGGCACCAAGTATCTGACCTTCGAGGGCCGGGAGGACATCGGCTCCAACCCGTCCGACAACCCGACCATGGGCGACGTCATCAACGCCCGCCTCGAGCGCCGCGACCTGATGCGCGGGATGCTGACCGGTGCGGCGGTCGGCGCCCTGATCGGCCCGGCGGCCCTGCTCTCCTCGACCCGCGAGGCCGAGGCCGCGACCACCGGCGCGGCGCGCCCGGCCAAGGCCAGCTTCTCCTTCCGGGAGGTTCCGCACGGCGTGGACGCCACCCACCACGTCGCCGCAGGCTACGACGCCGACATCCTGATCCGCTGGGGCGACCCGGTGGTGCCCGGCGCGCCGGTCTTCGACCCGATGAACCAGTCCGCCGAGGCGCAGTCCAAGCAGTTCGGCTACAACAACGACTTCGTCGGCTATGCCCCGCTGCCGCTGGGCTCCAAGTCGCCGGACCGCGCGCTGCTCTGCGTGAACCACGAATACACCGACGAGGAGGTCATGTTCCCCGGCGTCGGCGTGGAGCAGCAGAAGGGCAAGTTCGCCCGGATGACAAGGACCCTGGTAGACATCGAGATGGCCGCCCACGGCGGCACCGTCATCGAGATCCGCAAGGTCCGCGGCAAGTGGGTGACCGACCCGAACTCCAAGTACAACCGCCGCATCACCGGCGAGACGGTCTGCGCCATCACCGGCCCCGCCGCCGGCCATGCCCTGATGAAGACCGGCTACGACCCGACCGGTACGAAGGTCCGCGGCATGCTGAACAACTGTGCCGGCGGCATGACGCCGTGGGGCACATGGCTGTCGGCGGAGGAGAACTTCAACGGCTATTTCTGGGGCAAGGTCGAGGACACCAACCCGAACGCCAAGGCGCTGAAGCGCTACGGCTTCCCCGGCGAATGGTACAACTGGGGCGTCCATCACGACCGCTTCGACATCGCCAAGGAGCCGAACGAGTCCAACCGCTTCGGCTGGGTGGTGGAGATCGACCCCTATGACCCGGCCTCGACCCCGAAGAAGCGCACGGCGCTGGGCCGCTTCAAGCACGAGGCCTGCCAGATCGCGGTCGGCAAGGACGGTACCGTGGTCGCCTACACCGGCGACGACGAGCGGTTCGACTATGTCTATAAGTTCGTCGCCGCGAAGACGTTCGACCCATCGAACCGTGCCGCCAACCTGGACATCCTGGAGACGGGGACCCTCTACGTGGCGAAGTTCAAGGCCGACGCCTCGGTCGAATGGCTGCCGCTGGTCCACGGCCAGGGTCCGCTGACCGCCGACAAGGGCTTCCCCGATCAGGCCACGGTGCTCATCAACGCCCGCCTCGCCGCCGACGCGCTGGGCGCCACCAAGATGGACCGCCCGGAGGACATCGAGGTGAACGCGGTGACCGGCAAGGTCTACGTCATTCTCACCAACAACTCCCGCCGCAAGCCGGAGCAGGTGGACGCCGCAAACCCGCGCGCCGCGAACAACTGGGGCCACATCGTCGAGATCATCCCGGAAGGCGGCGACCACGCCTCCACCAAGGGCGAGTGGACGATCCTGATCCGCGGCGGCAACCCGGCGGACGAGAAGGTCGGCGCGCAGTTCCACGCCGACACCACGGCCAACGGCTGGTTCTCCTGCCCGGACAACGCTGCGGTGGACAACCGCGGCCGCCTGTGGATCACCACCGACCAGGGCGAGAACTGGAAGAAGGCATCCGGCACCGCCGATGGCGTCTGGGCCGTGGAGACCGAGGGCGACCTGCGCGGCCTTTCCAGGATGTTCTTCCGCGTGCCGGTGGGTGCCGAGATGTGCGGCCCCTGCTTCACCCCTGACGACAGGACCCTGTTCGTCGCCGTGCAGCACCCGGCCACGGACGGCGTGGACCAGTGGGAGGGCTTCAAGGGCAAGCTCTCCTCCTTCGAGGACCCGGCGACCCGCTGGCCCGACTTCAAGCCCAACATGCCGCCGCGCCCATCGGTGGTCGCCATCACCAGGAAGGACGGCGGCGTGATCGGTCTCTGACCGAACGCATGACCGCTCCATAACGAAGCGACGCGCGCCTGAAAGGGTGGCCCCCACGTCCGGGGCCGCCCTTCTTCTTTTCTGGTCAGAGCATCCGGCAATGTTATAAAATAACGCCATGACCGCCGTCCCCCACCCTGCCACCGGCCACGACCACACGCACTGCATCGCCGACGCGCTGATGCGCGCCGACGTCCTGTGCGCGGAACGGGGCGCGCGGTTGACCGCGCTGCGCCGTCAGGTTCTGGAACTGGTCTGGAACAGCCACAAGCCGCGCGGCGCCTACGCCATCCTGGAAGACCTCAGCCAGCGGGAGGGCAAGGCCGCCGCCCCGCTGACCGTCTACCGTGCGCTGGAATTCCTGGTGGAACAGGGGCTGGTCCACCGCATCGAATCGCTGAACGCCTACATCGGCTGCGCGGCACCGGGGGCCGTCCATTCCGGGCAGTTCCTGGTGTGCGAGACCTGCGGCAACGCCGTGGAGATGGACGACCCGCGCATCCGCGCCGCCATCGGCACCATCGCCGCCGAGCGCGGTTTCCAGGTGAGCCGCCCCACCGTCGAGGTGCGGGGCACATGCACCGACTGCCAGGAGAACACCCCGTGACCGCCGCCGCTCCCACCCCTGCCGCCCCGCCGCCGCCCCGCCTGCCCGTCTCGGTGCTGACCGGCTTCCTCGGCAGCGGCAAGACCACGCTGCTGCAACGGCTGCTCCACCATCCCGGCATGGCCCGCACCGCCGTGGTCATCAACGAGTTCGGGGAGGTCGGGCTGGACCATCTGCTGGTCGCCAAGGCGTCGGAGAACATGGTGCTGATGGACAGCGGCTGCCTGTGCTGCACCATCCGCGGCGACCTCGTGGACACGCTGCGCGACCTGTTCCTGAAGCGCGTGCGCGGCGACATTCCGGAGTTCGACCGGGTGGTGGTGGAGACGACGGGCCTCGCCGATCCGGCCCCGATCATCCACACGCTGATGAGCGACCCGCTGCTGGCCGCCCGCTTCCGCCTGGACGGCGTCATCAGCACGGTGGACGCGGTGCACGGCGCCAGCCAGCTCGACCGCCAGCCGGAAAGCGTGAAGCAGGCCGCCGTCGCCGACCGCATCGTGCTGACCAAGACCGACCTCGCCACGCCCCACACGACGCTCGCCCTGTGCCAGCGCCTGTCGGCCATCAACCCGGCGGCCCCGCAGATTCCCGCGGCCTTCGGCGAGGTGGACCCGGCGCTGCTGTTCGACGCCGGCCTCTACAACCCGGAAACCAAGAGCCCCGACGTCGCCCGCTGGCTTCGGGAAGAGGCTTACCGCGACGAGCACGCTCACCATGATCATCACCACCATGAGCATGGCGAGGGCTGCGGCCCCGGCTGCGGGCATGATCACGATCACCACCACGACGCCAACCGGCACGACGACCACATCCGCGCCTTTTGCATGGTGGTGGACGAGCCGATTCCGTGGAACAGCTTCGTGGATTTCATGGAGGCCCTGATCGCCGCCGGCGGGGAGAATCTGCTGCGCATCAAGGGACTGCTGAACGTGAAGGAAAGCCCGCTGCCGGTCGTCGTCCACGGCGTCCAGCACATGTTCCATCCGCCGGTCCAGCTTCAGGAATGGCCCGGCGAGGATCACCGTTCCAAGATCGTCTTCATCACCCGCGACCTCGGCGAGTCGGTGATCCAGCCGATGTTCGACCAGTTCGTCCGCAACGCGGAAGGGGCGGCCTGACGGTTGCCCTCTCACTTCACCTTGTAGAGTTGGAAGTACCGCCCCTCCTGCACCGGCGTCAGATGCTCCGGCACCGGGTTGGGGCGGCCCGGTTCGCTGAACAGGACATAGACGTAGCCAAACCGCCGGGGCCAGTCCGCCCAGTAATGGTTGTCCCGCAGCCCCGGCTGGCGCACGGCGTCGGCAACGTAGCCGATGCGCGGCATGTAGGTGAAGTCGCCGTCCAGATCGGCATAGCCCGGCTTCAGCAGCAGCACCTGCTTGCCCGGATGGGTGAAGGCGATGGGCACGAGGCTGGACCGCTCCATCAGCGCCAATACCGGCGCGTGGTGCAGGCCGAAGGACAGGGCGCGGTCGTCGGTGAACTGGGTTGGGCGGAAAAGCGACTTGCGCAGCGTCTCGTCGGCGTAGGTGGCGAGCACGGTGCTGCCCGGCTCGATCCGCAACATGGACTGGCGCACCTCCTCCAGCAGCGGGTCCACCTTGTCCAGCGCCACCCCGGCGTCGGCGCTGCGCAGCAGCGACAGCGCGACCACCACCGACAGGAAGGCCGCCCGCATGGCGGAGGTCGCCAGATCCCACCGCAGGAGACCCAGCGCGACGAAGGCGATGCCGATGGGCAGGCGGCTGTCCGCGAACCAGGACCCGAACAGGACCAGCGGCATCGCCGCATAGACCACCAGCCCCAGCGCGATGGTGATGGCGCCGACCGGATGGAGACGCAGCGCCCCGCTCCACAGCCCCCAGGCGACGCCCAACCCGACGGCGATCCCCGTCACATAGCCCACCGTGTCGGCGTAGCCGCCGAACAGGAAGTCGAAGCCCATCAGCTTCGCCGTGCCGACCCACAGAACCGCGTCGGCGAAGCCCGAGGACGGGCTCATCAGCAACAGCGGCGGCACGATCAGGAACGGCAAGCCGAAGGCCAGCGCATCCGGCAGCGCCCGCCGCGGGTCCCGCCAACCGCCGCTCCGCCACAGCCGCCACCCCTCGAAGGCCAGCAGCGTCAACCCGTAGAGCCCCAGCGCGAAAAGGTGCGCGATGAACAGCAGCAGCACGACGCCCAGCGAGGTCAGCCCGCGCTGCCAGGGCGCCCGCTCCCGCAGCGCGATCCAGCCGGCGATTCCCCACAGCGCCAGCCCCAGCCCGAACAGGTAATTGAACAGGCCCATGTAGGTGGACAGGGTGTAGAGGAACAGCCCGGCGGCCAGCGGCCCCAATTCAACCCGTCCCCAGACCGCGCGGTAGAGGGCGATGGTTCCGGTGACGAGCAACACATAGCTGGCCGTGACGAACAGCCGGCTGGCCGTGTGCACCCCCACCAGCTTCGCCAGCGGCGGCACCACGATGTCCATCACCAGATTGGGAACGATCGCCCAGCGCACCATGTAGAATTCCGCCAGAGCCGGGTCCTGGTCCAGGTGGGTCAGGGCGTACATCCGCGTGACGTGGTTGACGTAGTCGCCCAGCGCCGGAATCTCGAACATCCAGACCGGGACCGCAGCCGCCAGCAGGATCAGCAGGGCGGCGGGCCAGACGGACCAAGTCTCGGCGCGGGACGCCACCCGTCCGTCGAGGCTGAAATCCCGGAACATGCGGCCCCCTTTCAAACGCTTTCCGGAAAGGAACGCGGCGGAGCGGCGGGCGCCGCCGCCGTGGGGGACGCGCGCAAATCATCCGGGTAGAGGTTGCGCAGGCCCGCCCGGTAATGGGTCCAAAAGCCGCGCAGCCCCTTCAGGTCGGCGCGCCGGTGCAGCAGGTAATAGAGCGTGTATTTGACCATCATGCGGGCGATGGCCTTCCGCTCGTAGGTGGCGTGGATGTACCCCATGTTGCGGAAGAAATAGGGGGCGCGGTTCTCCGGCATCTCCTCCACCGTGCCCAGCAGGCCGCCGGCCAGCGGGCGCTGGGTGCGGCGGTTGCGCGGGTGGACGTGCAGGGCGTGCACCGCCGTGCCGTCGCGCAGCCCGGCACGGCGGGCGCGCAGGGTGAACTCCCACTCGTCGCCCCAGATGAACATCTCGCGCTTGATGTTGCCGATCCGCTCGAACACGCGGCGGCGCAGCAGGGTCCCGTTGAACAGCGCGATGGCTCCGGGAACGATGCCGTCACGCGCCAGAGCGGTGAAGGCGTCGGCCTTGGTGAAGCCTTGCAGGGTGAAGGCCAGATCGTCCTGATCCTCCGCCGCGACCACGGTCGGCCCCACGAGGTCGAGGCCGTGCCGCTCCCCCTGGCGCAACAGTTCGGCCAGCGCGCCGGGAGCCGGAATGCCGTCGTCGTCGGTGCTCCAGATCCAACGGGCGCCCAGGCTCAGCGCCGTGTCGAAGGCGGTGTGATAGGCCCCGGCGGAACCGACGTTGGCCTGCCGGACCACCTGAAGCTCCGGCATCGCCGCCCGCTGCTCCGCCAGCCATTCCGCGGTGCCGTCGCTGGAACCGTTGTCCACCACGACGATGCGGTCGGGCCGCGGCTCCTGCCCGTGGATGGCCGCCAGGCAGCCCTTCAGCAGGGCCAGACGGTTGTGGGTGACGACCACCGCGACGACCGGTGTTTCCCAGGATGCATCCGGGGTTCCGGCGTCCGGCGTCCTGGGCGTCCGGGCTTCTGACATGGGTTTCCATCCTTCGACCGTGCCTGACACAGGCGGCCACCCCAAGTTTTTTGCTCTGCGAAGAGAGGACAATGCCCCGGACGGAGAGGGGCGGCACCATTCGCATAACTCGGATGGAGGGCCCGGAAGGGGAAGTCTCAGGTCAGCCGCATCCAGCCCATGCCCCACAGCCAGAGGACGGCGAAGCCCATGGACAGCACCGTCATCGGAATGCCGCAGCGCGCGTGCTCCAGAAAGCCCAGCCGGACGCCGGAGGCCGCCGCCCGCTCCACCACGATGATGTTGGCGAGGCTGCCGGGCAGCAGCAGGTTCCCGGCCAGCGTGGACAGCACCGCCAGCCCGTAGAGCGCCCCTTCCGGCGGCGACGGCCAGGCGGACAGAAGAAGGATCACCGCGGGCACGTTGCCGATGCTGTTGCTGGCCGCCAGAGCCAGGGGGGTCATCACCGCCAGCCGGTCGGGCAGCCAGCCCGCGGCCTCCAGCCCGTCCACGAACTCCGCCGGCAGGCCGGTCAACTTCAGCGCGTGGTTGATGGCGAACAGCGAGGCGAACAGGACCAGCAGATGCCAGTCCACCATGCCCAGCATCCCGCGGGTCGCCAGCCGCCGGCTGACCAGCATCGCCCCGGCGACCAGCAGCACGCCGATCTCATGCGGCAGGTCGGTGGTGAACAGGCCCAGAAGCACCAGGGTCGCCACCACCGCCTTGCCGAGCTGCGCCCGGTCGAGTTCCACGGGCTTCGCCCCGCCCTCCCCTTTGGGCTCTCCGAAGCGGCCCTTCCAGGCGAACCACACCACGCCATAGACGATCACCAGACCGACCAGCGCCGGCACCCCGCACACGGAGAGGAAGCGCCAGAAATCCAGATGCCCCATCTGGCCGATCAGGATGTTTTGAGGATTGCCGATCACCGTCGCCGCCGATCCGGCGTTCGCCGCCCCGGCCAGCGCGATCAGGTAGGGCCGCGGGTCGAGCCCGCGGGCAACCAGCCCGACGCAGAGCATCGGCGTCATGGCGAAGACCACCACGTCGTTGGCGAGCACCGCCGACAGGCCGCCGCCCACCGCCACCGTCACCGCCAGAAGCCGCGCCGGCGACCGCGCCGCCTGCGCCACCCGCAGGGCGCACCAGTCGTAGAAGCCGCTGGCCGCATACTGGGCGGACAGCACCATCAGCCCGAACAGGATGAACAGGGTCGGAAAGTCGATGGCCTCCGCCACCTGCCCCGACTCCAGCGCCCCGACGGCGAGCAGCAGGATCGCCGCGACCAGGGCGATGCCCGTGCGGTCGATGCGCAGGCCGGGAAAGCGCCCCAGCGCCATGCCGACGTAAGTGATGACGAACAGCGCGACGACCGTCAGCATCAAAGGTGGGGCGGTCATTGGAATCGCAGGCATGGGTCGGGGATTCGCCGAGGGAATGGAAGCCGCCTCTCTATAGCGGTCCGGCCCCCCTCCAGGCCATATGGATCAGGCCAGCCATAGGGTCAGGCCAGCCATAGGATCAGGCCAGAGTGACCGTCATCCCCTCGCGCGCGGCGAAACAATCCGGAAACACCGCCTGGGCCGCCGCCTCGATGGCCGCCATGGCCGCGTCGTCGTGGTCCGGGTCGTGGTGGAACAGCACCAGCCGCTTCACCCCCGCGGCCTGCGCCAGCCGGACACCCTCGGTCCAGGTGGAATGGCCCCAGCCGATCCGGTTCCGCCACTCCTCGTCCGTGTAGGTGCTGTCGTAGAGCACGAGGTCGGCGCCGTCGATCAGGTCCAGGATGTTGCGGTCGGGTTGGCCCGGCACATGCTCCGTATCGGTCACATAGGCGAAGGACCTGCCAAGATGCTCGATGCGGTAGCCGGTGGCGCCGTCCGGATGGTTCAGCAGCGCCGTGCGGACCCGCACCCCGTCGCCGAGCGCGAAGCAATCGCCCGCCGTGATCTCGTCGAAGACGATGTTGCTTCCCATGGTGCGCATCGGCACGGGGAACAGAGGGCGCTCCATCTGCCGGGCCATGGCCGCCTCGATGCCGGGGTTGCCGTTCAGATGGCCGGAGACGATGCGCAGGTGAAAGCCCTTGCTGTAGGCCGGGGCGAAGAAGGGAAAGCCGGAGATGTGGTCCAGATGGGTGTGACTCATCAGCAGGATCGCCTCGGTCGCCCCCTCCCTCAGCATGTGTTTTCCGAGCATGCGGATGCCGGTGCCGGCGTCGATGACGATGCGCAGGCCGCCCGCCCGAACCTCTACGCAGCTCGTGTTGCCGCCGAAGCCCATGTGGGACGGCAGCGGGCAAGGGACCGTGCCCCGGACCCCCCAAAACGTCACCGAAAAGCCCATGCCGACCTCAGCCCCGCCTATCCGGCCCGCAAGCTGGAACCGTTAACAAGGCATTTTAGCATGGTTTTTGATTTGAGCGGTGACGACCGTCACAAGGCCGCCGGCTCCAAAGAGGGAGGCCGCCCCCTTCCGGTGTGGTCCGACGTCAACTAGTCCACAGAATGAGTTCGATGAAGCGTTCGCAGGTCGGGCGGTGGAGGCAGCCGGCACAGCCCGTGTCCGAACAGTCCAGACCCGCCTTCAGCACGGTCAGCCCGTCCACCAGCCGATCCTTCGTGGCCTGATCGATGACATCCGCCGTCAGCACGTCGCGGATCGCCTCTGCGACGAGGTCCTCCGCGAAGAGGTCGTCTTCCTGTTCCGGTACGATCACAATCGGACTGAGAGCCTGCATGCGAAACACCTTTCCATGGCCCAACTGCACCACGGCGGTGTTTCGCTAACATTTCAGGCGGGATTCTGAAAAGAAACGAATTGCTGCAATTCGACACGTCTATTGGCAATCGCGAACCGATTCCTGGACGATCACTCCAAACCAGCCGAGCCCCTTGTAGGTTTCATATCCCGAAGTCACGGCGAAACCGACCACCTGCCCCTTGTCATCCGGATAGCTGCCGTGCCCATGGCCGCTGGTGCGCAAAGGAAAGTTCTCCGTCAGGACACCCCGCCGGTCGGATGCGGCGATCACCCGGTGGCGGCTGTCCACCAGAAGGCAACGGGTCCTGGACCGTTCCTCGTCGCTCAGACGGACGGAGTCGACCACCCCCTGGGATTGGGTCTGCCAGTCGAAGAAGATGCCCAGCACGCCGATGACGGCGCCGTTCTCCTCCCCGCCGGCACGGATGGCCGTGGCGTAGGTGGCGACGGTCGCGCGGTCCAGAAGTTCGTTGGCGCCGATGTCGGCCACCGCGAAATCGGCGCCGCTGCGGGTCGCCATGGCCTCGCGGAACCAGGGTTCGGAAGCGACCGAACTGCCCACGGGGCGGCGGTAGCGGTCGGGCCGCCCGTTCGCCAGCACCACGCCCTTCGCATCGACGACCCAGAGGTCGAGATAAACGGTGTAGGCGCCCAGGATGACGCCCAGCCGCTGTGCCGCGTGGCGGCGGTTGGCCTCGCTCGGGTCGGCGGCGCAATCCACCACGGCGCTGTCCGTGGCCCACCAGCGCACATCGCAGGACCGCTCGTACAGATTGCGGTCGATGATGTCGATCATGTTCATCGCCAAGTCGGCGAGCCGTCCGCCGCGCAGTTGGGAAACCAGACGGTTGCCCAGCGTGTTCAACTCGTCTGTCTGCACCGCCATCTGGGCGCGCAGTTCCTGGCCGATGCCGGTGATCCGCTCCGAAATGGCTTTCACCTCCTGGGCCACCACCGCGAAGCCCCGACCGGATTCCCCGGCGCGCATCGCCTCGATCAAGGCGTTGAGCGCCAGGATCTTGGTCGTGTTCGTAACGGCCTGGATCTCATCCATCTTGCGCGTGGCAAGATCGGACACGGCACGCGACAACGCCACGATACGTTCGGGCATGAACATCACCTCCAAAGACTATCGGTGACGACTCCCCTGGACGGCCGAACGAGCATTCGTCGGCCCGTTCAATCATCCGCAACCCACCCAAGCCGCATTCAATGGACGTAATCGTAAAACTGCAACACAGAAAACAAGCCAAAGCCGCGCCGCTCCCTGCGACGCAATGCCATCCCCCGGTATGCAATTTTACGTTTTGCAGCGCGTTGCGCCCGCAACATCGCCGGCCAAAGGGACCGGGGAACGGCTGAACTCGCGCTCATGCGCGGCCGTCCATTCCCCGCCCATCGAAATTGGTCATCAGACCTTATAGGCCAGACGCAGGCCGCCCCAATGGCGTCCGCGCACGGTGATCGGTGCCGAAACATCCTTCATCAGGGCATACTTGCCGCCGCCCATGTCGCGCCGGTAGGTCTGCAGAAGGAAGGGCTTTATGTTGCGCCCCGCCGCCAGCCCGACGCGGTCGTTGAAGATGCGCCGGTTGCGGCAGTTGGCCGCGTTCCACACGGGATCGGAACCCTGCGGCTGGCTGAACTTCCGGTTATGGGTCGGCAGATAGCCGTTGGAATCGACCGCCACGCAGAAGACGATGCGCTCGTTCTGCCCCAACAGCGAATCCAGCACATTCGGCAGCACGCGGTCGCAGAACTTCGTGTAGCGGGTCGTGTACTGCTCCGGGTTGGAGCCTGGGATGGGCTGATAATTGTTGTCGAACAGGTCGCCCTCGCCGACCTCGCCGCGCGACAGCGCGTCCTCGAAATCGGCGGAAATGCGGGACGCGGCATCGCAGACCAGACGGATGAAGGGCGTGTCCACCGTCTCGACGTCCAGTTCGGCGGTGATGCCGATCAGCCGTTCGCTCATGCTGACCAGGGAGTTCACACGATCGCGCGCCTGGGCGAGGTTGTCGCTGGAAAGCTGGACGCCGACCGCGAGGTCGTCGATCTCCCGCTGAAGCTCCACGCAATTGGCGCCGATTTCGGAAGACGCCACGTCGATCTTGTCCGTTTCGCCATGCAGTTCCGACATGGCGCGGCCAACCGTCTCGATCACCGCGCCGATGGCGGTGGTGCCCTCGCTCACCGCGCGGGCCTTGCCGGCGCTGGAGGCGCTTTCGGCCATCAGACGCTGCGCCTGATCGTTGAGGTACTTCAGCGTGGCGTCGATTTCCGTCGTCGCCTCGCTGGTCTTCTTGGAGAGGGCCTTCACCTCGTTCGCCACGACGGCGAAGCCGCGCCCGGCGTCACCGGCGCGGGCCGCCTCGATGGTCGCGTTCAGCGCCAGGAGGTTGGTCTGCTTGGCGATGACGAAGATTTCCTTGGCGACCCGGCCCACGCGGTCCAGCGCCTCCTGCAGGCCGGCGATCTGCCCCTCCATGCCGCCCACCGCGGCGACGAGGGCATGGATGTCGGCCATGGAGCGCTGCACCCGGTCGTGGGAGGACTCGACCTCCTGCCGGGCCTGCTCGGTCACGGAACGCGCCACGATGGCGGCGGCGGAGATGCGCTGCGTGCTCTCCGACATCTTGTTTCCGGTGTCGCGCAGTTGCGCGAACACGTTGGCTTGATGGCCGAGGCGGCCGTTGACCTCCTCCACATGGCCCGCGATGTCCGCGATCTCGATGCCGAGATTGCCCGCTTCGGTGGCAATGTCCGCGATCAAATGAGAGCGGCCGCCGAACGCACTGTCCATTTTTCCGCCGTCCGATTCAGAAGGATGCGCGAAGCGCTAAAATCTGATGCAATTATTACTGAACCCTTACAAATACGCAACGGAGGAAGGGGCATTCGATAGGCAGCGTGATCATTTATTGCGCTCCGGCAATCCACAGCCAACCAAAGGAGGAGGAATGGTCAGGACATACCGCCTTCAGCAATACGGCGGTCCAGCCGATCGTCCTGAAGGCCGGCGGGTTCCTGGTGGATCAACACCTCCGCGTTGAGGAAGGCGTCGCGCAGGACGGCCTCCACCCGGTCGGCGATCTCGTGCGCCTTGGCGACCGACAGCGCGGGGTCCAGTTCCAGGTGAAGTTCGATGAAGACCCCGATACCGGAACTGCGGGTCCGCAGATCGTGCATCCCCGCGACGTCCGGTTGCGCCAACACCAGCGCCGCGATGCGCTCCCGCTCCTCCGCCGGCAGTTCCCGGTCCATCAGCACGTTCAGCGCGTCCTTCGCCACGTTGCGCGCGCCGTAGAGCAGGAAGGCCGCGATGCCCAACCCGAACAGCGGGTCGAAGGCGTTGATTCCGGTCCAGCCGGTCAACAGGATCGCCAGGATGACCGCCGCGTTCATCAGCAGGTCACCGGAATAATGCAGCCGGTCCGCCCCCACGGCGACGGAGCCGGTGGCCGTCACCACATGGCGCTGGAAGGTGATCAGCCCGGCGGTCAGCAGCATGGACAGCAGCATCACGGCGATGCCCACCGCCCCTTCCCCCACCGGTTGCGGGGTAATGAGGCGGCGGACCGCCTCGATGGTCAGGAACAGGCCGGAACCGCCGATGAAGGCGGCCTGGGCCAGAGCGGCCAGCGCCTCCGCCTTGCCGTGGCCGAAGCGGTGCGCCGCATCGGGCGGGCGCAACGCCGTCCGCACCCCCAGCAGCGTCACCACCGAGGCCAGCATGTCCGTGCTGGAGTCGATCAGCGACGACAGGATGCTGACCGAATCGGTCATGAGATAGGCCGCCAGCTTCGCCAGGATCAGCGTCAGGGACACCGAAACGCTGGCGTAGGTGGCATAGCGGCGCAGCCGGTGCGAAGGCGATTCGCTCATGAGCATCTTCTTATTTTCGGGGCGCCCGCCTTTTATGGGTAGAGACGCTCCGTCGTCCAGCGCGCGGGCTCGTTCGCCGCGGGATCGCCGTCGCGCAGATACAGAATCCGCTCGTGCAAGCGGAAGGGGCGGTCCTTCCAGAACTCGATTCGCCGCGGCAGGATTCGGAATCCGGTCCAGTGCGGCGGGCGGGGAACGGCGCCAAGGCCGAACTTGGCGGCGAACTGGGCCACGCGCGTCTCCAGTTGCCACCGCCCTTCCAACGGGCGCGACTGCTGGGACGCCCAGGCGCCGATGCGGCTTTCCCGCGGGCGGCTTTCGAAATAGGCGTCGGCCTCGGCGTCGGACACCTGTTCCACCGCCCCTTCCACGCGGACCTGACGCTTCAGCGTCTTCCAGTGGAAGCACAGCGCGGCGTTGGGGTTGGCCAGAAGCTGCTCGCCCTTGCGGCTTTCCGTATTGGTGTAGAAGACGAATCCGCGCGGATCTATGCCCTTCAGAAGCACCATGCGCACCGACGGCGCACCCTGTGCGTCCGCGGTGGCCAGAGCCATGGCGTTGGGATCGTTGATTTCGCTGCGGGTGGCCTCGTCCATCCAGTCCTGGAACAGGGCGTACGGGTCCCGATCGTTGGATTCGCTCATCTTCCCCTCGTTGTGCGGCCATCGGCGCAGAGTTTCGGTGCAGAGTTTCGATGCAGAGTTTCGGCACGGTGTTTCCGGCAGGGCGCTTTCTCCGGGCCTGTCCTGGGCGGCGCCGGTCACGGCGTCGTCCCACTTCATAAATATGCCCAATTCACAGACGCGGCAGCCTCGCATATATGAGTGTCCACCGGTGCGCCAGAAGCAAGGCACGCCGGCTCCCAACCTTTCGAGGCAGCATCGATGTTCGTGAAGAAGCTCGTCCCGGCGGCGATGGCCGTCGCCCTGCTTGCGGGTTGCGTCAACACCACCCAGGAAGCCACCAAGGGCGCAGAGACCGTCGGTGGCACGATCTCGTCGAAGTACGGCAACGCTTCGGGCAAGGTCGCGTCCTCGGGCACCGGCCCGCTGCTGGGCGCCTTCATCGGTGGCGCCGCCATCGAGCCGTCCGACGCCGCCGCCGCGGAAACGGCCGCCAAGCGCGCCTACGCCGCTCCGGTCGGCGAGCAGGTGGGCTGGACCAACCCCGCGACGGGCCATCAAGGCTCGCTGACCACGACTCGCGAGGGCTACAACAACGCCGGGCAGTATTGCCGGGAGTTCCGGCAGACGGTAACCACAAAGAACAAGACCGAACTGGCCTACGGAACCGCTTGCAAACAGGGCGACGGTACGTGGAAGATCGTCGCCAATTCGTAACGCCGTGTCCCCGGGCTTCGGGGCGGGTAAAATCTGGCCGTAGAAAGCATGCGTGACCCTTATCAAATTCTCGGCCTCAGCCGGTCCGCGAGCGCCGACGACATCAAGAAGGCGTACCGCAAGCTCGCCAAGGAGTTCCATCCCGACCTGAAGCCCGGCAACGCCGCGAACGAGGAGCGCTTCAAGGAAATCTCGGCGGCCTACACGCTGCTGTCGGATGCCGAGAAGCGCGCCCGCTTCGACCGCGGCGAGATCGACGCCTCCGGCCAGGAGCGGCACCACGGCTTCGGCGCCCGTTCCCGCGCCAACGCCGGACGCAGCCGCGCCTACAGCGGGGCCGGCGGGGCCGCCGGCGACGACTCCTTCTTCGGCGGCGAGGACTGGTTCTCCGACCTGTTCGGCGGTGGGCGCAGGCGCGGCGGGGCGGCGGGCGGTGCCGGGGCTGGCGGAGGGGCGGGCGGCGGCGGGCCCCGCTCACGCGGCAGCGACATCAATTACTCGGTTTCCGTGCCCTTCATCGAGGCGGCGCAGGGCACCAAGCGGCGCATCAGCCTGTCCAACGGCAAGAGCATCGACGTCACCGTCCCCCCGGGGACGGAGGATCAGGCGAAGCTGCGGCTGAAGGGCCAGGGCCTTCCCGGCGCCGGCGGATTCGGGGCCGGCGACGCCATCGTCGAGGTCCATGTCGAAGCGCACCCCTTCTTCACCCGCCAGGGCGCCGACATCCATGTCGAGGTGCCGATCACCCTGAATGAAGCGGTCCTGGGCTCGACCATCCGCGTGCCGACCGTCAGCGGTCCGGTCGCGCTGAAGATCCCGCCGGGGGCCAACACCGGCTCCACCCTGCGCCTGCGCGGCAAAGGCGTGATGAATCAGGCGACCAAGCAGGCCGGCGACCAGTATGTGAAGCTGAAGGTCGTCCTCCCCGACCCGCCCGACGCGGAACTGGTGAAGTTCGTGGAGGAATGGGCCAGGACACGCAGCTACGACGTGCGCAAGAAGGCCGGGCTGGAGTGATCGGCAGCCGTCCCCTCCCCTTCGAAGAGGGGGAGGGTTAGGGAGGGGGCACGGCAGGCACCCACTGGCGGCACTTGGCCGTTAACCCTCTCCTCACCTTTATGTCAAAGAAAAGTCCTCGACCGAATGCGGTTGATGCGGGGCGGCGGCGCCCTCATCAATGGCGGCGATGTGCCAGAAACGGATTTCGCTGCTTTCGTAGGACGCCATGCCGCCGATCCCCAAAAAATACCTGACCGCCCTTGCCACTATTGCTGCGCTTCTGCTTGGCTGGTTCGCCTTCGCGGCCTGGGCCGACTATGCGCGCGACGGTGCGGAGGAGATCGCGACCTACAGCGACTTGGTGGCGGCGGCGGAACGGGGAGAGATCGCCTCGGTCACCTTCCGCGGCGATGGGGCGCACGCCGTCACGCCGGACGGCCAACGGCTGCGGGCCATCGTCCCGGTTACCGACGACCTGCTGAAGGAACTGCGCGGACGGAGGATCGCCATCGCCTTCGAGGAGGAAACCGGCGGGCTGGTTTCCGGCACCGTGTCCGTTCTGGAGACGCTGGCGCCCTTCCTGGTCCTCGCGCTGCTGATCGGCGCGCTGCTGCTCAGCGGCGGCCAGTTCCTGGGCGGCAACCGCGCCACCCGCGTGCGCCCGCGCGACACCGGCACCGTGTTCGCCGACGTGGCCGGCGTGGACGAGGCGAAGGAGGAGCTTCGGGAAACCGTGCAGTTCCTGCGCGACCCGCGCCGCTTCGCCATGGCCGGCGCCCGCGTGCCCAAGGGCATCCTGCTGGTCGGCCCGCCGGGCACCGGCAAGACCATGCTGGCGAAGGCCGCGGCGGGCGAGGCCGGGGTGCCCTTCTTCACCGTCTCCGGCTCCGACTTCGTGGAAATGTTCGTCGGGCTGGGGGCGGCGCGGGTGCGCAGCGTCTTCAAGACGGCGCGGGCCAGCGCCCCCTGCCTGCTGTTCATCGACGAGGTGGACGCGCTGGCCGGCAAGCGCGGCGAATCCAACTCCCATTCGGAGCGGGAGCAGACCCTGAACCAGCTCCTGGTCGAAATGGACGGCATCGTGGACGGCGGCGAGGTGGTCGTCATCGCCGCCACCAACCGGGCGGAAATGCTGGACCCCGCGGTGACCCGGCCGGGCCGCTTCGACCGCCACATCCATGTCGGCCTGCCCGACGTGGCCGGGCGCGAGGCCATTCTGGGCGTCCACACGGGCCGGCTGCGGCTCGCCCCCGACGTCTGCGTCCGCACGGTGGCGCGGGGCACGCCCGGCTTTTCCGGCGCCGAGCTTGCCAACCTGACCAACGAGGCCGCCCTGTCCGCCGCGCGCAACGGGCGGGTCATCGTCGGCATGGCCGATTTCGAGGCGGCGAAGGACCGCGTCCTGATGGGCAACGAGCGGCGCAGCCTCGCCCTGTCCGACCATGAGCGGCGCCTCACCGCCTATCACGAGGCCGGGCACGCGCTGGCCTCCATCCGCTGCCCGGAGGCCGACCCCATCCACAAGGCCACCATCATCCCGCGCGGCCGCGCGCTGGGCATGGTGGTGCGGCTGCCGGAGGGCGACCGCGTGTCGGTGTCGCGCGCCAAGCTGCTGGCCGACATCGCCGTCGCCATGGCCGGGCGCGCGGCGGAGGATCTGGTCTTCGGCCCGGACGCCGTCACCACCGGGGCCGAGGCCGATTTCCGCGCCGCCACCGACCTCGCCCGCCGCATGGTCACCGCCTGGGGGATGAGCGAGGCCATCGGCCATGTCGCTCATGCCGGAAACGACCCCGCCGTGGTGCGGTCCGAGCGCACCGCCTGGCGCATCGACGAGGAGATCCGCCGCATCACCGACGAGGGGATGGAGCGCGCCCGGCGCATCCTGGCCGCCGACCGCGCCGCGCTGGAGCGGATCACCGCCGCCCTGCTGGAGCGCGAGACGTTGAGCGGCGAGGAGATCGGCAATCTGGCGGCGGAGGAACGGGAAACGGAAGCAGCCTGATCGCGAACTTTTTCATTCGCATTCAACGACAAACATTGCTGCACACGCACATACATTGATAAAAGACCATGGAGTTTCCGCGCACCTCCACAATCGGCATCGGGGCTGAAGATGGCAAAAGCGGTTGCCCGCAGGACGGCACTGGCATTGGCTCTCGCCGGCTTGCTGGCAAGCGCACAGCCGTCTTCGGGCGTTGCCGCGGCCGCCGGTTCCAAGACCGCTCCGGTCACCGTCAAGGTCGGCGCCTACGAGTTTCCGCCCTACGTCACCGAATCCGGCGGCGGCGTGACCCAGGCGCTGCTCGACCTGCTGAACGGGGAGCAGGCCGACTTCCGTTTCGAGCTGGTCCGCACCTCCCCCCAGCGGCGCTACGAGGACATGGAGCGGGGGCGCTTCGACATGATCGCCTTCGAAAGCCTCGCCTGGGGCTGGAAGGGGCGTCCCGTGGAGGCGTCGCGCGTGTTCCTGCGCGATGAGGAGGTGTTCATCGCCAAGTCCGGCCCCGGCGTGGAGCAGAGCTATTTCGACCGGTTGGACGGCAAGACGATCCTGGGGCGGCTCGGCTACCACTACGCCTTCGCCGGGATGACCGCCGATCCGGAGGTTCTGGAGAAGCGCTTCAACACCCGCCTGACCGTCACGCATGAGGGCAATGTGCGCAGCGTCATCGCCGGGCGCGCCTCGCTGGCCATCGTCACCCGGTCCTTCCTGGCACAATTCCTGAAGTCCAACCCCGACATGGCGCCGCTGCTCGTGATCTCCGACCGTCCCGACCAGATTTACCAACACACCATCGTGCTCCGGCAGGGTGGGCCGGTCGGCGCCGCATGGATCGACGCCACGCTGGACCGGCTGGAGCGCAGCGGCGCGCTGCCGGCCCTGTGGTCCCGACAGGGGGTCGCGCCGTGACCGAACTGCGTTCCCTCGCCCATGGCCGGCACGACCGCTCGCTGCTGACCCGCATCGGCAGCATCATCCTGGTCACCGCCGCCACGGTCGGAGTGGTCGCCGTGGCCGTATCGGCCAATGTGGTGGAGCACCAGCAATTCCTGGCGCTGACCAAGCGGGCGGAACTGGTCGCCGCCATGCAGACGGACGCGCTGGCCAATCCGATCTGGGAAATCGACGACCGCACGGTGCGCAGCATCATCGATTCGCTGCGCGAACGCGACCCGGCGATCCTCGCCGTCTCGGTGTTCGAGCCGGGCTACAGCGAACCGATGGCGGTGTCCGGTGACCCCCGAACCTCCGCCGAGGCCACAACCATCGAGGAGACCATCAACCTGCGCGGACGCGATGGGGTGACCCGGCATGTCGGAACGCTGCGGCTGCTCTATTCGACGGCGGAAATCCACCGGAATACGCTGGATGCGCTGCTTCCGGTGGTCGGGCTGCTTCTGCTGTCGCTGATCACCGCCGTCGCCATCATCAGCGTGATGCTGAACCGCGTCGTGCTCGGCCCGCTGCGGCGGCTGACCCAGGCGGCGCAGGCAGTGTCCCGCGGCGATTACGGCGCCCGCCTCGCCACCGAACGGGAGGATGAGATCGGCGTCCTGACCAAGACGTTCAACCGCATGGCCGAAACGGTCCAGGACTACACCCAGACCCTGGAATCCCGTGTGCAGGAACGGACGGAGGCGCTGGCCGACATCAACCGCCGCATCATGGACAGCATCAACTATGCCCAGTTGATCCAGTCCTCGATCCTGCCGAAGCCGGAGGTTCTGGACGGTGGACTGGCCCAGCATTTCGTCCTGTGGCGCCCGCGCGACGTGGTCAGCGGCGACTTCTACTATTACCGCGAGGTCGAGGACGGCTTCCTGATCGGCGTGGCCGACTGCACGGGCCACGGCGTTCCCGGCGCCTTCATGACCATGACGGCCAGCGCGGTGATGAACAACGTGGTGGATTCCATGGGCGCCGCCGACCCCGCGGCGCTGCTCGCCCTGGTGGACCGCAAGGTGCGGGCGGCTCTGCACCAGGACGGCGACGCCGCACGCTGGGAAGGCGGATTCGACAACGGGCTCGATCTGGCGCTTTGCCATGTCCAGCCGGCCCGGCGGCGGCTGGTCTTTGCCGGCGCCCGCCTGCCCCTGATCGTCGCCGGTCCGGACGGGCTGACCGAGATCCGCGCCGACCGCCGCAGCCTTGGCTACCGCACCTCCGGCCCGGCCCCGGACTTCACGAACCACAGCCTGGAGCTTCAGCCGGGCCAGACCTTCTACGTCTGCACCGACGGGCTGACCGACCAGTGCGGCGGCGAGCGGGGGCGGAGCTTCGGCAAGCGCCGGCTGCACAGCATGATCGAGGACTGCGGCGCGCTGCCGCTGGACCGGCAGAAGGAATGCATCGAATCCAGCCTGTCCGGCTTTCAGGGCGACCGCCCGCAGCGCGACGATATCACCATGGTCGGCTTCCGCGTCCGGCTTCCCGGCGACCAGGCGCCCCCATCGCGCGCCACCCTATGCGAGGTTGCGTAACAGCGCAGCGGAGGGGCGTCTTCGAATGGAAGTCACTCGACCTACAATTCGAATTCATATAGTTTCCACGCCGGCCCTATGAACAGTAAGCACCGGTAACGTGGGAGCAGAGTGTATGGCGGCCATTACGATCGTTGTCGTCGAGGACGAGGCGTCACTGCGCCGTGACATGATCGAATACCTGTGCGGATGCGGTTTCGATGCGGTCGGGGCGAAGAATGGGCGCGAACTGGACGAGCAGATGGCCGCGCGCTCCGTATCTCTGGTTGTGCTGGACGTCAACCTCCCGGGCGAGGACGGTTTCAAGATCGCCAGCCGCCTGCGCGAGAATCCGGCCATCGGAATCATCATGGTGACCGCCCGTGGCTCGACCGTGGACCGGGTGGTCGGGCTGGAGCTTGGCGCCGACGCCTATCTGGTGAAACCCGTCGAAATGCGCGAACTGGAGGCCCAGGCCAAGGCCCTGCTGCGCCGCCTGGAAGTCAGCAATTCCAGTGCCGTCCCATCGGCCCCGCAGGCGCCCGGCCAGCCGGCATCGGAGGAGGCCAGTTGGGTGCTGGACGCTACGGCCTGGGCGCTGACCAGCCCGGCGGGCGTGCGCGTCAGCCTGACGAGCATGGAGATGAAGCTGGTCTCGCTGCTGGCCGGACAGGCCCGCCAGCCGGCGACGCGCGACCAGATTTCCGTGGCGCTCTACAACCGCCGCTGGAACCCCGACGACCGCTCCATCGACACGGTGGTCGGGCGCCTGCGCCACAAGGTTGAAAACGCCATCGGCGAAACCGCCCCGGTCAAGTCGGTCCACGGCGTGGGCTATGTGTTCTCCGCCCCGGTGCGGGTGCTCTGATAGGGCGTGAGGCACCGATCAGGCGGCGCCGTCTTCCGGAGGGGTATCCTTCGGGAACGTCAGAACGAAGCGTGTCCCCTGCCCCGGCGCGCTGTCTGCCGAAATCGTCCCTTTCAGCGCGCCGACCGCCAGATTGTGCACGATGTGCAGGCCAAGCCCGCTGCCTCCTTCGCCGCGGCGGGTGGTGAAGAAGGGATCGAAGATCTGCGGCAGATGGTCCGGCGGGATTCCCCGGCCATTGTCGGTGTAAACCAACCGCACGGTGCCGGGCTCCGGCTCGTCCACCGTGATCGACAGCGCGCCGCCCTGCCCGTCCGCGCCCTGTGCATCGACGAAGGCGTGGGTGACGGAGTTCATCACGAAGTTGGTCAGGATCTGCGACAGCGCACCCGGATAGCTGTCCACCACCAGCCCGTCCGGACAGGACACGGCGATGGTGTGCTTGCCTTGGCGGAGCTTCGGTTCCAGGCTGACCAGCGTTTCCTGGATGTAGCGGTTGAGATGCACGGCCCGCCGCTCGGCGCTGGCGCGGTCCACCGCCACCTGCTTGAAGCTGGCGATCAGCTTGGCGGCCCGTTCGCAATTGGCGAGGATCAAGGCCGATGTGTCGGTGGCGGTCGTCAGATAACGGGAAAAGTCCGCCTTGCTCAGTTCCCCCGACTGGGCGCGCCCACGCAGCCGGGCCGTGGCGTCGGACAGATGCGACGCGCAGGACACGGCGATTCCCACCGGCGTGTTGATCTCATGGGCGACCCCGGCGACCAGCGCGCCCAGGGACGCCAGCTTCTCGGCGCGGACCATCGCCTCCTGCGCCTCGCGCAGGTCGGCCAGCGCGGTTTCCGCTTCCTGCCGGCGGCGCTCCAACTCCTGGTTTGCGGAACCGAGCTGCGCCTGAAGCCGGTCGCTGACGCGCACCAGCCGGCGCTGTTCGCGCGTGCTGCGCTGAAACGCTTCCACCAGCGCATCGAATTCGGCACGCAGTTCGGGCGCGGCGGCGCCCAGCCTCTCCCCCAGAAGGCGGGCCTGCTCGATGGCCTGCTCCTCGGCGGCGAAGAGGTTGAAGATCATGACGCGCCGTCTGCCGGAATTTGTTTCAGCGTGAAGGCGACGTGGTGCAGATCCTCGGAGAAATCCTCGCCCAATTCCTGCATGGAATCGTCGTTCTCCTCGTAGCACCAGACGACGGAGATGCTGCGCCCGTCGCAGGCCGCCGTTTCCAGCATTTGGAAGATGTTCATCAGCGCCTTTGCGCTGGAACTGTTGAAGTACAGCAGCTCCATGTCGAACCGGACGGGATGGCCGCCCGGTTCGGCCAGGAAGGCGCGCAACGCTGCGAAGATCGGCCCGAAGAAGGTCGCCACGTCGTCGGGATAGGATTCGCCGCTGAGTCGCAGCACGCCTTGGGCGAAGTCGAAATCGACTTCGGGCGTCCGGCCCGTCGCCGGTAATTTCAGGGGTTCCATGGTCGTCCGGATGTCCACAGCCGCTTTCAGATCCGAGCCTTGAGGCAGAAGAAGCTCTTGTCCTCGTCCATTTCGAGGAAATCGTATTCGATGGGTTCGCTGGCTCGGCGCGCGATCTCGATCAGGCCGATGTTGGCGCCCCGCGCCCCCTCTTCCGGGGCTTCGCGCAGTTGCTCCCGGTAGTGGGTCTTGATCGCGTCCTTGTCCAAGCCCTTCAGAAACTCCAGCCGTTCGCGCAGGCGCGGAACGTCGGCGTTGTACACGGTGTTGCCGCAGACGATAAAGACCTTCCCGCCCTCCATGCCGATGGTGACCATGCCGGCGCTCAGTTCAACCGGCTTTTCGCGCGCGCCGGTCACCTTTTCGGCGGAGTAGCGGATGATGTTCTGCATCTGCTCGACGAAGACGGAGAAGACACGGCGGACCGTCGGGCCGTCGGTTTCCTCCAGCGTCATCTTCTCGCGCAGCGCCTCGCCCAGGGAGTAGAGTATCCCCTCGGACACATAGCCGCTGAACGAGAAAATGATGCCTTTCTCGTCAAGGTCCCGTTTGATCCCGACATATTGCTGAGCGAGCATGGTGGATTCCACGGTTGTTCCGTTGGAGTGCGTTTGACTCAGCCGGTAGCGTCTGGACGCTCCGGACCGGCTTCCGGTGGCCCCTTCGGCCTTGCTTAGATCACGTTACATTTCCGTCCGCCGCGCTGGAAGGATTATCAGGTTGCAGAACAATGGACCGGCGTTGAGGAATCAGCCTTTCACGGGAAGGCGGACGCAGAAGACGCTGCCCTGTCCGACCGTGCTTTCCGCCGTGATCGACCCGCCGTGCAGCAGGATGATCTGCCGCACCGTGTGCAGCCCGATGCCCGTCCCCGGCACGCCCGCCGAACCGCTCCCCCGGTAATGCCGTTCGAACAGCAGGGGCAATTCGTTCTGCGGGATGCCGCGGCCCCGGTCGGCCACCTCCACCGCCGCCGCCCCACCCTCGGACCATCCGCGCACCGTGACGCGGCAGTCGCCGTCCGAATATTTGAAGGCGTTGTTCAACAGGTTGCTGAACAGCATGCCCAACAGATGCCCGTCGGCCATCACCACCGGCGGCAAGCGGTCCAGATCCAGGTTGATCTCGCAGCCGTTGTAGGCGGCGCGGAAGGGCTCGGTCACCGAACGCAGCAGCGCCGTCAGGTCCACCTCCGTCCGCTGCACTTTCAGCGTCCCAGCCTGAAGCCGCTCGTCGGTCAGATGCGCGTCGATCAGCCCGGTCAGGCGCTGCACGCTGCTGCGGATGACGTGCAACCGTTCCAGCGTGTCCTGGTTCTCCCGCTCCGCCCGCAGGGCCAGCATCTGCGCGGCGCTGTCGATGATGGCCAGCGGGGTGCGGAATTCGTGGCTGACCATGGTGACGAACTGGCGCTGCTGCTCGCGGGCCACCAATTCCGCTTCCAGCGCGCGCTCCACCCGTTCCTTCGCGGCGACCAGGGCGGCCTGGTTGGCGGCCAGTTCGGCGGTCCGCTCGTCGACACGGCGTTCCAGCGACTGGTTCAGCGCGACCAGATCCTCGTACAGGCACACATTGTCGAAGCCGATGGTGACGCGGGAGCAGAAAAGCTCCAGCAGCCGGTGGTCGTCCTCCCGATAGGGTTCGGTCCGCTCAAGGGCGAAGACCGTCGTCCCATGCTCGCGCGTGCGGAAGGCGAGGATGCAGCGGTCCGCCCCGAAACTGCTCTGCTGCGTCTCGAAGGCGGCGATCACCTGGGCGGTCAGATCGGGCTCCAGGGCGCCGGAGGCGGGCTTCCCGACGAAACGGGCGAACCGGCTGGAGCCGGCGACCACGGTGGCCCGCGCCTTTCCGTCGCCGCGGTCCGCCATGCGGCAGGCCAGCACCGCACCGCCGCTGTTGTCCACGACCTTGCTGAGCTGGTCCACCAGCTCTTCCACCAGCGTGCGCATGGACCGCGTTTCGAACAGCGGGGCGGACGCGGCAAGGATGCGCTCCAGCCCCTGGCGGTGCCGCTCGATGGTCACGATGTCGCGCCACGCCCGCAGCCCGCTGACCAGCGTGGTGAACAGGCGCTGGGCGGTGAGCTCGCTCTTGCCCTTGTAATCGTTGATGTCATAGGCGACCACCACGTCCCGCTCCGGCGCCTGACCGGGCTGGCCGGTGCGCAGGACGATGCGCATGCGGCGGTTGTTCAGATCCTCGCGGATGTAGCGGACCAGACGCAGCCCGGCATCGTCGGTTTCCATCACCACGTCGAGGAGCGCCACGGGAATGTCGGGACGGGTGAGCAGGAGCGACCGCGCGGCGGCGGCGGACAGCGCGCTGATCACCTCGAACGGACGGCCCTCGAACTCGAAGTCGCGCAGCAACACCTCGGTCATGGTATGGACCTGGGGATCGTCGTCGACCACCAGGACAGGCCAGGGCTCTGCCGGCCGGACGTTGGCCGCAGAGTCGTCGGCGAACCCGTCGCCGGGGCCGAACAACGGCTCGTCGTCCAGACCTTCGTCCATATCCTGGCCCATGCACCCCTCCACGCATGACCTACCCAAACGGTTCCGCATCGACGGACAAGGAAGGCACCAAAGCGGTACGAGACCTAAGCCCACCCGTCCAGAACTGTCACAAATTGTCGTAAAACGCAATATTTCGAAGACAACCGAAGCGAATTGGAGTCGATTCCGCCCTTTGATGAATGCCCAAGTATTATCGTAATCTTTTATACTCTCCGAACATGAGGGAGTTGGCCCGCGGTATGGACATGAACCTCAACGGCAGGGACCTGAACGGTATGGGCCCGAGCGGTACGCCCACCAGCCGGTACGCGGCGTTCCGCCGGGTCCGCACGCGCCACCTGTCGGCGCGATGGCTGGAACCGGTGGCCGGGCGCCGATGGTTCGGGCCGTGACGGGATGAGCATGGATACCTTCGCCCTCGCCGTGCTCGTTCTCTGCGTGGGCGCGCTCGGCCTCTCCGTGGTCTATGAGGCGTCGCGCCTCACCGCCACCAGCAGCCGCAAGGCGCTGGTGCGGCGGAAGCTGGAGACCCAGGCCGCCGACCTTGCCGCCCTCGAGCGCCAGATCGAGGATACCGAGGCGGAGAGCGCCGCCCGGCAGGACGCCATCGACCGGCTGACCGCCGAGCGGGGGCGGCTGAACGGCCTGATCGCGTCGGTCAAGGCGTCCAAGGTCGTTCTCGTGCACGAGATCGGGGACGCGCAGAGCGGCACGCAGCGCTATGAGTGCGAGCTTCGCACCATCCCGGACTTCAACCGGCTGGACCCCCGGCGCATGCTGTTCGCGCGGGCGATCTGGGACCGCCGGAACATCGCCCGCGTCTGGGCCGACACGCAGGACGCCGCGGCGGCGATGCTTCAGCGCGCCTTCAGCACGCGCAACGGGGTCCTGTCCTCGCGGCCCCAAACGATTCCGTTGATCCCGACCGGAAACGGGGCCAACGACAGCAAAGGGCCGGTTTCCCGATGACGGCGATCATCCTCTACGCGGCGGTGCTTCTTCTGGCGGCCAGCGTGCTGGTAAACCGCATGGGTGAACGCCGCGTCCGCGCGGCGCGCGGGGAACTGGCAACCGCCGACAAGGACATCCGGACCATGGAACAGCGCGTCCAGGAGGCGCGGAAGACTCTGGAGGCGACGCGCGGCCGGGTGGACGGCCTGGAAGAGACGCTGGCCGAGGCGAAGCGCCAAAACGAAGCGCTGGAGCGACAGCTCGACGCGCTCCAACAGGCGCCGATGGAGTTGTACCACGTCTTCGACCGGCTGGAAGCCCGCCCCGGAACCATCTGGGAGGTGGCGGTGCGCCGCGCGCCGGACGCGCTCTACACCAGCGCCGCCATGGCCGCGTCCTGGCGCGACGGACGCACCTATCTGATCGTCGCGTCCAACCAGAAGGAGGCGCTGGACCGCGCGGCCCAGCGCTTTCCCCGCGTGAACGGTTACGAGGTCGGCACGGTCCTGACCTGCCGCCTGTTCCAGCCCAAGGACCCGGCGGAACGCAAACGGGCCTGACGCGCCTTGTGAGGGCCGCCACAGCGCGGGCCGGTCTTCGCCGTCAAGGTGGGATGCACAGCCCCCTGCTCCGGTGAGCGCCATGACCCGACGCTGTCCAACCCGCCTTCAAACCCTTCCCGCAACGCAGCCGTCCACGCGCGGGCGACCGGCGGACGGCGCCGCTTCCCTGCCACTGGACGACCGGCGTTGCCCGCGCCGCGAGGTTGCCGTGCTGTGCGAAACCGACAGCGGCTATCGCTGGGACGAGGCTTGACCGGGCCGCCCGCATCCCTATATCCCGGTTGCCCTCCCGTGAGGACGACCTCACCACGGCACGCCTTGACCGGGCGTGGGGAACCCGGCGGGGACGACCCTGCCTCCATGGTATCGGAGGTGCCCGGTGTCCTGGGTCATCCTGTTCCTTGCCGGCCTGTTCGAGATCGGTTGGGCCGTCGGCCTGAAGCAGACGGACGGCTTCACCCGCCCCCTTCCCACCGTGCTCACCATCGCCTCGATGGTTGCCAGCCTTGCCCTGTTGGGGCTGGCGCTGAAGTCGCTGCCGCTGGGCACGGCCTACGCCGTGTGGACCGGCATCGGGACGGTCGGCACCGTGATCTTGGGCATCTGGCTCTATGGGGAATCCGCCGATGTCCTGCGGCTCGGCTGCATCGTGCTGATCGTTGCGGGCATCCTCGGGCTGAAACTCATCACGCCCTGATCCGCCGCTGGGCCACGCGCGCGGCGTAGCCGATCCCCCCGGCCACGGCAAGGCCGGCGAGAAGGGCGAAGCCGCGCGCCGCGGTTCCCGTGGCGGTCAGCGACAGGCGCTGCTCCTGCCCGGTGAAACGCCCGTGCGTGCGGTGCAGGCCCTGGAGAGGTTCGAACAGGTTGTCGGGCCGGTCCGGTGTTTCCGTCTCGTCCGTCTCCTGCCCTTCGAAGGCGGTGAAGGCCGCCCGATAGTCCGCATAGGCGGGCAGCGTCTGCGTCCCGATGATCGCTTCGACCGTCGAGAAGCCCAGCCAATGCTCACGTTTCGGGTCCGCCGCGGCCTGGACGATGGCGTGCCCAATGTCGTCCGGATCGAAGATGGCGCCGACCGGCTTCGCCCGGCGCGGCATGTGGCTGCGCGCCCAGTCGAACTGCGGCGTGTTCACGGCGGGCAGGTTAACCATGGTCAACTTAAGGCGGCTGCCGTCGTGGATCAGTTCCGACCGCAGGCTGTCGATGAAGCCGCGGATGGCGCTCTTGGCCCCGCAATAGGCGGCCTGGAGCGGGATGGAGCGGTAGGCGAGCGCCGACCCGATCTGGAGGATGAGGCCGCGGTCGCGCGGCAGCATATGGCGCAGCGCCGCCATTGTGCCGTGGACGGAGCCGAGATAGGTCACCTCCGTCACCCGCCGGATTTCCTCCGGCGTCAGATCGCGGATGCGCCCGAACACCGTCACCATGGCGTTGTTGACCCAGACGTCGATGGGGCCGAGCGACCGCTCGACGGCATCGGCGGCGGCTTGCACCGCGTCGGCGTCGGCCACGTCGGCGGGCAGGACCAGAGCCGCCCCGCCGAGCCGTTCGATCTCCGCCGCCACCTCCTCCAGCGCCGGGCGGGAGCGGGCGATCAGCCCGACCGCCGCCCCCCATTCCCGCGCGAAGGCCAGCGCCGTAGCGCGCCCGACCCCGGCGGACGCCCCGGTGACGACGACGACGGGCCGGTTCCGGCCGGTGGCGGGGGTGGTGGACATGGCGGCAAGGCTCCGGTGGGCTGGGACAACCTTGTCCAAACCCGTCCGAAGCCCGCCGGTTCCTTTAAAGTCCGCGCCCTTACGGCGCTTCGACGATCTCGAAGTCGTGGGTGATCGCGGCGGTGGCGCCCAGCATGATGGAGGCGGAGCAGTATTTCTCCGCCGACAGGGCGATGGCGCGCTCCACCTTCGCCGGGTCCAGACCGCGCCCGGTCACCACAAAATGGACGTGGATCTTCGTGAAGACCTTCGGGTCGGTGGCGGCGCGCTCGGCCTCGATCTCCGCCACGCAGTCGGTGATGGCCTGACGGCCCTTCTCCAGAATCATCACCACGTCGAAGCTGCTGCAACCGCCCATGCCGATCAGCAGCAGTTCCATGGGACGGATGCCCAGGTTGCGCCCGCCCGCTTCCGGCGCGCCGTCCATGACCACGGCGTGGCCGCTGCCGGACTCGCCGACGAACATCTTTCCGTCAACCCACTTCACGCGCGCCTTCATGGCGGTCTCCCGATTGTTATTCGTCTTCCAATGGATGACAGGGCTTGCAGCCGGTGGGCCAGGGCTCGCCCAAATCCTCCACGAAGCAGGTCCAGGAGGCACCCTCAAGCCGGACGCAGCCGCCTCCGGCGAAATTCAGGACCAGCCCGCCCTCCACCGCCTCGACGGACAACAGTTCCAGGATTTGCGCGCGGTCCTTCACGTCGATGCCGCGGAGCTTCACCGCCTTCACCCCTTCGATCCGCACGCCGCAATTGACGCGCTCGAAGGGGTTCAGGTGATCGTCGTCGGCGGTGGGACCGGCGCGGCGCCGGTCCGCCGTCTCCCACTTGAAGCGGTTGACCACCAGCACGAAACGCGCCTCCTCCGGCAGGAAGCACATGTCCCCGATGGGCAGGATGGCGTCCTGAAGACAGGCGGAAACGACTTTCAGATCCTCGTCGTCCTGGGCGCGCAGGCGGATCGGCGTGGCGGTCATGGGCATCCTCGTGGGCTTCCCTTCGCTGTGAACGGCTGAACAGGCGGAGAACGCCGTCAGTCGTCCTCCGCCCGGATGCGTTCGATGTCCGCGCCGCAGGCCGCCAGCTTCTCCTCCACCCGCTCATAGCCGCGGTCGAGGTGATAGACGCGGTTGACCGTCGTCTCCCCTTCCGCCGCAAGACCGGCCAGGACCAGCGACACCGACGCGCGGAGATCCGTCGCCATAACGGGCGCGCCGGTCAAACGCTCCACACCCCGGACGAGGGCGGAGGAACCGTGCACCGTGATGCGGGCTCCCATGCGGGTCAGCTCGGGCGCGTGCATGAACCGATTCTCAAATATGGTTTCGGTGATCATGCCTGCACCCCTGGCCGTGCACATCAGGGCCATCATCTGGGCCTGAAGGTCGGTGGGGAAGCCGGGATAGGGCTCGGTCATCACGTCCACGCCGATCAGTTCGCCGTTGGCACGGGAGACGCGAATGCCCGTCTGGCCGTTGACGTCGATCTCCGTGAACTCCACGCCCGCCGGGACCAGGGCCGTGACCGCCGCCTTGATGAGGTCCATGCGCGTGTTCAGGATGTCGAGCGTGCCGCCGGTCATCGCCGCGGCCATGGCGTAGGTGCCGGTCTCGATGCGGTCAGGAACCACCATGTGGCGCGCGCCGTGCAGCCGGTCCACGCCGACGATGGTCAGCCGGTCGGTGCCGATGCCGGTGATCCGGGCGCCCATCTTGACGAGGCATTCGGCGAGGTCGGTCACCTCCGGCTCGCGGGCGGCGTTGACCAGGACGGTGGTGCCGCGGGCCAGCGTGGCGGCCATCAGCAGATTCTCGGTGGCGCCCACCGACACCTTGGGGAACACGTACTCCGCACCGCGCAGGCCGCCCTGCGGCGCCTTGGCGACGATGTAGCCGCCCTCGATGCGGATCTCCGCCCCCATGGCCTCCAGGCCCTTGATGTGCAGGTCCACCGGGCGCGCGCCGATGGCGCAGCCGCCGGGCAGCGACACCTTGGCCTCGCCGCAGCGGGCGAGCAGCGGGCCGAGCACCAGCACGCTCGCCCGCATCTTGCGCACGAGATCGTAGGGAGCGGTGGTGTTGGTGATGTCGCGGGCGGTGAACTCCACCACGCGGCCGGCGCAATCCCCGCCCGCCCCGGCCATGTGGATCGCCACGCCGTGCTGGAGCAGCAGGTTGCACAGCGTGTTGATGTCCGCAAGGATCGGCAGGTTGGTGAGCGTCAGCGTCTCGTCGCTGAGAAGCGCCGCCGTCATCAGGGGCAGCGCCGCGTTCTTGGCGCCCCCCACCGTGATCGACCCGTGCAGGGGCTTGCCGCCGCGGATGCGGATCTTGTCCATGAAGCTGTCTTGTCCGGTCAGATGCTGTCGAAAAGGCCGAAGCCCAGCGGATCGAGCCGCCTCGCGGGTCCAACGTCCGGCATGATGGCCATCGTCGGCGGACTCCTCAAATCTTACGGGGGCGGGTCTTACGAGGATTGATCTGCTAGGCGTTGTAGCGGAGCATGCGGGCGCGCTCAAGGGAAGGAATTGAGGCTTTTTCTCATGGAAGCCCTTCTACCGATGCAATTGAAAGGACCTATCGCGTGACCCAGGACAGCGCCATGACCGGCCTGACCCTTTCCCTGTCCGGACGGTTCGACCCGGACGAGGTGAAACAAATCCACAGCGGACTGCGCGCCTTCAACGAGCGCTTCACCGCCCCCTACGATCTCCAGGACATCGTGGCGACCGTCCGCGACGGCGCCGGGGCGCTGATGGCCGGACTGACCGGCTACACCAACTGGGAATGGCTGTATGTGGACTATCTGTGGGTCCACGACAGCCTGCGCGGCAGCGGGTTGGGCGCCCGCCTGCTGGCCGCGGCGGAGGAGGAGGCGGTGCGGCGCGGCTGCCGCTGGTCGCGCCTCTACACCTACGATTTCCAGGCGCCGGGCTTCTACCGGAAGCAGGGCTACGAGGTCTGGGCGGAGATGGAGGGCTACCCGCCGGGGCACCGGCAGATCTGGTTCAGGAAGTCTCTGCGACCGGGCGCGGAATAGCCTGCACGGCGGATTCGTTGCGCTTCAGGAAGACGATCACCGCGCAGACCACCGCCATCCCGGCAAGCTGAAGGGGCTCGAAGCTCTCCCCCAGCAGGACGAAGGCCGTCACCCCCGCGAACACGGGATCGAGCATGCCGATCACCGTCGCGGGGAACGGTTCGATGGTCTTCAGCCCCTCCAGATAGAGCAGATAGGGCGCCACCGTCCCGAAAATCCCGATGAACAGGACGAAACCGGCGGTTTCCCAGGTCACTTCGACCGTCGAATAGTCGATCAACGGCGTGGCGAGCAGCCAGAACAGCGCCGACAGGAAGAAGGGCCAGAAGGTCATCGACCAACTGCCCAGCCCCTTGCGGTGCCCATGGGCGCAGCGGACGTTATAGACCGCGAAGGACACGGCGCAGAGCAGCCCCACCGCCGCCCCCAGCGCGTTCCCCGACCACAGGGCCGGGTCGTAGGCGCCGACCAGCAGGAAACAGCCGACGGCATTGCCCGCCAGGATCATCCCCACCGCCCGGTTCATCCGGTGGGTGCCCAGGAACAGCCCGGCGGCCACGATCATCATGGGCGCCGTGTATTCCAGCATCAGGGCCAGCGCCACGTTGGTCAGGGCGATGGAGTAGAAAAAGGTCAGGTTGACCAGCGTCAGCCAGACGGCCAGTTCCATCAGGAACGGCATGTCCGCCCGGCGCACCCGGATCGGCCTGCCCAACGCCAGCATGATCACGGCCAGGACGGCGGCGGACACCATGGCGCGCACCGCGATCATGACCAGGGGCGGCATGGACGCGACGAACATCATCTTCGCCGCCGTCCCGGCCACGCCGAACAGCAGCGCGGAGGCCACGATGCAGCCATAGCCCCACAGACGTGTCTTCACCGCATCAGCCACAACGACCCTGCCAGTCCTTCTCCCGCCCGCGGGCCTGTTCCTTGCGCTTGCGCAGATTCTCGCGCAGGCGGGCGGCGAGCCGCTCCTGCTTGTCGTCCTTCTTCGGCGGGGCGGCGGGGGGCGGGGCGGCGGGAGTCTTCGTCTGTTCGTCGTTCGTCATGCGGCGCTCGCGGCAAGCGGGGCCGGGGCGGCGGACGTGCCCCAGCGGCGGTTCCAGTCCTGGAACATCAGAACGTTCCAAAGCCGGTGCTGGTTGTTGCGGGTTCCGGCCAGATGCTCCGCCCAGCAGGCTCGGATCGGCGCGGGATCGAAGAAGCCCTCCCGGCGCAGCCGGCCCTCGTCCAGCAGATCCTCCGCCCAGTCGCGGAGCGGGCCGCGCAGCCAGCCGTCCAGCGGGATGGCGAAGCCGGCCTTGGGCCGCTCCACCAGGGCCGGCGGAACGTGGCGGTAGAGCACCTGACGCAGCAGCCACTTGCCCTTGCCGTCGCGCAGCTTCTGCGCCGGCGGCACGCGCCAGGCGAACTCCACCACCCGGTGGTCGAGCAGCGGCACGCGCGCCTCCAGCGACACGCCCATGCTGGCGCGGTCCACCTTCGCCAGGATGTCGTCCGGCAGATAGGTGACGCTGTCGAGATGCTGCATCCGCTCGACGAAATCCGGGATGCCCGCCGACAGCCGATCGTCCCAGGCCGGGCCATGCGGTTCCCGCCCGCCGCGGACCAGCGCGTCGGGGTCCTGCCACTGGCTGACCAGACGGCGGTAGATGGCGTCCGGCCCGGCGGCGTCCAGCACACCGGCCAGCTTGTGCAGCTTGTCGCCGGTCTGGCGCGGGCGGCGCGCCTCGGGGATCAGCGCGGCCAGCCTGTCCCAGCCGCCGGGACGGACGGCGCGGATCAGCCCGGCGAGGCCCTGCCGCAGCCCGGCGGGCAGTGGCGCCATGCGCCGCCACAAGGCGGGCGCCGTGAGATAGCGGTTATAACCGGCGAACAGCTCGTCCCCGCCGTCGCCGGACAGGGCAACGGTGACCGAGCGCCGCGTCATCTCCGACACCAGCAGAGTCGGAATCTGGGAACTGTCGGCGAAGGGCTCGTCGTACCAGTCGGCCAGCTTCGGGATGACCTCCAGCGCGTGGCTGGCCTCCACCCGCAGTTCCATGTGCTCGGTGCCGAGATGGGCGGCGACGGCGCGGGCGTGCACCGCCTCGTCGTAGCCATCCTCGCCGAACCCAATGGTGAAGGTGCGGACGGGACGCGCGCTCTGCGCCTGCATAAGCGCGACGACGGTGGAACTGTCGATCCCGCCGGACAGGAAGGCGCCCAGCGGAACGTCCGCCATCATCTGCCGCCCGACCGCGTCCTTCAGAAGCGATTCCAGCGCGTCCGTGGCCTCGGCGTCGGACAGGGACAGCCGGTCCGCGATGCCGGCCCGCGCCGCATCGCCCGCGTCCCAATAGACGCTGCGCTCCGGCTCGCGCCCCGGACGGACGGTCAGGATGCTGCCCGGCTCCAGCTTGTGCACGCCCCTATATATGCTGTGCGGCGCCGGGACATAGCTGAAGCGGAGATAGGCGGACAGCGCGTCGCGGTCGATCTCCGCCGCGAAGGCGGGATGGGCGCGCAGCGCCTTCGGCTGGGAGCCGAACAGCAGCGCCCCGCCCATCCGCGCCCAATAGAGCGGCTTCACGCCCAGATGGTCGCGCACCAGATAGAGCGTGCGCTCGCGCCGGTCCCACAGGGCGAAGGCGAAGATGCCGACCAACCGCCGCACGGTGCGTTCCACCCCCCAGGCGGCGCAGCCCTCCAGCAGCACTTCGGTGTCCGAATGGCCACGGAACCGGTGGCCGGCAGCTTCCAGCTCCGCCCGCAGATCCTGGAAATTGTAAATCTCGCCGTTGTAGGCGATGACCCAGCGCCCGTCCGCCGATTCCATCGGCTGGCGGCCCAGCGGCGACAATTCCACGATGGCGAGCCGCCGGTGGCCGAGCGCGACCCCGGCCTCTCCGTCCGCCCACACCGCGTCCCCATCGGGGCCGCGGTGCGCGATGGTGTCGGCCATGCGCCGCGCCACG